>JAFUOH010000016.1 GCA_017482055.1 Clostridia bacterium
TAAGTTGCCGCCATCCGTAGGGGCGATTCATGAATCGCCCGTTTAACCAAACAAAAAACACAATTATTATCTGTATTGTTTATTGTCGGGATACGGGCGATTCGTGAATCGCCCCTACGAGTGGATTTAACACCTAAACGATAATTTTCGCTGTTGGTACCTCTATTATATACCTAATTTATGTGTTTGTCAATAGTTTTGCTCACACAAATTCAAAATTATTGAGTTTTCTTCAAACGGTGTCATGCGTGTGGCGAAATTTCGTAAAATTATTATTAAAATGGCGCAATAGACTTGCACGGGTGAAGGGGGTGTGATATAATTAGAGTAGTAAAGCGACATATAATGTCGCCGTGAATAAAATAATAAGGAAAAATGATGAATAACAATAAAAACACAGAAAACGCCGCGCGAGCGCGGGTTTTTAGTGATGTACACTTTGCGGACATCGAAGCAGATAAGGCATATGCCGCCGCCGCAAGACTGACATCCGAGATCGAAACGGTGATCGTGGGCAAGCACCGTGAGGTGACATTACTCGTCACCGCATTGTTTGCGGGAGCTCATGTGCTTATTGAGGACGTCCCCGGTGTGGGAAAGACTACCCTTGCCTCCGCTCTTGCAGGCTGTGCGGGACTGGAGTTCCGCCGCGCACAGTTTACACCCGATATCACCGCGTCGGATATCACAGGCTTCAATATCTACAACCGCTCCGCAGAGCGGTTTGATTTCACGCCCGGACTTGTGATGACCAACGTCCTGCTTGCCGATGAGATCAATCGCGCTTCACCGAAAACTCAGTCCGCGCTGCTTGAAGCCATGGAGGAGGGGCGTGTCACCGTTGACGGTAATACCTACGACATCCCCGACCCGTTTATGGTGATTGCCACGCAGAACCCCTCGGGCTTTGTGGGGACATATCCTCTGCCCGAAGCGCAGCTTGACCGCTTCGGCATCAAGCTGTCCATGGGCTATCCCACTCTTGAGGAGGAGATGCGCATAGTAGAGTCCCGCCGTGAGCGTGATACCCGTGCGGCAGTGAAGCCTGTTATCAGCGCATCGCTTGTCAGCTTCCTGCGCGCACTCGTAACCGATGTACGTGTAGATGAAGAGATACTGCGCTATCTCGTAACGCTTGTGGGCGCTACACGCACACATGCCGCCGTGGCACTGGGCGCAAGTCCGCGCGCTTCAATTATCATAAAGCGGCTCGCACAGGCGTATGCGTTCATGAACCGACGCAGCTATGTCATCCCCGAGGACGTGTATGAGATGTTCCGCGTGTCGGTGGGACACCGCCTGATACTGAAAAATGAAGCACGGCTTCGTCATGTCACCGAGAGCGCGGTCATCGAAGAAATACTTCGCTCGGTGCCTGTTCCTTACAAGGGGAAGCGTTGACTATGCGTAAGCTTTTAAGCCGCCTGCCCGTTACGTTTACCGCGCAGGCGCTGCTTTATCCGCTGTTTTTGGTGCTGTCTTTGATATTTGCTCAGCTACTGCGCCGTCCTGTGTCGTACATGCTGTTTGTGTTTGTGTTGTTTCTGCCAATCGCCACGGTGGTGTGGCTGATATTTGCACGACTCTGCATTCGCGTGGTATTCCGTCCGTCGGAAACCACCGTAAACAAGCATACGACCGTGCGATTCTATGTCTGCGTTACGAATAAATGCCCGCTGCCGTTTGCGTTTGTAACGGCGCGGATGTCACTGCCCGATAAACGCGGAATGAGATGCGAGACAAAGGATTTTACCATGGCACTGCTTCCGTTTTGCTCCTGCAGAATAGAGGAAGCCGCGGAATTTGCCTTTCGGGGAGCGTATCATGTTGGGGTGGAATGCCTTTATGTGTGCGATCTCTTTCATGCCGTGCGCATACGCATCCCATGTGAGTGCGGAGCGGATATATCCGTGCTTGCGCGCAGGCTTGAGCTGCCTCGGCATGCTCACATCAAGACGATGCCTGACGGAACGCGAATTGTCGGCGGCTTCGGAGGAAACAGCGCCGATACTGCCGACACAAGACTATATGAAATAGGCGACAGCGTGCGGCGTATCCATTGGAAGCTTTCTTCGAAGTCTGAGGAGCTGATTGTAAAAGATTATACCCGTGCCGAGGGGACGGATGTTATCATTCTCTGCGATCTTGAGCCGCATTATGAGAAATTTTCCGTGCGGCGTGCGAAGGCGGAATCGGCGGACATAGTCGATCTGTGTCACGCGGATATTGTGGTGGAAGCGGCAATAGCTGCGGTAACACGCGAGCTTTCGGCAGGTAATTCCGTTATGCTTGCGTACATGGAAAACGACGCCCCTACGGCATTCATTCTGCGCTCGGCGGCAGATCTCGATGAAATATATCCCCGCTTTGCCGCAGTGCCGCTTTGTGCATGTGAACATCAGCCGGCTCTGCTTTCGGGCTGTCTTTCGGATTCGGTCGGAACAGCTCCCGTGCTTGTGACACCGTACCTTGACGATGCCGCGGTCGCGGAATATGCGGCAATCGCCGATACATACAAAAATGCTGCGGGTTCCGAGCTTATACTCTGCACTGCCGACTCTCTTTTTGAGCCCGATCCCGAATACGATCGCAGCTGCCGCGAGTGGATGGCTCGTCTTGCCGCGGCAGGCTATACTGTAACTGATGCTGCAAAGATTTTTAAAAAATAAAGCTAACTTTCATTACTTGATATAACTATGAAACAAAACGGCGTAAATACTGTTTCGGTGCTGCCCTGGCAGCAGACAAACAACCGCAGTGCCATGCTGCGGGTGCTCGGATATATTTTCAGAGCCCTGCTTGCGTTTATGTGCGCTTATGGACTCTGTCGGTTCATATTTGATTCTCTGGCGCTTGCACCGGCATACGGAACGGTTTTCGGCACCTGTGCCGCGGCGTGCTTTGTCTTTTCGCTTATGATTTCCGGTCGGCATGGACTTGCAGCGGGAGGCGCGGCGTGCGGAGGGCTGGTGCTGTTTCTCGCACTGCGCGAGGGGAGCTTTTTTGCCGTGCTTTACGGCTGCGGCGTGTCGCTTTACAATGCTTGGAACAAACGTCTTGACGCACTTGAGTACGGCGGCGCGTCGGGCAATATTATCGACCTTTCAAAAACGCTTGAAACCGCCGGATACAGCGAAGCAGAGCTTTTACAGCTTGCCGCCATGCTTGCCGCCGTGCTCCTTTCGGCGATCTGTGTGATATGTATTCTGCGGCGGGTGAGACTGCTGCCCATACTGTTTGTGGGGGCGCTTGCCTCAACGCTTATACACTATTTCGGTGCCTGCGACAACAATTTCGGCTTTGCGCTTATGCTTGCCTCACTGTGCGGGCTTATTTCACTGGCCGGATACGATAATATTTTCGTGAATCGTAAAACCGTCGGCAGTGCCCTTGGGACCGATCCTCGTTTGGCATCGGCAAAGGACGAGCTTTCGTATACACTCAGAGTTGGCAGTGAGCTTGGCGGATTCACGGGACTTGCCGCGGCACTGGCGGCACTTGCCGTTATTGCCGTACCGATGAAGCTTGACACCGCTATGCCCGACATTCCAAATATCTCCGAGCCCGCGCACAGAGCGGAGGACTACGTTTCCGCCGTGGTGGGCGGTCACGCTCCCGCACCGTCGGGACTGTTTTTCCTCGGTACATCGGGGGTGTCCTCGCGTGTGACTGAGGCGAAGGAGCGGGAAGCCGACGGTGAGCGTATTTTTGATGTGCAGACAGATGTTAACATCCCCATCTATCTGCGCTCATGGGTAGGACGGGATTACAGCGGCGACAGCTGGCACACTGCGTCTTATTCGCACATAGCCGAATACCGAAAGATCTTTGGCAGTGGATTCAGTGCAGAGCTTCTCACCTATGAACTGCTGTACGCTCTCGATCCAAATCTCGTGACCATTCCCGAGGGAAGAAAATATTCCGCCCGTACCGATTTCGGATACATAAACGCTCCCGTACATATAAAAAAGCTGTCCTATCTTGGCAATGACGTATTTCTGCCCTCCTATACCGATCAGCGCACAGGTCTGCTCAAGCACGGAAGCGACGAGCGTCATACATTTGACTATTCCAACTACTACGACGGGATATTTGACAGCAGTACCTTTATTTTTGTGGACTCCTACACTGTTTTGGCACAATTAGGTCTTGCACCGACGGAGGAGATGGCGAAGAACATCGCAACATTGGTGGGTTACTATGCCGATCAGTACACGATCATAGGTCCGCTTCGCGAAATGCGCGGAAACGGTGCTTCGGAGGATGAGCTTCGTGCCGAGTACGACCGTCTCTTTGCCAAGTCAAATATGAAGTACTACCTCTCATCAACATCTGATCCAACATCTTCTTTGGTTTATCCAATATCCGTTTCAAATGAAAACATCACGACAGTGTCGGGTAACTACATCTTCCCTCTTGAATCACTCGCTTTTCGCTATGCCTACAGAATGAGCGAGGAGGAACGTCTGCGAGTGGATGCGCTTATGGACAACCTTCCGCTTTACTATGAGTACGTATACGACAACTATCTCTCGCCCTGCGAGGGCTCCGAGCGCTTCGAGTGGCTTATTAACAGGATCGCCGAGGAGGCAAATCTCAGCCTGCGCCGAAACGCTTCATCTTATACGGGCAGGCATCGTATTGTTGAGGCGGTCATAGACTATCTGTCGGAGAACATGGTATATACCTTAGAGCCGAAGTCTCCGTCCTCGGAGCGCAAGTATCTGAACGCTGCCGAAACCTTTCTCTTTGACACCAAGGAGGGCTACTGCGTGCAGTACGCCACCGCCGCAGTTATGCTTCTGCGTGCCGCAGGTATTCCCGCACGCTATGCCGACGGATACATTGCGCAGAATTTTGTTGAATCCCGCGACGAGGCGGCGGTAGGCGATTACCGCGCGCTCGTTCTTGACGAAAACGCTCACGCGTGGATCGAGGTGTACTACGACTACTACGGTTGGGTACGCTATGAGGCGACCGCGCCCTATGTGACGGAGCAGGAGGATATCGTGCCCCCCGATGATCCCGAGCCCGAGGACACGGATTATTTCACTCCCAAGGTCGAGCCCGAGGTCACCGAAACAGTCGCCGCACCCGAGATCACAATTTCCTCGGATAATGCGACCACCGAAGCAGCAGTCGATATTCCCGAGGCGCCCGCCGACACGCGCCGTCCGATAGCCGCAGGTGTTATTATTGCCGTAGTGATCCTCGCCGCGCTTGCGATCGTGCTGTTGATGATCAAGCACCGCTTCGATTCAGCCGCGGCTCGTCTGCGAGCACTTATAAAATGTGCCGCCGATGGCGATTTTGACGGCGAAGAGCGGCTTACTGCCGCACTTGAACTTGGTGAGCGTATAATGAAGCTGCTTCGCTTCGAACGTCTTACGCCACGTGCAGGCGAGCCTCAAAGTGAGTTTGCGGCACGTGTCAACGACCTTATTGGTGACATGCTCGGGTCGGATTTTGTGCCCGTCATCTCCGCCATCGAAGCTGCCGAATTCGGCTCCTCGGTCTCTACTGCCGAGCTTCGCCTGATCGCTCGTTATCTCGATGTTCTCATCCGGGTAACCGCTCATCTCGGCAGTATACCCCGTCGTATCCTGCGGAGGTATGTTGTGATCATGTGAGTTGGGGGAGGAGAAGGCACTTTCTTGAAAGAAAGCTGTGCAAAGAACTTTATAGGATTCTCGTTCCCCCATACGCACGCTCTCCATCTTAGCCACAAATTTCACGCAATGTATTGAAAAGTTGGAAAATGTGTGATATAATAGATGATAATATAACAGAATATTTGTGAAAGTGAACGTTTTATGGATAACCGATTTGCAGATTCACTGGGCGGCGCAACGCTGGCATATCTCGGCGATGCGGTGCTGGAGGTGATGGTGCGCAGATATCTTGTGTCGCTGGGGGTTGCCGACGGAGGCACACTCAGCCGAATGGCGCTGGATTTTGTGCGCGCTACCGCACAGAGTGCGGGAGTGGATAGACTGATGCCTCACCTTACCGAGGATGAGGAGTATATATATAAGCGCGGAAGAAACGCACACGGCATCGCCATCCCAAAGAGCGCGTCGGCGGCGGAATATCGCCGAGCTACGGGAATGGAGGCGCTGTTTGCTTACCTTGACCTTACGGGGCAGCAGGAACGCGCGGAGGAGCTGTTCCGCATCGCTTATGCCGATGTGATGGAGCGGCTTGAAACGAATAAAATACACAAATAAGAGGAGATTATACTGATGATCCGTGTAATGTCGGTCTTCGGAACACGTCCCGAGGCTATCAAAATGTGCCCGCTTGTCAAAGCTCTGGAGGCGGACTCGCGATGCGAAAGCATCGTGTGCGTTACCGCACAGCACCGTGAAATGCTTGACTCCGCACTGGAATATTTCGGCGTCAAGCCCGATTATGATCTTAATATCATGAAGCGCGGGCAGACACTTACGGGTATCACTGCAGACGTTATAATGGGACTTGAGTCGGTGCTCGCCGAGTCTAAGCCGGATATCGTGCTGGTGCATGGTGATACCACTACAAGCTTTGCCGCAGCGCTTGCCGCGTTTTATGCGAAGATCCCCGTGGGACATGTGGAAGCGGGTCTGCGCACCTACGACCGTTATTCTCCCTATCCCGAGGAGATCAACCGCAACTTGACCACAAAGCTGGCGACGCTGCACTTTGCGCCTACCGAGCTCAATCGCACACAGCTTGCACGGGAGGCAGTCACCGAAAATGTCACTGTCACGGGTAATACTGCGCTTGATGCGTTTGCATATACCGTAAAGCCGGGATATATGTTCGCAGACGAAAAACTTCGGGGAATAGATTTTGATAACGAGCAGGTTATCACCGTTACCGCGCACCGCCGTGAAAATCAAAACGGCGGCATCGAGAACATCTGCCGCGCAATACTTAAACTTTCGGAGATGCATCCCGAGCTGAGATTCGTTTATCCCGTACACCTCAGCCCCGCTGTCAGAAACGTGGTGTTCCCACTGCTTGATAACCATCCGCGCATTACGCTTACAGATCCTGTAGACGTGGCGGATATGCATAATATGCTCTCGAAATCATTCTTCATAATGTCCGACTCGGGCGGCATACAGGAAGAAGCGCCTTCATTCGGCAAGCCAGTGCTGGTGCTTCGTACCGAGACTGAGCGTCCCGAGGCTGTGGAAGCAGGTACCGTAAAGGTCATCGGCACCGATACCGACCGAATAATCGCCGAGGCGGAGCTACTTATTTCCGATAAGGCGGAATATGACCGTATGGCATCGGCGAAAAACCCCTACGGTGACGGAAAAGCTTCACTTTATATAATCGAGGCTATCGCGCGATATTTTAGCAAAGAATAAAATAATTTAATGGAAAGGCGGCGGATAAAGTGAATATCATGCATCTTAAATATGCCGTTGAGGTCGCAAAAACCGGTTCCATAACTCAGGCGGCAGAGAATCTCTTTATGGGTCAGCCCAACCTCAGCAAGGCGATTCGCGAGCTTGAAGATAATCTCGGCATCACGCTCTTCAAGCGCACTTCAAAGGGAATCATTCCCACACAAAAGGGTGAGGAGTTCCTTGTGTATGCCAAGCGCATCCTTGCCCAGATAGATGAGCTTGAATCAATCTACAAAAGCTCGCCCGACACAAAGCAGACCTTCAGTATATCCATCCCCCGCGGCAGCTACATGGCATACGGCTTTACCAATTTCGTAAAGCGGTTGGAGAGGGACAAGGAGATAGAGATACGCTATAACGAAACAAACTCCATGGAGGCTATCTCGAACATCACGCAGTCAAACTACAATTTGGCTATTATACGCTTCCGTGATGTGTTCGAGCCATATTTTACAAGACTTCTGCGGGAAAAGGAATTAAAAAGCGAGCTTGTGTGGCAGTTCAAATACATAGCCGTGATGTCAAAAAATAATCCCCTTGCGGCGAAGCCCGTGCTGACACTCGCTGATTTTGCGGATTCGGTGGAGATACTGCACGGCGATACCTCTGTGCCCTCGCTTCCTACGCTTGAAGCAAAGCGTATGGAGAACATCGAAAACTCCAATAAGCGTATCTATGTGGTTGAGCGCGGCAGTCAATTCGAGCTGCTGGCAGGTATTCCCGATACCTTTATGTGGGTGTCGCCCATACCGCAGAGAATGCTGGATCGCTATGGTCTCGTACAGCGCCGCGTGTCCGACGCGGACTACAGCTACAGGGATATATTGGTCTATCAGCGCTCCTACCGTCTTACCGACCTTGACCGCACGTACATCGAGGAGCTTCACCGCGCAGTTTCCACTGTTGAGCAGATGCAGGTGGACTGATTCGGCAAGATGCCCAATGGCGCGGCTGTAAATTTGCTGATGATTGGTGAAAAATACAGATTGACAAGCCGCGGCTTTAGTGATATAATAAGATAAAGTTTTCGCAAACCGTGAAAAAGGAAGATAATTAACAATGATGACTCGTAATTTTGCAGCTGCATATTATTTCTATTACTTTTATTTTACCAAAAAAAGTAATAGTGATTTTTGCTGCGAAAAAGAGTTTATCACCGAGCGATAACAGGTCTCGGTAATATCTTCGGAAAAACAATTCCGCTCCGTAGTGAAAGATCACTGCGGAGCGTTTCTTTTTTCGGCGAGGGAAACAAATTTATAAAAGTATCCAAAAGGAGAACACAAAAATGGTAGTAGTAATTAAAAATCAGGCAAGTGAAGAAAGACTCGCAAAGCTCATCGAATTTTTAAAAACACAGAACGTAACGGTTCACGAAACCCGCGGTCATTTTCAGACCATTCTCGGGCTTGTGGGCGACACCGCGCATATTGATATCGACACCATCGCGGGTCTTGATATCGTTGAGAGCGTAAAGCGTATCAGCGAGCCTTACAAGAGCGCCAACCGCAAGTTCCATCCCGACGACACCGTAGTCACTGTCCCCTCGGTAAACGGTGACGTTAAAATAGGAGAAGGCTTCACCTTCATCGCGGGTCCCTGCTCCATCGAGAGCGAAGCTCAGATCATCGCCGTCGCCGAGGCGGTCAAAAAATCGGGCGCACAACTGCTTCGCGGCGGTGCATTCAAGCCCCGTACCTCCCCCTACGCTTTCCAAGGACTCAGAAACGACGGAATCAAGCTCCTGCTTGAAGCAAAGCGGGTGACCGGTCTGCCGATAGTCACCGAGATCATGGACGCGTCCCATCTTGACCTGTTCGCGGACGTTGACGTTATCCAGGTCGGCGCGAGAAACATGCAGAACTTCGAGCTCTTGAAGGAGCTCGGACGTACAAGGAAGCCGATACTCTTAAAGCGTGGTCTGTCCAGCACCATTGAAGAGCTGCTTATGAGCGCCGAGTACATCATGGCAGGCGGTAATGAGAATGTCATCCTCTGTGAGCGCGGTATCCGTACCTTTGAGACCAAGACACGCAACACCCTTGACATTTCTGCCGTACCCGTGCTTCACGAGCTCACCCATCTGCCCGTCATTATCGACCCCAGCCATGCCTGCGGTAAGGCAAGTCTGGTGCTTCCCATGGCGATGGCAGCAGCGGCATGCGGAGCGGAAGGCGTCATGATAGAGGTTCACAACGACCCAGCCAACGCCCTCTGCGACGGTCCCCAGTCCCTCACCCCGGAGCAGTTCGACGCAGTGGTAAAGAAAGTCAAAGCCATCCAATCAGCTGCCGAATCGGTAATGTGCTGAAATGACAGACAGGCAGCTTAGGGTTTAAAAGTGCAGACTCGTTTCCGTATAGGAGAACGCGCTTTTCGAGAAAAGCTGTGCAAAAGCTTTATAAAAGGCTCCGCCGAGCTCCTTTTGCGGAACTCGGCGAAGCCTTTTTAAGTTCTTTACACAGCTTTCTTTCAAGAAAGCGCGTAATTCTTATACGCAAACAAGTTTGCTCTCGTGATCTCTAAGCCGTCTGTCTGTTATTTCAGAATATTTTCATTTGTCATTTCCTTGGAGGATTTGACTACCATGCCGGCGAGGGCGAACATTGCGATTACGTTGGGTATGACCATGAGCTGGTTGAACATGTCGGTGAGCTCCCAAACGAGGTCGTTGGAGAGAATAGAACCGAGGAAAATGAATACCAGCGCGATGATGGTGTAGGGGATAGCAGCCTTCTTACCAAAGAGGTAATTGATGTTGACCTTACCGAAGTAATTCCAGGAAAGAATGGTGGAGAATGCGAAGAAGAACAGGCAGATCGCTACGAATGCGTTACCGATGTTGGTACCGAAGATGCTGCCGAATGCAACTTGCGCCATGTTGGTCTTATCAAGTGCCGCAGTAACGCCGGTAGGATCGAGCGCAAGCGGACCGTCACCTGCATACAAGGTGGAAATAACAACGATAGCGGTCATATTGAGCACGATGATGGTGTCGATGAACACACCGATCATTGCAACTACGCCCTGATCGTGAGGAGTCTTAACGTTTGCGAGTGCGTGAGCGTGAGGTGTGGAACCCATACCTGCTTCGTTGGAGAAGAGGCCGCGCTTTGCGCCCTGGCTGATCGCGTTCTTAAGCGCAGCACCGATACCGCCGCCGAGGAGGGCATTGGGAACGAATGCGTACTTGAAGATCATTGCGAAGGTTTCGGGGATGTACCGGATGCGTGCGATGATAATGATGATAGAACCTACGATATAAATAAGCGCCATAACGGGAACTATCTTCTCGGTTACGGAAGCCAGTCTCTTAACACCGCCGAGGAAGATAACAGCCGCGATAAGAGTAACGACGATACCCATTACCCATGTGGGGATACCGAATGCGGTGTTACAGGTCTCGCCGATGGAGTTGGACTGTACCATGCTGCCCATGAAGCCCAGTGCGAGGAAAGTTGATACTGCAAAGAAGCCTGCAAGGAACTTGCCGAACTTACCCTTGAATGCATGGGTGATGTAATAAACAGGTCCGCCGTGTATTTCGCCGTCTGCGTCCGTCACGCGGGTCTTTTGTGCAAGTACCGCCTCGGAATAGCTGGTAGCCATACCGAAGAATGCGATGATCCACATCCAGAAGATAGCACCGGGGCCACCGATAAGGATAGCACCGCAGGCACCGATGATGTTACCGGTACCAACCTGTGCCGCAATAGCGGTAGCAAGCGCCTGGAAGGAGCTGAGTCCTTTCTCCTGCTTGCCGCCCTTTAATGAAATGTTGCCGAATACCTTTTTCATACCTTCACCGAAGCAGCGTACCTGAACAAAACGGGTACGGATCGAGAAGTAGAGACCAACACCGACCAACAGGATGATGAGAATGTAGTCGGAGAGGTAAGCGTTAATGGTCTTTACAATAGATAAAAGCGTGTCCATATTGACCTCCATAAAAATAATTCACTGCCGATTTGGCACTTGGAGATTCTCGACACGCATGACACAAAAAAGCCCATTAATGGGTTTAATTTATATCTCTGTCCTTTTGCCTGAGAGCATTAACACCTTCGGCACCGCTTATCGCGGATTCTCCAGAGCGCCGTCCGTATACGGTAGCTTTACCTGAGAGCGTTACTCCTTCGGTAAGCGTACATATATTGTCGCTTTTTCCCGAATACTTCAACCGGCACCTCCTATTATACACCATTATATCGAAAATTGCAATAGTTTATTAGAAATTTCTTCATATATTTTTATATATGCTTCGAATCTTGGCGAGTGCGAGGTGGTTGGGTATGGGAGACGCGCTTTTCGAGAAAAGCTGTGCAAAAGCTTTATATGGCTTCGCCGACGCTCTCAGGGGTGGGGCGGGAAGCTTTTACTTTAGCGGTACAGCGCGATATGTCTCTTGCGTA
>JAFUOH010000017.1 GCA_017482055.1 Clostridia bacterium
CAAATAAGCACGGTTATTGGGATAGAATAATCGTGCTTATTTTTTGTTTTTACAGAGCAAACGTGAAATATAATTCCACGGTTCGCCGCCTTTTCCCACCATTCCGTTCATAAAAAATGCAACATTCTCGGGGTTATAACTACGCTTACCAAATTCTCTTGCCATATCCATACCTTCTTTCAATATTTCTCTTGCACGGAGAAGTCGAGACTTTACCGTGTTTGTGGAAAGCGAGAGCGATTCTGCAATCTCACGAACATTTTTGTTTTCTATGTAATAGGCAACGACAATGTTGCGATAATCGCTTTTGATGAACGCCAGCTCGCGCCGAAGCAGAGCAAATTGCTCTGTGTGTATCATTTCATCAAGTACATTCTCGTTCTCATCTTCTATCTCATAATCGCCGATATCGGAACCGGTTACCGACTCGTTGCGCTTATGCTTTGCCTTTGCCCATACGGAATAACGGTTGCGCGCTATCTGCCATACCCATGCTGAAAAACTCGTTGGGATCGTGCCTTTGTTCAATGCTGTAATGATCTGAAGCGCAATATCTTGTGTCAGATCTTCAGCTTCAATATTGTTTCCCGTCTTTTTCAAACAAAAGTAAAACAGCTTCTCCATATAGTTTTCTGCAAATTCATTGATAAGCCTATCACACATTTCGCTCGTTTCTTGCATTTTCTCGCCTCCTTTCTGAAAAGCTTTGCTTTTCATTCATATAGTGTGGCATTTTTGAATTTGGGTGCATTGGTTTATAAAATTATATCATAAAATTGTGAATTGGTCTATAACAAACGCCGTTTGCATCAATAACGACACAGACGGCGCTTTATATTTTTATGAGCAAAAATTTTTATTTAACATCCCACGATCTCAAGAACACCCCGCGAAAATGTATCGACACCCCAAAATTTTTGGCGAGCTGATTGTCCGTCCTCATTTTTTTCGCCAAAAGTCATAATGTATCCTCCTTGCTTTTGTGATCTCATTATAACATTCGTACACGAAAATGTCACGACACTATCCGTCACATCCCTGTATAAACTGCTCTTGCATAAACTTGATTCTTGCCTCTATGGCTTTTTTTGTGGTCGGCGCATTTTGAACGATGTCAAAGCCGTGCATCGTGCCATAGGTTTCGTTCAGCACCACATCGATGCCTGCCTTACAGAGCTTTTTGGCGTAGAGAATACCATCATCGTGAAGGCAATCGAATTCTGCCGTTTCGATATAGGCGGGCGGCAGTCCCTCAAAGCTTTCGGCTTCTACGGGAGAATAATATACGTAGCTCGGATCATCTCCGGCAACCTTCGTCATAGGTCCGATACGATCCGACAACGAGGAATTCCACATAGGTGTATCCGTATATTTTTTGCAGGATTCACTGTTACCACGCGCGTCAAGATATGGATACGGCAGCATTTGAAACAGTATTTTAACGGGATGCTTTCGATCTTTCGCCATCATACACACCCCAACCGCAAGCGTTGATCCTGCACTGTCACCACCGATACCGATGCGCGAGGTATCAATGTCCAATTCTCCCGCATTGTCATACACCCAACACATAGCCGCATAACAGTCCTCAAAGAATACCGGATGAGGGTGCTCGGGTGCAAGCCTGTAATTGACAAAAAAGACCTTGCACCCCACCTCTTTTGCATAGCGCATAGCATTTTTGTAATGATAACCTGCCGCAGGAAGCACAAAACCGCCGCCGTGGATATAGATAAGGCATGGCGCTTTCCCCTCAATGCTATTGGGGGATATGAGAAAGCACTCGATCTTCTCTCCGTCATAGCTTGTGATCTCATGACGACTGACGCCGAGCCCCTTATCCTTGTAGATATATCCCGGCACTTTCATATGCGGTACAGCTATTGAGAGGAATTTCTCGCTGATGGGCGGCGTAAAATGTGAGAATGGGAAAAATTCTTTTTTAATCGGATATTTAGACATCAGTTTATTTCAGTTCCACGGTTCCGACTTTAACCTTAAACATAAGGAAATGCTCTATACCCGTCTGATCGAATATCTGCTTTACCACAGGACACTCATCAAGCATTCTCTGCTTCAGGGCGGCATCACCGCATTCCTCCGAGACACCCGTGATCCTGATCCATTCCATCGATCCGGGCTTCTGTGCTACGATTTGAATTTTCTCGTTTGCTCGCATCTGCTTGTGAACCATATTCATATCATTAGTGGAGAGATAAAGATCATCTCCAACCTCCATCACCGCGCCAAAGGGTCTGCCCGCCGGAGAATCGCCATTCATTGTTATAACAATAAACGATCCGCACTCCTTCAAAAATTCGTATGCCTTACTCATTGTTATTTCCTCCATATTATTTTAGTGTCGATCGATTCGGTAAGATGCGATATACAGAGTATCGTCATCGTGAGGAATCTTGGGATCCTCCCGTGAAAAACTCAGTTTCATACCAAGCTCCTGTGCGGCGAGGTCAAAATGGCACAGCGCGATACCCATATCGATCCTTTGCATATCGAGTGTCTCTTGCCTCGTAAAGCCGCTGCTGCGTTTGAGATAAAAGTGGACGGCATCTTCCGCAACAATAACGCGCCAAGGCTGCTTGTTAACCGCAGACGGAGCCCATCTCACCATCCGTAGCGGATAGGCAAGCTCGCCCGCCTTTTCTTCGGTCAAAGGAAAGTCAAATGAGCCGTTAAAGAACAACTCCTCAAACGGCAGTCTCTCGTCAGCCTTGATCGCTTTTCGCATCATGCTCTCGCGCAGAGACATCTTCTTCGCGGGATATCCGAGCGGACTTGCGCAAGGCATCATTTCGTCCTCTGAAAGCTCCATTGCCGCTTCATAGGCAGGGCGATTCATCGTACCGCCGAGCCACACTGTGCCGATACCGAGTGATTGTGCGTACAACACAAGCATTTCAAAGGAATAACCGAATGCTTCGCATGCCGACGGCACACATTTAATCTTACCGCCCACATATAGCTCCGTACCGACCACAACCGGGCATTTAAGTCCGTGCTCACCTGCGTCCATAAGCTTAAACTCGACGTTTATCCCATACGGATTTTCAATACTCTCCATAAAAGCGCACAGCTTTGCCTTATGCTCAGCGGTGATCTCTCTGCCGTCATAAGCTCTCACGCTGCGTCTGTTTTTAACAAGGTCTTTAATATTTTCCATCATACTTATTACTACTCCTGCATACCCAATATCTTGTACAATAAGCCGTAAAGCCGGACCGCTTCGCTTGGTTCAAGTCCTACGCATCCGGCAACCTTTGCGGGAATCTCGCAAGCCTCGTCCTTAAGCCGCTCTCCGGTATCCGTAAGGAACACGTTCACCGAGCGCTCGTCGGTCGTGCTTCTTTTGCGAATGATATATCCTTTCGCTTCAAGGCTCTTTAAGACGGGTGTCATAGTACCGGAATCGAGAAAGAGCTTTTCCCCAAGAGCCTTGACGGTGATCTCCTTCTGCTCCCACATCACCATCATCGAGATATACTGCGTGTAGGTAAGGTCAAGTGCGTTAAGATACGGTCTGTACCTTTTCACGACCTCACGCGCGGCGGCGTACAAAGGAAAGCACAGCTGATTTTCAAGCTTAAGTACGTCGTATTTCGATTCGCTCATAAATACCTCTTTGCAAACTCGGCAGCCTTCATGAGATCATCTTCATTCGGTCTGCCTTTATGAATTTTTCCGAACTGTCCTCGACAGTGAAAATCCTCATCCGCAACGGCAACATTCAACATCTTTGCAACCTTCGTTACGGGCTTTTTCATCGACTTCATCATAGCCGACGTGCCAAAGCAGACGATCTTGCCAATATTATCCTTATTCTGAACGATAAAATCCTTTACTGCCTGATCTACGTCAAATGCGTAATAGGAGCACCCAAGAAACAGAATATCCGCCTTTTCTTCAAGTGCGACTGACACGTCCTTGGCATCTTCGCAAACAGCCTGTGCTATAGCCTCTGCTAACTTTTTTGTGTTACCCGAACGGGTGTAATAACGAACTGCAATTTTCATATCACAAACACCCCTTGATCGCTTCTTTCAGTGTTTTCATATTCGTCGGCTCAAAGCGTGCAACGATCTCACCGTTTCTGTCAATGAGGAACTTGGTGAAATTCCACTTGATGCTGCCGTTGTTTTTATAGTCCTTATCCATCTTTTTGACAACTCCCGAAAGGATCAGCGTCATAGGGGATTTCCCAAAACCGTCGAACTTGGTGTTTTCGGTCAGCCACTTATAAAGCGGAATGGCATTCTCACCGTTTACATCGATCTTCGCAAACTGCGGGAATGTGATGCCGAAACGCCCCGTACAGAATGTGTGGATCTCATCATCGCTTCCCGGCGCTTGTTCACCGAACTGATTGCATGGAAAATCGAGAATTTCCAAACCCTGTGCGGAAAATTCCTCATAGAGATTCTGAAGCTCATTGTACTGCGGCGTAAATCCGCATCCCGTTGCAGTATTAACGATCAAGAGAACCTTTCCCTTGTAATCCTCCAAAGACACCTCGCTGCCGTCCATTGCTTTTACTTTAAAATTATATGCGTTCATAGCGCCCCTCCAAAACAGAATAACTCAATTCAGTTGAGTTCAATTTATTATACCATACTTATTGATTTATGTCAATATCAAATACGGTATAAACGGAGCTGAGTCAAAAGCTTCTGAAAGAGTTACAATACAATCACCTCCCGAATCGCATTGACCGCGAAAATTCGGGAGATATTTCTGACCACTTTTTCAAAGTTGATTTTACGAACACCGTCAGCTTCAATTTTATTTATAGTGTTTGTAGAGATAGAATCTTTACCATGATGTTAAATATTAACAACCTTCATAGCGGTTGCTTGTTAATGTTTATTATTTGTCGCTTGCCTCTTCAACCTTCATTTCTTCTGACGGAATGTATTTCTTTACACCAAAAATAAAATAAAGAATATGAAACACCCATACGCAGAACAGGATATTACAAGGGATGAACAGCGCTTTCGTCAACATCATGGCAAACCCGAAGCCCATGAGCAGCGTTACAGTGATCATGATGCGTATTTTGGTTGACCATGTCATACCTCTTCCCGAAACGTAGCTTTCGAGGTTTTTCTTATATAGCTTGGTGTTCACAAACCAAGTATGTAATTTTTCCGAGCTTCTGGCAAAGCTGAACGCCGCAAGAAGCAGAAACGGAAATGCGGGAAGCATGGGAAGCACCGCGCCAACCGCACCAAGTCCAACGCCTATACAGCCAAGAATTATCCAAAGTATCCTTTTAATTTTCATTTTCAAGTCTCCTTTTTTCTTTTTTACTTTCGATAACGTGCCGAACTGCCATAATGGGATGACTGAAGATCATCCGAGGTCCCGAGAAACGCATGACCGCTCGGATCCTTTCACGCATTTCAGGTTTGTAGCAATGTACGCGGCAGTTAGAGCAGAAGGTCTTGGTTTCCATAAAGGGACACTTATCGCTCCGCATCATAGCGTATTCGGTCAGCGCCTCGCAATCGGGACAAAGGGTTTTCTTTGTCCCGTGCTTCTTTTGGCAATAGAGGCGGATCATCAAGGCGACCGTGCGCTTTTCACGCTCGCGCTTGGATTCATTTTTCTGTTTGCTCATACATCTTTCCTCCCACCACACGATAGATACGATCTGCGATCGCCATCGTGGACTCACGGTGGGATACGAGAATGATGCTTTTCTTGTTTTTCTGCTCTTTGAGTGCTTTGAGGATAATTCCCTCATTGATGCTGTCCACGTTGCTTGTCGGCTCATCAAGCAGTATCAGCTCGCTGCCGCGTAAGAATGCACGGGCAAGTCCGATACGCTGTTTTTCACCTGCGGAGAGGTTATCTCCAAGTGCGCCTACACGGGTTTTATAACCGTCGGGCAAGGTGAGGATAAAATCGTGAATAGATGCGAGCTTGCAAGCCGCCTCGATTTCGTCCTGAGATGCATCCGGCTTTGCGATCCTTAGGTTATCTTCAATCGTTTCGTCGAACAGATAGGTAACTTGGCTGACCATTGTCACGTTATCGAGTAGGCTGTCACCGTCGAGGTTGTCAATGTCAACGCCGTTGTATTCGATATTTCCTTTGCTCTTTTGCCAGAATCGGAGAAGCAATTTGAGGAATGTGGACTTGCCGCATCCCGATTCACCGACGATACCGATGATCTCCCCCTTTTCGGCGTGCATACAAATGTCGGTCAACACCTCGGTTTCTCCGTCGTAGGAGAAGGAGAGGTTGGATACTTTCAAATCGTTATATTCGATCTTTTGGCCGTTCTCCACGGGCTTTACCGCAGGCTCTTCCGAAAGAAGATTCAGCACTCTGTCACCCGAAGCGAATGTTTGCGTGAGATTTCCGGGCAGAGCCGAAATGGCAATCACGGGGCCGAAGGAGCCGAACACGGCAACCACGCCGATGACCATTCTGCCGACCGAGAGCATATCCCCTGCCACAAGAGCGATACCGACCGAAAGCGTTGCAATAATAAACAGAGATACGCAAAGCTCAGTCGCGGCGCTCGCCTTTGTAATATCGTGCTTCATTGCCTTGGTTTCACGGAGCAGAATCTCCGAACGGTCATTGACCTCCTTTTCGCGCTCCTTACCTGCATTGTTGAGGACGATATCCTTGATACCCTTGATGCTGTCAAGAAAGTATGCGTTAAAGCCTGCAAACTCGGCGCGGTATTTTACACCAGAAGCTTTGAGTTTGGACGAGGATGTGATCGGCACAATGATACCGATGGTAATAAATCCGAGAAGCGCGACGAGGGCGAGATACCAGCTTGAAACAAAGCCTACGAACAGGAATACGCAAGTCGATACAATAACTGCAATGCAGATGGGCGAAATGGTGTGCGCGTAGAACACCTCGAGCGTTTCAATATCCGAGGTGATCATAGCTATGATCGAGCCTTTTTGCTTACTTTCAAGCTTTGCCGGGCAAAGTGTACGAAGCGCGCCGAAAATCTTATCACGGAGTACCGCAAGCAGACGGAATGCGATATAGTGGTTTGAGTACTGTTCTAAATAACGGAGCAGACCGCGAAGCACACCGCAACCGATGGCAAGACCGATAATGAGTCCGTAGGAAAGTGCAATCGTTTCACCAAGCGCCTTGGCAACGCCGACAGCGCCCATCAACGTAACGCCCATTGCGCAAATAAATCCGACCGAGCCGTTGATTACAGCAAGGATCATAATATAGGCAAGACTGCCGAGAAGGAGGATAAGGTTCGCCATGATCTTGGCGCCGCTTCTGCGAAGTTTTTGCTTTTTCATAGCTTACACCTCCTGCACTTCGCAAGAAGTGCTATAGCTTTCTTCAAGATTTTTCTGTGTGGTATAGAGCTTTGCATAACCGCCGCCCTTTGCCATCAGCTCGTCGTGGGTTCCGCTTTCCATAAGCTCACCCGATTCCATGTAATAAATGAGGTCGGAAGGAACAACGTTGGCAAGGCGGTGAGAGATTACGACAACTGCCTTTTCTCTTGACAGAGCCTTGATATTTGCCATAATGATGGCTTCGCTCTCAATATCGATATTGCTCGTGGCTTCGTCAAATACGTAAATGTCCTTGTTTGCCACAAGGTTGACCGCAAGAGCGAGTCTTTGCTTCTGACCACCCGAAATATTGGCGGCATCCTCGGTGATCACCTTGTCAAGACCGCTCGTTCCGGCGTCAGCTTCGCTGCCGCGGATGAAGTCAAGAAGGTTGACCTTTTCAAGCGCCGCATAGATTTCCTCGTCGGTCACGTTTTTGTTGGCGAGCATAAAGTTTGCTCTGACCGTTTCATTGAAAATATAGGTGTTGTAGCTGACAACTGCGAGGTGCGAATAATAAGACTCACGAGAAAGGCTTTCAAGCGCTTTGCCACCTACCGTTACAATACCCGATTGGGGTCTGAATGCCCCAAACAGCATATTGACCACGGTAGATTTACCGCATCCCGATTCACCCACGATGGAGGTCATGCCTTGCTTCGGGAAGGTCATAGTCACATTTTTCAGCACATCGCGCTTGCCGTCATAAGAGAAGGTCACGTTATCCACCTTGATTTCCGTATCTTCTACCGTGTCCACTCCCCAAACGGTATCGGGCTGTTCGAGAAGCGAAAGTATCTTTTTGCCTGCACTCGCGCCGTTCATGGCAACATGAAACGCCGAGCCAAATGCGCGAAGCGGAAGGAAAAAGTCCACCGCCACGAGAATGAGGAACAACGCCGCCACGGGAGATAAGCCCCAATTCGTCACGGCGATGATAGCCATCGCAATTCCGAGTCCTGCACCGCCGTATGCCACCAAGTCCATAATGGTGGTGCTTGCCAGCTGCATGACGAGGACTTTCATCGTGATCTTGCGGAAATCCTCGCTTGTTTCGTTCATCTTGTTATGCTGTGCTTCATCGGCTTTGAATATTTTGAGTTCCTTTAAGCCCTGAACGCTGTCAAGGAAGGAGTCGCCCATAGAGGTGTACTTGCCCCAATACTTTGCAAAGATCTTTTTTGCGTATTTCGATACAGCGATAATGGATACGGGGATCAGCGGTACACAGCAAAGGAGAACGACTGCCACGCGCCATTCGATGCCGACCGTAATGCCGAACAGAATGAAGGGCGCGAGCATTGCATAGAAGAACTGCGGAATGTAGGAGGAATAGTAGAGATCAAGTTGCTCTACACCCTCCATCGACACCTGCGTCAGCCCTGCCATACTCATACCGTCGGTAGATCGAACGCCGAGTTTTAGGATCTTGTTATATACTCGTGCGCGTAGGTCTTTCTTTGCCTTTCTGCCGAGAGTGTCTTTGAGATCCCCGACAATTCGGGTTGTCGTGTATCTTACCGCGATTCCGACCACCGCGCACACGGCAGGCCACAGGAAGATGACAGCACCGCCGCTGTATTCGTCGTAATGGATGGCGAGCTTTATCGCCCAACAGATCGAGGCGGTAATACCAACGTTTGCGAACAAACCAAGCACCATCAATGCGACGGTGAAAAATATGTATTTCTTATTGTCCCCGAGTAATCGGAGCAGATTTTTATCAATCATGGCTTACCTCCAAGAAGCAGTTAGCATCGTCTAACCGACGTATTCAAGAAAGCAGATGCCACCAAGCGGGTTAGCATCTGCTAACTGATGTATTATATCACAAAAAAATAGAATTGTCAATTGGGTGAACAAAAAACAACAAAAAATGTTCTCACGCCTTCAGTTATTTCAACTTTGTTCCATCCGAGAACGCCTGACCGACACGCTCGCCAAGATTCCAATACGCGTGTGTCACTCCATCATAGCAAATTGGGTCAAGAAGCTTCGCATCTATCCTGCCGTCCGCATCAATGATGCTTTCATCAGCTGAGATATTGACAATCTCGCCGATGCAAATGCCGTCCTCATTAAATTTAAGCAATTTGCACTCCGCCGTCATCGGCAGTTCGGCAATGATCGGCGCATTGACATACTCGCTCTTGACGGCATTAAATCCTGCTTTTGCAAATTTGTCCGGCACGTCATTGGCTGAAACAATGCCGACATAATCGCAAGGCACGACAGTCTTAGTCGTTGCAAAGCTAACGGTAAACGCTCCGTTTTTCTTAATATTTTGTGTAGTCTTGTGATCGTCGGCAAGGCAGACCATTATCTGATTTGTATCGTAGATGCCGCCCCAGGCAGCATTCATCGCATTTGGAGTGCCGTTTTCGTCGTATGTGCCCACGATCAATACAGGCATGGGGTACAACCATGTTTTGGGTCCGAAATTTTTACGCATAATAAATCCCCTTTCAAATTTGCAGTTATTCCACATTTGATTTTCAGCTTCTATATTTAAAGATATATTATTGTGTCTCAAATTGAGCCTTCACGGTATGCAGCGCCGTATACACATGCTTGCCGCCGATCGGCTCCGATTTGAACAGCGTGATCCGCGACACCACGGTCTTTATGTGTGCATCAAGCTCGGCTTTGCCGAAAAATCTCCGCGCAAGCGTAACATGCGGACGAAAATCACGCGCTTCAAGACAAAAGCCCTTATCCCGCAGTGCCGCACACAGCTCGGACTGCGTCCCGGTAAGCTCAGGTGTACGATATACGGACAGGCACAAAAGCCCGTCACCTAACTTTTCTTCCCCATGCATCTCAATTTTCATAGGCGCAAACCGCAGCGTTTCCATAGCGTTTATAACGTCCTGCGCCCGCTCATCCGATACCTCTCCGAGAAACGCCAGTGTCAAGTGCAGATTTTCATCCCGCGAATAGTCTGCCTTATGATATACAGCACGGTGTGCTTCCCTCAGTGCGGCAAGCTTTTGGTTGACGGCAGGCTCGAAATTCACAGCAATAAATAAGCGCATAACTAACCTCCGAGCACCTCACGGCACAGCTTCGCAAGTCCGCAGCAGTCTGAGAGAAAATCATATATTCTATCAAGATTGTCGGTGTCGTATTCAACCTCTTTTGAAAAATCCTTTGCCGCTGTGACAAGGTCGCCGCCCATCGCCGCTATCATAACAAGCGATGCGGCGGTAAATTTTATACACAGAGTCTCGCCAAGCTCGAAATAATAGCGAAATAAAAAATACGCCGCCAGCTTTATATAGCGCTTGTCCGTCACGGAAACGGGAGCATCCGAAAAGCCCCCCGCAAAGCTCGGATCAAGCGCCTCAAGCAAGGTGTACAGCCGACGAAGCTTCGGATAAAGCTCCGCATCGGGCTCGTCATCGATCAGCCGCGCCAAGCGCTCGCCGAGCGTACCGCCACCGCTTGTTATATGGCGAATGAGCATGAGCTGACGTGCCACCGTTTCCTCTTCCACGGCGCTCATACGCTCTCCGTCATCCTCATAAACAAATTCGCAGGACTCAGTCAGCCACAGCCGTGCCGCTTCCGGGCAGCACAGTCCCACACCGACCTCCGTCACACCATCGCTTCCCGAATAAAACCGCGGATGCTCACGGCAGATATCGCACAATGCGCCCTCACCGAGCCTTAGGATAAGCTCGCAGAGATTGTCGCCCCGCAGAAACGGGCACCGTTCCCCTTCCCGACACAGCTGAACGCTGTCCTCGCACCTCAATTTTGAGCGAACATATTCTCCGTTTTCTCCCGTAAGCGTACTGTAATATTCGGCGGTATCCTCATCCACGTCTATCTCCCATCCCGCACAGCAGGTATCGGGGCAGTCGGAGGCGATGCATCGGAAGCTATCGAAAAATTTCGGTTTGATAATCATCTGAATACGAATCCTCTCTCCCGAAGCAGCTTTGCAAGCTCACTGTAACGGGTAAAGTAACGAAGCTCCCGTTTGCCTGACGGCTTTGTGCAGACACCGAGGCAGAACACATACGGCTTACCGTCATATGTAAAGCGCAGATACCGCTCGCCTGCAGACTGAGTCGGCGGTGTCATGGACTTGCTTCCGATACTGTCGAATTTATAGCGCTTGTTGTCTACTATTAAATGAGTTTCCGTAATCTCCAGCTTTGCAAATACACCGCGTATCTTTGAACTGCGGTAAAACAGCATGATAGCGATCACCACCGCCGACACCGCCATAGTGCCGAGTGCGGCAAGCAGTATATCCATACCGTTAAGTGCATATCCGAATCCGAGATACCACAGGAGGAACACAAACACAGCCGCCGCCATGATAATAAGCGACGTCAGCACATTCGAGCGTTCGGCACGCTCGACAATATCGCGCTTCGGATATCGGAATTCGATCTTCCCCAGCTCCGGTGCCGTCACCTTTGACTTCGGTGCCTCTTCACGCAGCTCGATAGGCTCGCTCTTATAGTCGATGCGCAGCACGGATTCGTCGATCTTCGATATTTCGGGCAGTTGATTGTAATCCGCGGGTATCCCCTTCGAATAGATCTCGTCCGCATCATCATCCGAATACGGGGCTTCGATCTCGATCTTGACCGCCGGCATCTCCGTTTTGAGCTCCGCGTACTTTACTTCGGGCTCGGGTGCCTTTACAGTCTCGGGCGATGTCATATCTGACTTATCTTCTTTCAGGATAGTTTCCGACTTATATTCACCCGCGGCGTTTCTGCGCAGATAATATGCAGTCTGCCGCTTTTGAATATCATTTGAGATTTCATTAAGCGTTTTCTTATCAAAGCCGCCGAATTTAAGCGTTTCGGTGCGATGGGAGCGTCTATCCTCCGCACAAATCCCCGCTTGACTGTCGGAGCTGAAGTAGTAGGTCTCAAAGCCAAGTGTGCGGGATTTTCCCTTATGCTTATACACGATTCCGTCAGCACGCACCGTAACCGTGGGCGAGCACATAACCTCATATACAATGACGCCGAACACCACAGGGTTGAACAGCGCAACCGCCATCGTAAAATTTCCTGTTGTCACTATTGAAAAAAAGCACAGAATAAACATGAAAAGCATAAAGCCCTTCACGGCACTTACAATATGCGCACCCAAGGATTTTTTATAAATCTTGCTTTCCAAAATCGGCACCTCCCGTAAATATGATCCTATACCGTTATTATACTATATATTCGCTCAAAAATCAAGTCGAACTTTGATATCACAGCGCTTTACTAAATTATTTGGTTAATTTTTTATGAATAATTTGAATTTCCGACTATTTTGTGATACAATATATATAGGGGATGTGTGCGCATTCGATTACGGCATTCCCGCAAGTTTCAACTGTGAAGGAATCGGGGCTTTATGGAATATATCAGAACGTCTTTTTCGTATATGTGGAACATAATCTCGGCAGGATCCTTTATCGATATCATTGATATTGCGATCGTGGCGTTTGTGTTTTATTATGTCTATAAATTCGTGCGTGAACGGCGCGCAGGCAAGCTGGCGGTGGGTATACTTATCCTGCTGCTCGTACTGCTTCTCAGCGAGATACTCGAGATGCACGCCCTCGGATTCATATTGACAAACATCTTCCAGGTAGGAATAATCGCGCTTATCATCCTGTTCCAGCCCGAGCTTCGATCTGCACTTGAAAAGGTGGGCGCAGAGCCGCTTCGCGGACTCCGCAACATCAGCGAAAACAAGGCGGGAACAGATGTGCAGACCACCGCTATGATCGGCGAGATCACCCAGGCGGTCTGCGACATGTCGCTTGATAAGACAGGCGCACTGATCGTCATCGAGCGCAGCACAAAGCTCGGCGATATTATAAAAAGCGGAACAGTAGTCAACGCTAATGTTAACTCCTTCCTCATAAGAAACATATTTTTCAACAAAGCACCGCTCCACGACGGCGCCATGATAATAAAGGACGGACGTATTTTCTCGGCAGGCTGTTTTCTGCCGCTGTCCACCAACGATGATATCATCAAGGATCTCGGAACACGTCATCGCGCCGCTATCGGAATGAGCGAAAACAGCGATGCGGTGATTATAGTCGTATCCGAGGAAACGGGCTCGATATCCATAGCGTTTGAAGGTCAATTGAAGCGCAATTACAGCTACAACACATTAAAAACAGAGCTTTGTCACCTGCTCCTCCCCGAGGATGAAACGGCAAAGCAGCAGAAAAAGGCAGTACTGCCTCTCTTCGGCAAGAAGGACGACAAGTCGGACAAATAATCATACTGAAAGGGCATATCTCGATGCGCAAAGAAACAAATAAAGCGCCCGCACAAAGCGAATATGAGCAGCATGTTGCCGAATCGGGCGGCGATTATCAGGTCAGTACAAGTAAATATCAGAATGCGGTCGCAAAGGTACTGTGCGTTCTGGCGGCGATAATTCTGTGGTTCTATGTTGTCGGCACAAACACAGCTATCGAGGAAAAGGTGTTCTCGGGTGTACCGGTGGCGATCGAAAATCTTGAGGTCATCGAATCCGAGCTTGGAATGTCGGTCATCAGCGGTTACGATTACACCGTGGATCTCACCTTGCAGGGCGCAAAATCCGAGCTTGACCGACTCTCCGTCGAGGATATCACGGTGTACGTTGATGTTGGAAGCATCACGGCATCGGGTGAACAGGCACTTGAAGTCAAGACCTCGCTTCCGAGCGGTATATCCGTTGTAAAACAGTCAGCGAGCCTTATCAGGGTATATATCGACAAGAGCATTTCCATAAGCGTTCCGCTCCGAGTGGAGCCGCACTATTCCATCGAATCTGCGTATGAGCTCGGAATACCCGTACCGAGCGTTGAAACTGTCAACGTAACAGGTCCCGCAGCAGAGCTCGACAAGGTAGCATACGCACTTTTGTCCCTTGATCTCGGACGTATAAACAAATCCATAACGGCGACAGGCAAGCCCATCCTTGTTGACGAAACGGGTGCTGAGATAGAGAGCGCATATGTTAAGCTGCAGACAGGCGAAGTTTCGGTTCAGGTTCCGGTATACACCTACAAGGATGTTTATCTCGCCGCTGAATATAAGCATGGCTTCTATAATGCCTCAAACGTCGCTGTAAAATTCTCCCCCGAGTCTGTGCGTCTTAAAGGCGATCCCGACGTGCTTGCAGAAATAGACAGTGTCGCTATCCTTATTGACGAAAAGAAAGTGATCGACGACGGTGTGCTCAACGCCAATATTCCCGAGCTTGAAAACATCGAGAATGTCAGCGGTATCACAACCGTCAGTGTGTCCATCGTCCATAAGAACACAGACACCCGTACGATGACCGTTGACAATCTGGTGGTGCTGAATCCCGATGACCTCGACTACATGCTCGAATCCTCGACAGTGGACGTAACCTTCCGCGGCACCAAGCAGCGTTTATCGCTTCTTAACCAGAATAATGTCACCGCCACCCTTGATCTCGGTAACATAGTGGATGTCCCCGGACTTCAGATGGTACCGCTTACGATAACCATAACAAATGCGCTTTCAAGCAACGTATACGAGATCGGTACCTATGAGATGGGTGTTCTTATCGAGTAGCGCTTCAAACGGGCTGTAGTACATAGTGCAACAGCCCGTTTTTTGGGCGGAGGCTCCGCCGCATCATCCTGTTGAACGATCGAATGATAGGTTATCATCCAATTTGATATATCGAATATTTGGAGAACAATATGAAACAGCAGATCATTGTCAAAAACATAAAGCTCCCGCTTACCGCCTGCGTGGAGGAGGCGTATGCGGCGGCAAAACACAGGCTGGCGCTCACAGACAGCGAATATATTTCCGCCGCGCTCCATAAGCGCTCCATTGATGCACGCAGACGCAGTGATGTACCGATGTTTGTCTATTCAGTCACGGTCGAATGCGATATCGGCAGCAAAAAGGCGGCAAAGCTCACAAAAACCGCGGATACGGAAATAGTACATCGCGAGCCGTTAACACCCAAATACGGCACACGACCGCTCACATCTCGTCCGCTCGTAGTAGGCTTCGGACCCGCAGGTATGTTCGCGGCGCTCATGCTTGCCGAGCACGGCTACAGACCACTTGTCATTGAGCGCGGCGGCGATATAAAATCACGCAGTGCGGCAGTGAATGAGTTCATACGCACGGGACGGCTCAACACCTCCACCAACATCCAGTTCGGTGCGGGCGGCGCGGGAACCTTCTCCGACGGCAAGCTGGTCACTCGCATAAACGATCCGCGCTGTACCTATGTGCTGGAACGCTTTGTAGAGTTCGGCGCTCCGGAAGAAATACTGTGGCTGGCAAAGCCTCATGTGGGCACCGATCGACTGCTGTCGGTGGTCGAAGGTATGGCAGAGCGCATCCGAGCGCTTGGCGGCGAGATCAGATTTGACACACAGCTCACCGATCTCACGCTTGAAAACGGACAAGTCACCTCAGCTGAGCTCACCTCGCACAATGTACGCGATCACACACAGTGCAGTGCGGTGATTCTCGCCGTGGGTCACAGTGCCCGTGACACTTATGATATGTTAGCGGCTCGCGGATTTGTACTTATTCCCAAGCCCTTTTCCGTGGGTGTTCGCGCCGAGCACCTGCAGTGCGATATCGACGCGGCGTTATACGGTGACGCGGCAGGTCTGACAGATAAAAACGGCAGGCGCATCCTTCCGCCCGGCGAATATTCGCTGTCGTGGCGTGAGCCTCAGAGCGGACTTCGCTCCGACACCGCACGCGGCGTGTACAGCTTCTGTATGTGTCCCGGCGGCGAAGTCATGGCATCCGCAAGCGAGGAAGGCGGAGTTGTCACCAACGGCATGAGCCGTTACGCCCGTAACGGCGTGAATGCCAATGCCGCCATAGCAGTGTCTGTATTCCCCGAGGATGTGGGCGGCACATGGCAGGATGGCGTAGTTTTCCAGCGCAGACTTGAACGTGCGGCATATAATGCCGCCGACACGGGTGAGCATGACTACCGCGCTCCGGTGGAAACACTCGGCGATTTTCTTGACGGCAAGACCTCTCATTTCACCGAGCCGAGCCGCGTCAAACCAACCTATCGTAACGGCGTTTACACCCTGTGTGACCTTTCGTCGATACTGCCGGGATTTGTCACTGATATGCTAAGAAAGGGCTTTGGTAATTTCGGAAGAAAAATCAAAGGCTTCGATGCCCGTGATACAGTGCTGACGGGCGTTGAGACCCGCACCTCGTCACCCGTGCGCATCCCGCGCGGTGAGGAGCTGACCGCCTCTGCGGCGAACAATCTCTACCCCTGCGGTGAGGGTGCAGGCTACGCCGGCGGCATCACCAGTGCCGCAGTTGACGGCATCAACACGGCAATGAGACTCATGAGTTTATGGGCACCGCTTGAATAAACATTGATGGAGGTATAAAAACGATATGCACAAAATAGAAAACCGTCTGCGCTTTACAGGCGAGGCGGAAGCAACAGTATATTTTTGCACTGACGGCACGGCGGCTATCACCTATACTTCCGACAGAGCACTTACATACCGTCTTGCCGATGCATGGAACAGTGAGATATCTGTCGGATGTGCCGAGCATGCAGAGCTTCCATTGCCGCAGAGCGGTAATTACAGATTGACATTTTCGGCGGATATGGGCGGTACCGCAGTGATCACGCTTCACTGCGAGGATAATGTGCTGCCCTACATTATGCCCGGTGTGGGCGTGCTGTGGGAACACGGCGGTATTTTCCCGATGCTGCTCGACAGAGATCAGCCGCATACATTATGGCTTCTGTCGGCAGACGACGACAGTACCGACACTTCAGCGGTCATCAAGGGCATCGACTACGGCGAGGATGTCTCCATAACAGTGAAAGGCGAGCTCTTCACCGCCGATTGGTATCCAAAAATGACACGACCATGGTTCTGGCATTCGGCAGAACTGCCGAATGTTGCTTTGATGCGTATTGATCTGCCGCCATGCAAATCCGACGTACGTTTCACCGCCTACAATCGAGTCGTGACAGCGCTTGAGGAGCCAAAGCATAAATTCACCTTCGGAGCGCTGATCCCACGAGTTACCGACGCCCAAGGCAATGCCATAGATGCACGGGTTGAGGTGTTTGTGGGAAACGAGCGTGTCGCGCTGTCCGACCGATTTGCGCATGAGGACACGCCGATACATCTGCCTCTCGGGCGCTATAAACTGCGTGCGTCACACGGCATATTTTGGAGCGAAGCCGAGGTGACGGCAGATGTCACCTTGGATACTACCGAAGTCACATTTACCCTTAATGAAACGGTAAAGCTTCCAAATGGTTGGTTGCTCGGTGAGCTTCATACGCACTCATCTCTTGAAGATGCAACGCTGTTTCCGAAGCATGTCATGCGTGCGGCTCGTGCCTGCGGACGAAATTTCTGCTTTATGACCGATAAGGACGTAGGCTTACTTGATAAATTCGGACTGCACGAATGCGACCTTGACGGAAACTTTCTTGCTTTTCCCGGGCAGGAGATCATGTGTCATGAGCTCCACACGAATGTACTGAACCCGTCCCACAGAATACACAATCCCGAAGCGGAGGATCTTGGCGCGGTTAACCGCGATATCGAAGTTAAAACAGAGAAATGGCTCTGCGAATACCGCAAGATGAAAAAAGAACGCCCCTGTCTTATCATGCACAACCACCCCGAACACCGCACCGAGGTAATGAAGCGCGGGAAACCCTACTTCCGCTCATGGTGGGTATCGGATATGTTCGGCGATGACTATCATCTCGTGGAAAACTGCGGCTACACGGGCTGGTTTGACCGTCTGAACCGCGGACGCAGGATTTACGCCGCCTGGACCGGTGACGGACATGACTGTACGCTGATGTATCCGGGTAAGGAAGGTGTTTGCGTATATACAGGAGGCGAGCTTTCGGCGGAAGCGGTGATAAGCGCTCTTGAATCGGGACGCTTCTTCTCCTGCCGCGCTCCCGGAGCGTTTATTGATATCAGCCGTGCCGAAGCTAATGGTATCAGAGTCATCGCCAAGTCGCCGATTGAAATTGAATTTATTGAGATAATAGCCGACGGACAAGTGAGCACTGAGATACCCGGCAACAGAAAAAGAGAGATCGACATAATATGCGAACTCCCTGCGAATACACATTGGTGCTTGGCACGCTTAAAGCTCTGCGGCGGCGATTGGAACGCGACACTGCACAGCTTCACCCCATTTATGGAAGCAGGCTTTGCGGCATTCACCAATCCGCTGTTCCTTTGGTGAAATAAAAGCGGGGAATTTTTTCTCAAACTGCGAATCACGGTAAAACTTCTGCCGTCCCCCGTGAAGATCGGCGAAACACCGCTTATTTATGCAGTGTATCGGAAGATACGGCAACTCTGTTTTACCGCATCACCCTGCAAAAGCATAATATCAAAAACCGCTCGAAAACCGAGGATTCGGGAGCATTCGAGCGGTTTTTCGCTTTTTTGCGGACAAATTTCCGAAAAATTCGGGCTTAACATAAAAAAATCGCGGATATTTCAAGAATTTTGCAAAAACTATTGACTTTTTATATCATCTCTGCTACAATATTGCTGTCACCATTATTATCGTGTGACAAACGGAGTGTACACGCACCCAATCGTGTGTGCGCCTGCGATTTGTTTTGCCATCTCTTTCCGGTCGTCCGATGCCGCATGTCGGAGTATTGGTTCGGGGTGTTTTTTTTCGTAAGGCGTGAAAAAATATATTCATCACAGAAGGAGCTATCGAAACAAGAAGATGAACAAAAACAAAATCATTGAACTGAAAAACATCACAATGGAATACGACGGTGAACAGATACTGAAAGGTATCAACCTCGATATCCATGACAAGGAATTCGTCACTCTGCTGGGTCCCTCAGGCTGCGGCAAGACGACCACACTTCGTATCGTCGGAGGCTTCATAACGCCCGATTCGGGAGACGTGTTTTTCGGCGGCAAGCGCGTCAACGATGTACCGCCTTATAAACGCCCCGTCAATACGGTTTTTCAGAAATACGCTCTATTTCCCCATCTGAACGTTTACGAAAATGTCGCGTTCGGTCTGCGCCTCAAAAAAGTATCCGAGCCCGAAATATCCCGCCGTGTGGGCGAGATGCTGGAGCTTGTAGATCTTAAAGGCTACGACAAACGCGGTGTGAATCAGCTCTCGGGCGGTCAGCAGCAGCGTATTGCCATCGCTCGCGCGCTTATCAATAACCCCAAGGTGCTGCTCCTCGATGAGCCCCTCGGCGCGCTTGACTTAAAGCTGCGCAAGGAAATGCAGATCGAGCTTAAAAAGATACAGCAGCGCATGGAGATCACCTTTATTTATGTTACACACGACCAGGAGGAGGCGCTTACCATGAGCGACACCGTGGTCGTTATGAAGGACGGTACCATCCAACAGATCGGTACGCCCCAGGATATCTACAACGAGCCCGTAAACTCCTTTGTCGCCGACTTTATCGGCGAGTCCAACATCCTTCCGGGCATTATGCACCGCGACCGACTGGTCGAATTCGCAGGAAACAACTTTGAATGCGTTGACGGCGGCTTTGACCCCATGGAACCCGTGGATGTTGTTATCCGTCCCGAAGATATTAAGCTCACCCCCGCATCGGACGATGCACTTAACGGTGTCGTCGAAAACGTTACCTTCAAGGGCGTACACTACGAGATCATTGTAAAGGCGTATTCCGACACATGGATGATACACTCCACTAAAGCCCCGAATGTGGGCGAGGTGGTCGGTATCACGCTTACTCCCGAGGATATCCACATCATGAAGAAGAGCGAGGTCAAGAAGGTCAACTACTTCAAGTCCGATCTCACGGAGGGCAGCGACATTGAGCAAAAAATCTAAATACGCTGCTGTCCCATACCTTGTATGGATGGTAATATTTATCCTTGTGCCGCTCATTCTGATCGGTGTGTTCGCGTTCACCACTACCGTACAGGTGGACTCCGAGGGCAATGTGCTCACCACCGAGGAATACGACACATATGTGGCAGACCTTATCGCCGAGTACGATGAGATCGGCGAGGATTACGACATAAACGAGCTGCTTGAAAACGATGATATCACCGAAAAAACCGTGTTCACGTTGGCTCACATTTTGGAGGTCAGCAAATATTCCTCCGTGCTCATCAATTCTGCGTGGCTTGCACTGATCGCCACCGCGATCTGTCTTGTCATCGCATATCCACTTGCCTATATGATCTCGCGCATGCGCGAATCTCGTCAGAAGCTGGCGCTTATGCTCGTTATGCTTCCCATGTGGATGAACTTCCTGCTTCGCACCTACGCATGGATGACCCTGCTTGAAAAGAACGGACTTATCAACAAGCTGTTCGGGCTCATCGGTCTCGGTCCCTTTGAAATGATCAACACCCAAGGGGCGGTAGTGCTCGGCATGATCTACAACTACCTGCCCTTTATGATCCTCCCGCTCTATTCCGTCATGACCAAGATCGACAGCCGCACTATTGAGGCTGCGCAGGACCTTGGCGCAAACGGCATTCAGGTGCTGGGACGCGTCATTATCCCGCTGTCCATGCCCGGCGTGGCAACGGGTATCACACAGGTATTCGTTCCGTCCATCTCCACCTTTATTATCTCCAGAATGCTGGGCGGCGGCACCAATATGCTTATCGGTGACCTTATCGACCTGCAGTTCCTGGGCAACGCCTACAACCCGAGCCTGGGTGCGGCGATATCGCTCGTGCTGATGGTATTCATCATCCTCTGCATGTCGATCACCAATCAGCTCGACAATGAGGACATGGAAGGGGTGCTGATGTGAGAAAGATTACTTCGAAGCTGTATATCGCACTGGTATTCCTATTCCTCTACGCGCCTATCTTCGTGCTCATCGCATACTCCTTCAACGAGTCGAAGAGCCGTACCGTATGGACAGGCTTCACCTTTGACTGGTATGTTAAGCTGTTCAATAATGAGGTCATCTTAAAGAGCCTCGCCAACACCCTTATCATCGCGCTTATCGCAGCGGTAGTCTCCACTATTCTCGGAACTCTCGCGGCTATCGGTATCTACAACATGAAAAAGTGGCTGCGCACCGCAATAGTCAACATTACTTATATTCCGATCATGAATTCCGAGATGGTTACGGGTGTTTCGCTGATGCTGCTTTTCGTGGCGCTGAACATCGACCTCGGCTATTTCACCCTGATCCTGGCACACATCACCTTCTGCGTGCCGTATGTTATCCTAAATGTGCTTCCGAAGCTGCGTCAGATGAACCACAATCTTTATGATGCGGCTCTGGACCTTGGCTGTAATCCCATACAGGCATTCAGACATGTTATCGTGCCCGAGATCATGCCGGGTATCGTAACAGGCTTTCTGATGTCGCTGACCTATTCCATCGACGATTTCATCATAAGCTACTTCACAACAGGTGCAAACTCTCAGACCCTGCCCATCACCATCTACTCGATGACTCGCCGCAAGGTATCCCCCGAGGTTAACGCACTGTCTGCTATCATCTTCGTTGTAGTGCTGCTCATACTGCTTATTATGAACTTCAAGGACATCCGTGACTCTGCGCCTAAGAAGCGCAGAAAAGGAGGTGCGGCATGAAAAAGCTCAGTCTCTTTTTAGCCGCCGCACTCCTGACGGCTGCAGTTTCCCCTATAGGAGTCAGCGCATCCGACACGGAGGAGCTCACCTATTCAGACAGTGTCGATTGGGATAAGTTCCGCGGTCAGAACATTACGATAAATGTCTACAACTGGGGCGAATACATCTCCGTGGACGACGGCACCGAAGGCGCATTCGACACCAATCGAGCATTCGAGGAGCTGACGGGTATTGACGTCAACTATACCAACTTCGCCTCCAACGAAGAGCTGTATGCGAAGCTAAAAAACGGAGGCTCGTCCTACGACATCATCATCCCCTCCGACTACATGATCGCGAGAATGATAAACGAGAACATGCTTGAGAAGCTGGATTATTCAAACATCCCCAACTTCGAGCTACTTATCTCCGACGACTTTAAGGGAATGGACTACGACCCGAACGACGAATATTCGGTACCCTACATGTGGGGTATGGTGGGTCTTATTTACAACACTACGCTGGTCGATCCGGAGGACGATGTTTACAGCTGGAATATCCTGTGGAACGAAAAGTACGCAGGCGACATTCTAATGTTCTCCAACTCCCGTGATGCGTTCATGATCGCCGAAAAGTATCTCGGCTACTCCATGAACACCACCGACGAGCAGGAGCTACGTCATGCGGCGAGCGCTCTCACAGATCAAAAGCTGCTCGTACAGGCGTATGTTATGGATGAGATCTTTGATAAGATGATCGGCGGCGAGGCGGCGCTTGCGCCTTACTACGCGGGTGACGCGCTAACCATGATCGCCGACAATCCCGAGCTTGCATACGCAGTTCCGAGGGAGGGCACCAATCTGTTCGTGGATGCCATGTGTATCCCCAAAGGCGCTAAAAACAAGGAGGCTGCGGAGTTGTACATCAACTTCATGTGCGAGACCCTTGTGGCGCTTCGCAACTGCGAGTACATCGGTTATTCCACCCCGCAGAAATACGTGCTCGATTATCTTGATCCCGAGCTTGCAAACGATCCCATCGCTTATCCCGATGAAGCAACGCTTGCAAACACCGAAGCTTTCATCGCACTGCCGAACGCGACCACTCAGCTTATTGACGAGCTGTGGACATCCATCCTTACCGCGTCTGAAGCGGAGCCGTGGACTATCCCCGTCTTTCTGCTCGCCTGCCTCGGTTTATCCATCGGCATAAACGTTTACAGGCAAGTAAAAAAGAAACGCAATGTGTGAATAAACGCTGATTAATAGCCATAGTAGGGACCGGCGTCCCGACGGTCTGTCAGGTGCGATAACCGCACCCGATACGAACTGTCGGGACGCCGGTCCCTCCATAATCGGCACATTGCCTCATTGATTTCGCCGCAAATCGGGAAATTATTGTCTTATTATATAAGTTTTATAGCTTATTTTGCATTGAATTATATTACCGCATATATTATAATAATTTAAGCGGATATTTTAAACACATTTTTGAAAGGAGCAATATATACATGGAAAAAGTCAGAGTTGGCTGGGTAGGTCTCGGAGCCAGGGGCCTCGGGCTTTTAAAAATGGTGCTCAATAATATGCCCGATGTGGACATTGTGGGAGTCTGCGACCTTTATGAGGACAGAACCGAGTGTGGACGTGCGGCAGTTGAAGAACAGCGTGGTTATTCGCCGGTCACGACAGACGATTACCGCAGACTGCTTGAACGAGACGATATTGACGCCATCATCACCCCGTCGGCATGGGAGGCGCACACGGACATCTGTATTGACTCCATGCTTGCAGGCAAGCGTGTTGCTGTGGAGGTTGGTGGTGCTTACTCCATCGAGCAGTGCTGGGAGCTGGTACGCACCTACGAACGCACGGGCGTTCACTGCATGATGCTTGAAAACTGCTGCTACGGCAAGGAGGAAATGACCATTCTCAATATGGTCAAGAAGGGGCTTTTCGGCGAGCTCGTCCACTGCGAGGGCGGCTACCGTCATGACCTTCGCGACGAGATCGCACTCGGTAACATCAACCGCCACTACAGACTCCGTAACTACAAGAACCGCAACGGTGAGCTTTACCCCACCCACGAGCTCGGTCCTCTCGCCAAGTATCTTAACATCAATCGCGGCAACCGCATGACCATGCTCACCTCCATGTCCTCCAAAGCTGTAGGCGTACATGACTGGATAATGCGCAACAAGGGCGAGAATTTCGAAAATGCCGACCATCGCTTCACTCAGGGCGACGTCGTCACCACCTCCATCAAGTGCGCGCATGGCGAGACCATCGTGCTTACCCACGATACCACGCTGCCCCGCGGTTACTCACGCGGCAATGTTGTCCAGGGGACACGCGGAATATGGAGCGAGGACAGGCACGGCATACTCCTTGACGGTATGGGCGAGGGCAATTCCTGGGCGCACAAATTCACACCCATAGAGGAGTTTTACGGCGAGCATATGCATCCGCTGTGGAAGAACTATGAGGTAGTCGGCGGACACGGAGGCATGGACTATCTTGTCATGCGCGCGTTCATCGAATCGGTGAAGAACGACACCGAGCCTCCGATCGACGTATACGACACCGCGGCTTGGATGAGCATCACAGTACTCTCGGAAAACTCCATCGCCTGCGGTTCCATGCCCGTAGCGATCCCCGATTTCACCAACGGCAAGTGGACGCATAGGAAACCTCATGTACGCTCAAGATACTGCCTTGACGAGGTATGCGAGGATCTGTTCTGATATCTCAAGCATAACAAAAGGGACTGTCTGCAGTCCCTTTTGCATTCTTATTTCGTGATCTTGTCGATCGCCTTATTCTCTCCGAGAAGCGCTACGGTCTCATTACCGATGAACGGCTTTGACGGGTCAGGGGAGATGTTCATGCTGCCCGACTCGAGGTCGCTTACCGCGAGAACGGTTACACCGTATCTGCGGCGCACATCAAGCTCGATCAGAGTCTTACCCACCCAACGCTCGGGTACAGCTACCTCTACGATGGAATGGCTTTCGGAAAATTCGATGTATTCCAGCACATTGTTGCGGTCAAGGATGTTGACCAGCTTTTCACCCATATCACGTTCGGGGAAAACCACCATGTCCGCGCCAATCTTTTCAAGTACACGACCATGCTGTTCACTGCCCGCACGCGCTACCACCTGCTTAACGCCAAGTTCTTTTAAAAGAATGGTCGTCAGAATACTGTCATTGATGTTCTCGGCGGTCGCGACCACCGCGCAGTCATAGTCCTCGACTCCCGCGGCATGAAGCACCGCCTCATTTGTGGGATCTCCCACCACTGCATTGGTGACAGTATCACTCATTACATTCACAATATCATCGTCAATATCAATGACAAGCACCTGATGATCGGTCTTAGCAAGGTTTACGGCGAGTGTCTGTCCGAAACGACCGAGCCCAATAATACAAAAGCTGCGTTTTCTGTTTTTCATACCTGTTTCCTTTCTCGGAGGGTCATCCGATCATCATATTTAATTCCGGATAGCTGATACAGCTGTTTTTCTGCGCACTGCGGAGCATTATCGAGTAGGTAATGGTCAGAATACCCACTCGTCCGAAGAACATCAGCGTAATTATGGCGAAATGTGCCGCCGCCGAAAGTGTAGGCGTCAGCGACAGCGACAGTCCAACCGTCGCGATGCCCGAAAACGCCTCGTACAGCGCATCTATCACACCAACGCCCGTATTTGTCAGCGTAATTATAAGTGTCGCTGCGAATACGGCTAAAAGATCAATGCCAATAACGGTCAGCGCGCGGCTGATAGTCTCATGGGTTATCTTGCGCTTCATCACCACAAGTTCACGGTCGCCGCGAGAGAATGCAAGCACCGCAAGAAGCAGTACACCGAATGTCCCGACCTTAATACCGCCTGCGGTTGAACCGCTTGCACCGCCCACAAACATAAGCAGCATTGATATGAGCTTCGATGATTCGGTCATAGCAGCGTTGTTTATCATATCAACGCCTGCGGTACGGGTAGTGACAGCTTGGAACAAGCACTGAAATACCTTATCACCCACCGACATATTTCCGATGGTTGCGGGATTATTCCACTCGCACAGCATAAGAAGCAGGGTGCCGCCGACGATCAGTCCCGCGGTAATGGCAAGCACAAATTTCGAGTATACCGAAAATTGCTTGCGCTCCTTTATAAAGTTTACAAGATCATCCCACACAATAAAACCGATACCGCCGATTATGATAAGCAGCATCACTGTGATGCCGATAATATAATTGTCCGAAAGACTCGTAAGACTTGAAAAATTTCCGCCGTAGCCGTTTGTGCCGTCAAGAACGTCAAAGCCGGCGTTGCAGAAAAATGAGATCGCATGGAATATACCGTAATATATCCCCTTTGCCCATCCAAACAGGGGCACGAACTGCGTTGCAAGTATTACCGCGCCGACGCCCTCGACAGCGAAGGTGCCGATAACTATCCTGCGTACAAGCTGTACAGTGCCACCAACACCCGTAAGTCCCAGAGACTGTGCCACAAGCAGGCGTTCTCTTGGCGTGATATGCCGCTTTATAAATATTGACATCATTACAGCCATTGTCATAAAACCGAGACCGCCGATCTGTATAAGGCAGATTATCACTATCTGTCCGAAAAGGCTCCAGTGTGTGCCCGTGTCCTCAACGATAAGTCCCGTTACGCATGTGGCACTCGTGGCAGTAAAAAGCGCGTTTTTAGGTGAGGTGAAGCTGCCGTCCGCCGACGATATTGGCAGAGTAAGCAGCAATGTTCCGATAAGTATGAGCGCGATAAAGCCGAAAAGGATAACCTGTGTCGGAGAGAGTCTGCGCTTGATATTCAGCTTTTTCTTAACGCGCCGAAGATGATTTCTTGATGCGTTTTTCATTACATCATTCCTTTACGGTGTTTTTGTCTATGCGGTCGTTTATCCGACAAGCGATCTTCTATAGCGCAGACGCATGCCGTGATCGGTCATTTCACGAACACCGTCCGGCTTAAAGCCCTGTGCTTTTGCGATGCCGCAAAGCTCATCATCCGCGGCAGGTATCCAAACCACGGCATAGCTGCAGCCTATTGACTTTAAAAAGTCCACAGCGCAGTCGGTCATATGCGTACCGATACCGCATCTTCTGTGGCTCGGAAGCACCGTCAGAGCTTTGATGTCGCCTCCGTCATAGCCCTCTTCATGTCCGCCCGCGCGCGACAGGAGCCGTATCTCACACACGCCGATAGGACGTATGCCGTCATACGCTATCAGCACGTGATGTCCCGCTTTTTCGATAGTTGTGCGGAGCAAATGCTCGGTGGTACGCATGCTGAAGTCCTGCTCCAATTTTATGATCTCATCGGTATCCTCATCTCCCGTACTCACAAATTCGGGGCGGTAGATCTCACATATATCGGCAACATCTATATACTGCGCACGTCTTATGGAGATATCCTTACCCATTCCGCCGCACAGCTCGTGCGGAAGCGAGATCACCGACAGCTTCGCCTGTATCAGAGGGAATGTAAGCTCGGTGGGCACCGTATCAAACAGCCGCACCTCTCCTATCTCGGACTCGGGCAGATCACCGAACGAGGCGATCTCCGCAACAAACAGCACGCCGTAAAGCATACTGCCGTTATCATTCACGGAATACGCACATACAGGCACGATACGGTATTGCGTAGCGCCCGTTTCCTCGTAAAGCTCCCGCTTCGCACAGTCAAGCACCGACTCGCTTCCCTCCCTGTGACCGCCGGGCATCTCCCAGGTATTAAAGCCCCGTCTGCGCACAAACACAAGCTTATTTTTATGCCGTGCGGCAACAAGGGATATGGTTATCTTTTCATCCACCGCCTTGTGAAGCGGCATGGTTTTTACAATAAGGCTCATGGATTAAGTTCCTTTCGGTAATAGAGAACAGGGATGTTATCATCGGGCTCCCACGTCACATACTCGGTAAAGCCCCAATGAAAATATATGGAAATATTGCGCACCTTGTCGGCTTCAACACCTATTGTCAACGCGGACAGGCGCAGTGTGCGTGCATGCGCCTCGATACGATGCACCAGCTTTGAAATGTGGCCGTCTCCGCGGTATTCGCGGTCGATGCGCAGTGCATTTATATTGCCGACGCTTATACTGTCTGCAAGTGTGAGTCTGCCGCCGACGGCACCGCATTCGGGAGAAATCAAAAGTGTGCCCTGTCCTACAGGCTCACCGTCCGCAGTAACAACAAATGTAACAGCGCGTCCGGTCCTGTTGTAATTTATGTATTCCTCGCGCCAGCGTACCCAGCGCTCGTCACCCTCGTTTGCGGCAATATCCTTTTCCCAGATACGCTCAAGCTCTGCGGGAGTTGCTTTGTGATAAGAAAATTCGGGCATATGCTCTCCTTTGACAAGATTGTTAAAAAACCTTCGAAACAATGGCATATACGAATAGCCACATTATATTATACCGCAAAAGAACGGTACTGTCAAGGTACACGGCAACATTTTAAGGCATAGTGATGTTAGATCCGCTTGAATTTGTCAGGATACGGTTATAAAGGGGAAATCCGGCGGATGTTTTATGCTCCAAAGCCACATGCTGTAAAATTTGTACAATCAACTGAGAAAAAAACTTAAATAAATTTTCAAAAATGTTCTTTTATTTTAGTTGATTATATGATATAATATAATAAGTGCTTTAAAATGCACGAAAAATGTCAAACCATGAAGCCGCGGCTTCAAAAACACGCAAACATAAATATGCTTGAAACATTAAGAAACCTGAAAAACCTCATAGTTGTCTGCGGACACTTCGGTGCGGGTAAAACAAACTTCGCGGTCAATCTGGCACGAGAAAAGGCGGAGGCGGGCAACAAGGTCACGCTTATCGACCTCGACATCGTCAATCCGTATTTTCGCGCGGCGGATAATGTCGCTGAGCTTACGACGCTGGGTGTCAAATGCGTTGTTCCGGATTTTGCCAACACCAACGTGGACATTCCCTCTCTGCCGCCCACAGTCATGGGTGCGCTTGAAGCATATGAGCGCGAGCCCGATAGAGTGACCATCCTCGACGTCGGCGGAGACAACGGTGCGGTAGCACTCGGTATGTACAAACGATTTTTTAAGGAAAACGGATACGATCTTTTGTATGTGATCAACATGTACCGCCCGCTTACCGAGGATATTGAGGGCGCGGAAATGATCCTGCGCGAGATCGAATGGTCGGGGCGTATACACGCCACGGGTATCGTCAACAACTCAAATCTCGGTGTCGAGACCGCCGCCGCCGATATCACCGACACGGATTCGTGGGCGCGTGAGTTTGCAAAAAAATGCGGACTCCCCCTTGTCTGCACCTGCGCCGATGTATCGCTTGCAGGTAAGCTCGACAGCATCCCCGATGTGTTTTACATCAAAAACGCCACAAAGCAGATATTCTAATAAGAAACAATAAACCAAACGGAGGAAATACCATGAACAAAGTGACATTCAACGAAGATCTTTGCAAGGGCTGCGGACTCTGCGTTCTCGCATGTCCGAAGAAGATCATTTCGCTTGCAGGCGATAAGCTCAATAAAAAGGGCTATCATCCCGCAGGTGTTACCGATCAGGAAAAGTGCATCGCATGCGCGATGTGCGCAACTATGTGTCCCGATGTAGTTATCAAAGTCGAAAAAGACGTATAAGTTAAGGAGAATACAAATGGCTAAGAAAGTACTTATGAAAGGTAACGAAGCTATCGCGGAAGCGGCTATCAAGTCGGGATGTCTGCATTTCTTCGGTTACCCCATCACTCCCCAGACGGAAATTTCCGAATACATGGCAAAGCGCATGCCTAAGGTTGGCGGTCTCTGCCTCCAGGCGGAATCAGAGGTCTCCGCTATCAACATGATAATGGGTGCGGCAGCTTCGGGCTCCCGCTGTCTTACCTCCTCGTCCTCTCCCGGAATCTCATTAAAGAGCGAGGGCATTTCCTACCTCGTCGGCTGCGACCTTCCCTGCGTTATCGTAAACGTACAGCGCGGCGGTCCCGGCCTTGGCGGTATCCAGCCCTCTCAGCAGGACTACTATCAGGCGACCAAGGCTAACGGTCATGGCGACGAGCACATTCTCGTACTCGCTCCCTCCTCGGTACAGGAGATGGCACAGCTCACAAGCGAAGCCTTCGACCTCGCCGACATCTACAGAATGCCCGCAATGATCCTCGCAGACGGTGCGCTGGGTCAGATGATGGAACCCGTTGACTTCGAGCTCGGCACTAAGCGTGAGATCCCCGAAAAGACCTGGGCGTGCAACGGTACCGAGGGTAAGCGCAAGAAGAATATTATCAATTCCCTTCTCATCGATCCGGACGAGCTCGAAACCTCGGTGGTCAACCGCTTCAAGCGCTACGATGAGATCGCAGAAAAGGAAGTCAAGTACGAGGAATACAAGTGCGATGACGCAGATATCGTTATCGTTGCATACGGTATCACCTCTCGTATCTGCAAGACCGCTATCGCTGCGGCTCGCGCCAAGGGTATCAAGGTCGGTCTGTTCCGTCCAATCACTCTTTGGCCATATCCCAAAAAGCAGCTCGGTGCACTGGCGGACAAGGCTAAGCACTTCCTCGTATGCGAGCTCAATATGGGTCAGATGGTAGACGATGTAAAGGTCGCTACCGAATGTAAGAAGCCCGTTTCCTTCTTCGGACGCACGGGCGGCGTTATTCCTTCCCCCGACGAGGTTCTCGCGCAGATCGAGAAGCTCGCCGCTGCACTGTAAGATCGGAGGTTCACACAAATGGTAGTTTTTGATAAACCAAAATCCCTCTCGCCCGTGCCATTCCACTACTGCCCGGGCTGTACACATGGCATCGTACACAGACTGGTTGCCGAGGTTCTCGACGAGCTTGACCTCTGCGGTAAGGCTGTCGGTATCGCACCTGTCGGCTGCTCCGTATTCGCATACAATTATTTCGAGTGCGACATGATCGAAGCCGCACACGGACGTGCTCCCGCCGTTGCGACGGGCGTTAAGCGTACCCACCCCGACAACATTGTTTTTACATATCAGGGCGACGGCGACCTCGCCGCTATCGGTACCGCTGAGACTGTTCATGTCGGCGCACGCGGTGAGAATATCACCATCATCTTTATCAACAACTGTATCTATGGTATGACAGGCGGTCAGATGGCGCCTACCACCATGCCGGGGCAGGTCACCACCACATCCCCCTACGGACGCGACCGCCGTATTCAGGGTTCGCCCATCCGTGTCTGCGAAATGCTCTCCACGCTCGACGGCGTTGCATATGCAGAGCGTGTTGCTGTGAACACTGTTCCCAACATCAAGAAGGCAAAAGCAGCTATCAAGAAGGCATTCCAAAACCAGGTAGACAAGAAAGGTCTCTCTATCGTCGAGGTTCTCTCCACCTGTCCCACCAACTGGGGCATGACTCCCGAGCAGGCGCTTGAATGGGTCAAGACCGATATGATCCCCTTCTATCCGCTGGGCGTTTACAAGGATGCTGATGTTAAAGATCTTAACCCCACTTCCACTAAGGAGGTAACCGAATAATGACTACAAATATTCTGCTTGCGGGCTTCGGCGGACAGGGCATCCTTTTCGCAGGCAAGGCTATCGCAAAAATGGCAATGGATTCCGAGCTTCAGGTATCCTGGCTCCCTTCCTACGGTCCCGAAATGCGCGGCGGTGCGGCTAACTGCTCAGTTATCGTATCGGACGAGGAGATCGGTTCTCCCCTGGTTGTAACTCCCGACCTGCTCATCGCGCTGAATCTCCCTTCCTTTGAGAAGTTTGAACCGAATGTAAAAGCAGGCGGCAAGCTGGTCTACGACTCTTCCCTTATCGACAAAACTTCAAGCAGATCCGATATTGAGGTCTACGGCATCCCCGCAACTGCTATGGCATCCGATGCGGGACTTACCGGTATGGCAAATGTTATCGTACTCGGCTATCTTCTGAAGATTACAGGTCTTTTTGAGTACGACGCGTTCCTTGAACATATGGTAGCGGGCATTCCCGCTGCTAAGGCAGCGCTTATCGAAAAGAATAAGAAAGCGCTTGAGATGGGCTACAATTACGCGAAATAAGCGATGTATTGACAAAGATGCTGTCGCATTTAGCACATGTTCTGCATAAACATTCACAAAACATTGGGGCGACCACCGGTCGCCCCAACAAGTTTATTGTGAGTATTTATGTGATACATGCACTAAAAGCGACAGCATCTTTTGCTTTTAATATAGTTAATTACCGCTTATCTCCGATACCACCATGCTACGATAATACCCACAATCAGTACAAGCGCGCATACACCAAGCATGATCCAGGTTGAAGCCGTGTTTGCAGGCAGCCCTTGTGTCTGCCCCGACATGTTGCCGAGATCTGGCACCTGCATATTGTTTTGCACTTCACCACGCCCGTTAAATCCGCCCTGATTTTCACTCTGTGACATGTCTCCGCGCTGAGGGAAGGTATTCTGCCTATCACTCTGTGCGGTATCCGTCGAATCGGTATTATCGCTCACCTCGGCTGTATCTGCCGGCACCACTGTTTCGTTAGGGATCATTGCCGCGGGATCGAAATTTTCGGGTATTCCCGACGGAATCGAACCACCTTCGGGCATTCCCGGGGGCACATTGCCGCCTTGCATATTATCACCCTGCATACCGCCAAAGCCCATGTCACCGCTCGGCATACCTCTGCCGTCAGTCTGAGTGTCGGCGGTTGGTATAAAGGAGGTCTGTGTAGTACCCGCACCACTCTCCGCGGTATCGGGCATACTGCTTTCACCGCCGCGATTCGGACGCGTCATACCGCCGTTGGAATTTCCGCGGTCCTCACCGAACATATTTCCGCCTCTGCCGCCGCCAATGCCATTATTCATGGTGCCCATGTCGGATATATTCAATCCGGTCGTATCAACAAGAGTGCTGCTGTCTGCAGATTGCCCCTCGGAGGTAGAAGGAATGGAACCGTCAAGCTGTCCCGAAACACTCTCGGCACGCTTCAGGCAAAATTCCTTTATCGCCGCCGCGCCCGTTTCAAACTCCTCAAAAGTGCAGAATTTTGACGGATCCTTTTCTACATAAGGCTTGATAAGCTCATATGTCTCGTCAATTACGCTTTCAAGATAGCCGTTTTCAAAGAATTGATTAATGAATTCTTCAAAATACGTGTGATACAGCTCGGTGTAAGCCTCATCATTAAATATCCACGCCACCATCGGACGGTCGGACATATCTCCGGACACGGGAGAATCAATGGGATCATTCACCGCGCTCGATGCGTTACTGCCCTGAAATGTGCCATAGGCAAGGTTATAGTCCCAAGGCAGCATTGACATTTTGCCATCCTCTTCATATAGGTAATAGTTGTGGATCATTGTTCCCGTGTAGCTGTCACCATTGACCACGAAATTGTGTACTACAAAGTAGCGAATGACATTTTCGACATCCACGGCGCTCTCGATATTTTCGCCTTCGGAAAGAATCTTAAGCGAATTTATAAGCCGCGCGGCATCTGCTTCGGTGTAATCGGTCTTGGCGCTGCTGAAAATGTTTGAGTAGCTGTCGGGATCGTCGTCGATATACTGAAGCTTAACGTCACTGCTGCCCATTCCGCCGCCGAATCCCCCCATTCCGCCACGGTTGCCGCCCATATTGCCGATAAATTCCTCAATCTCAGCCATATCGACAGACGATGGGTCAAAATTCTCGGGCATAGCGAAGCCGCCCTCGGTATTATTACCGTCGCCGGGCATCGCTGCAGACGGGTCAAAGTCATCCGGCATAGTGAAGCCGCCACGTGATGGTACGGTGATCTCCTCAGCAGTATCTCCCGTCTCATTTCCATTAAAATCGAACTCAAAATCGCTCATGGAAAAGTCTCTGCCGTTGCCACGACCGCCTCCGAAGGACATACTGTCGGGCTTATACAGCTCTCCATGGTCACTGCCGTAGTTGCGCTGAAGGAAGGAATCCTCCACAGCTTCGACTGCGAGATACAATCCCCAATCCTCGCCGTTTACCGTAATGTAAGCAAAGCTGCACAGCGGAGCCGCCGCACCGAACTCGTACATCATACGGTATACGAGGTAATCCTTCATAAAGGTGTTGTCCTGTATTATGTTATTAAGGCTCAGCTTGTCAAGCCCGTGATAGCTTTTGGTGCTGTCATACTGATCAAACTCGATCTTGAAGCTGTATCGGTCGCTGTTCATACTCGATACATTTGAAAGCGAGGTGTTGCCCTTAGCGCGTATACCGATATTTTTATACACTTCTCCGTCGATCACCGCGCTGCACACGGAATATTCCTCATTCTCGCAGGTCTCGATAAAGCTGTCCCAATCATCCATTACGATGTCTATGGTGTGTACGCGTGATGCGTCAAACAGCCTGTTCTCATAGCCGATCACACGAGCCGCCGCTTCAATACCGAGTGCCGCACCGTTCATGAACAGCACTGTCACGATAAGTGTCAGCGCTATAGCAGCGAAGCAGAGCTTATCTATATGCTTATGTGTTGACATTGGCACAACCTCAGTTCATGTAGTCGCCGTTGTAGCTGACAAGTACCGCGCTCTCAACGCCTTTCATCTCGGCAAGCTCATTTATAAAGTCGGTGTTGTCATCCTTCAGACGAATCTCCATATTAAGCTCAATCATGCCCTTCTGTGCGCTCTTGGTCTTTGTAACGGCGCGCAGTGTGTTCTTGATAAGATATTCCTTAGCCGCAGTCTCGCTTGCGTGGTCGGCACAGCGAATGACTACGATGTAGGGATTTACATGGGACTTTTTATTAACAAATACAAGCAGGATAACGCCGATGACCACACTGCCGATCACTGCAAGCGGTATCATACCTGCCGCCAGTACAATTCCCGCTGCAATGGACCAGAACAGGAACGCAATATCAAGCGGTTCCTTTATAGCGGTACGGAAACGCACGATGGACAGCGCACCGACCATACCCAGAGAAAGCACTACATTGCTGGTAACCGCCAAAATAACGACCGTGGTGATCATGGTAAGCGCCACTAAAGTAACTCCGAAGCTCGACGAGTACATAACACCGGTGTATGTCTTTTTGTATACAAGGAAAATAAACAGTCCGATGCCAAATGCCAACACAATGGCAAGCAGCATATCAAGCAAGGTAACACTTGAGATGTTCTCAAGGAAGGATGATTTGAAAATATCGTTAAAATTCATTGTTTTGCTCCTTTATATAAATATTAATCGTATTCACGGCATGCGGCATATTTTGAAAACGCGCCCGCACGGCGATCTTCAAGCCCCACCGCATCTCTTATGATCGACGGGAGGTATTCGTCCCATTTTACCTCTAAGATGATGGGCGAGCCCTTCACAGGGACTGTCGGCAGATCGGGGGCAAGCAAATCTACAGATGATAGTCCGGTTCTGATATCATAATCGAGAGTCACGCGGACATTTCCGGGGGCATATACAAACGGCTCTCGTGTGTAGTCCACGATCGTTCGCGCACGGAGTCCCTGAGTCCGCATTTTTGCATACAGCTCCCGCACCAACGGATGACTGTGTGAATACATAAAGTCTATGTCTCCCGCAGCGATCATGCGCGCTTCATCGGCACTTATCTGCGCGGACTGCTTGTTGCCAAGACCATTCTGCTTGCTCTTTTTTTCAAGATGTATCAAAGACGTGTCATCATTGTAATACCGAATGCGGAATTTTTCGCGGCTGTTGACGCCGTCAAGCTTTTCCCTGAGCGCACGGTCGGTAGGCGTATCAAAATACAGACTGCGTATCTTATATTTTCCGTCTATGGCGTGTGGGTCAAGTTGTCCCACAGCACGCATCCGCGAACGTATCGTGAGCATATCCGCAAAGCTTATCTCATGCTTGTGCTCATGGCGAAAATCCAACTTCTACTTACTCCTTTCATAATTTTTTACGAGCGCTTTACGCTCGCATCACATGCGATATTGTACCATTTGTTACTGAAAAGGCGCTGAAAAACCTCCCGAAATATTGTAAAGAAACTGTTAATGCAAAAAACTTCACAGTTTTTTCAGCCTGTTTTCAGAAATACATTGTACAATATAAGTGTAACACATATTGATATTTTAAGAAGGTATATATATGCGCATACTTATCATTGAGGACGAAAAACTGCTGGCTGAATCGCTTAAAACGCTGCTTGAATCCAAAGGCTTTGAGGTTGAACTCGCGCTTGACGGCGAGATGGGAAAGGAATACGCCGAGCTTGGCATATACGATCTTTTGATACTTGATGTCATGATGCCGAAGCTCGACGGATATCAGGTAGCTCGTCAAGTAAGAGCAGAACGTATAACCACGCCCATACTTATGCTCACTGCGAAATCAGATGTAGAGGATAAGATCATGGGACTCAACGCGGGCGCGGACTACTATCTCACCAAGCCTTTTGATTCCCGCGAGCTGCTTGCCTGCATAAACGCTCTCCTGCGCCGTCAAGGCGATCAGATAAATGAGCTGTGTCTTGGCAACACTACTCTCGATCTTGACACCTGCACTCTGATATGCGGCGCAAAAAACGTGCGGCTGTCTGCAAAGGAGTTTGACATGATGCGATTTTTGCTTGGCGCAAAAAAGCGCATAGTTTCAAAGGAGACGATCCTCGCAAGGGTATGGGGTTACGATTCAAATGCGGTAGAAAATCATGTGGAGGTCTACATTGGCTTTCTTCGCAAAAAGCTGCAGAGCATAGGCTCAAACATAACCATTGAAGCCATAAGACGGCTCGGTTATCATCTTGAGGTGAAGGACGAATGTTAAAAAAGCTGCGTTTCAGGTTCATATGTATTACGATGACCATAGTCACCGTAATGCTTGCTGTCATACTCGGTATGATAGTGGGTTTCACCAAAAATAATTTAAGGGAACAGAGCATCAGCATGATGCAGGCGGTATCAAACTCCCCCATGAGGCCGATTATGGCAGACAAAGGACGTGATCGTGCGCCCTTTGTAAATCTTCCATACTTTACGGTGGAAAAACTGCCAAACGGGGAGTTGATGGCAAGCGGAAGCGATGAATATCATGATCTTACAGACAATGAATATCTCACTGAGCTTATGAGCACCGTCAGTGCCTCGGACGAGCAGATCGGGACCATAAAAAAATATGCGCTGCGCTACAGCAAGGTCTCTAACCCAATCTCCGAGCGAGTAGTATTTACCGATATATCAAGCGAGCTCGCGGCAGTAAGCTCACTGACGCGTACCTGTGTTTTCATAGGCATCTTGGCGTTTGCCGTGTTCCTTCTACTCACACTGCTGCTTGTCAGATGGGTGACCCGTCCCGTTGAGACTGCATGGAAGCAGCAGCGGCAGTTTGTGGCGGATGCTTCACATGAGTTGAAAACGCCGTTGACGGTTATCATGACAAATGCAGAGCTGCTTTCCGAGAACAGCTCAAGTGAAGCCGTGCGCACACGCTCCGCTTACAGTATTCTTGAAATGTCAAAGCGCATGCGAGGACTGACGGAAGAGCTGTTGGAGCTTGCAAGAATCGACAATGGCACAGCAAAAATGGTATTTGAGTCGGTAAACCTGTCGGACATTGTCGAAAATGCCATTCTGCCGTTTGAAGCCATGTTTTTTGAACGATCGCTGACCCTTGACACAGCCATAGAAAAGGATATATATGTAAACGGCAGCGGCTCACATCTGCGGCAGGTCATCGACATTCTGCTCGATAACGCTCAAAAATATGCCCACTCCGGCGGTAAAGTAAAAGTGATACTGTCACGTTCGGGACATTTCGCCTGTACGCTCAGCGTATCAAACACCGGTGACGAGATACCAAAGGATGAGCTCCGTGATATATTCAAGCGCTTCTACCGCGCCGACAAATCCCGCACCGACGGTCACAGCTACGGTCTCGGTCTATCCATCGCAGAAGGCATCGTTCGCGAGCACAGAGGAAAGATCTGGGTGGAAAGCCGCGATGGGATAAACAAGTTTTCGGTTTATCTTCCTCTATAAACAAAACGAGACCGCCCATACCGATCGGTACGGACGGTCTTACTTTTAGTGGCAGGTGCCGTTTTCGCAGCCGGACTTCTTAACGAAGGATTCGCAGTCAACGCACTGGCAAACGGTAGGGTTTGCTTCATGGGTGGCAATGCGTACCTTATTGAGCGTGCAGTAATTTTCGTTGCCGCAGTGATACTCGCACTGCTTTACGGAACATTCGATGGAGGGATTGGGAGACTTGTTTTCCATTATAAAATACCATCCTAACTTGATAATATGGAGGTCGGTGTCATAACCGACTTCGATATTATTCTGTACCGCTTCAAAGTCGTTTAATCAGGTATTTTTTGACAATTTCGAGAGTATGCACCGTTCTCTTAAAAGAGCCGCCACACCGTCAAGGGCGCTTCGACAGATACCAAGCGGCTCGGTAATGATCTGCGGCATCATTTCCGCATCTAAGCCTGACATGGCAAGCCGTGCGTGTAATTCTTCCGATATAACGTCACAATCATCCTCATGCTCACAAGATACATGTACCGTCTCGGGATCAATGACTGCACATAAATTCGAAAGAAGCGATATAAGCGACTCGCGGGAATCTGCTGCCCGCGCGAAATCGCCCGCCTTGCCGTGAGCACCGCTGTACAGTCTGCCGCTAAACGTAACGGCACCGTCAACGCTTCCATCGGAGCCAAGGCGTACCAACAGCGCCACACCGCTCGTATCGAGTCTTGCGGAATTAGCGGCGGCATATGCACGGCTTTCTTCAATGATCAGCTCGGGAGCGTGCCCGAGCGCCTCCGTAAAACCTTTTGCATATTCGGCAGCATCATTGCCCGCCGTCACGCATCCGATCCCAAGCAGCTCACCACCGAAGGCTTCAATAAAATGAGCGAATCCCGATAGTGCCAGTGATGTGATCTCTGTCTCTTCGGTCTCGTATTCGCTTCGTATATTCAGCGCAAGATCACATACACGCACGCGGCGCTTGACCCCGGTCAGATCATACAACAGCATACCGCAGTTATCAGTAAGCGAGCATATACCGCTTTTACGTCCCACCGAGCCGCGGGACTGCTTGTGCTCGGTAAGTATGCCGCAGGAGCAAAGCAGCTCCACTGCCTTGCCTACCGTCACCTGACTGAAGCCCGTCATACTCGAAAGCTGTGCACGGCTTATCTCTCCACACCGCGCCACTGTTTCAAACACCGCCATTACACTGCTTTGCTCGTTTTGCATGATGCTCCTCCCGACAAAGAAAAATTTTGATATTAAAATTATACATGAATTTTCGATTTTTGTCAATATCCCTGTCGAATGAAGGCTTGTGCAGCCGATTTATGTGTTTCAATTTGGGTTTGGCTATAAATTATTTACAATCCGTCAATAGTCAGTATCAAATTTGATGGTAAAATATTTAACTGATAAAGTGTTCAGCATAGTGTGTGCCGAAATGACATAAAACGACATTACGAAAGGAAATTGCTTCATAATGAATTCAAGTACACGCCGCGCGCGTATAATTTCTACGGGCTCATATATCCCGGAGCGGGTGCTTTCAAATGACGATCTTTCACGTATGGTGGAAACAGACGACGAATGGATCCGCGAGCGCACAGGTATCGGTGAACGCCGTATAAACACCTCAATGAAGAATCATGAGATGGCTGTGATCGCCGCAAAACGAGCTTTGGAAGCAAGCGGGCTTTCCCCTCTCGATATTGATCTTGTGATCGCTTCAACCGTTACCAATGATAACTACACCCCCGCTCTTGCCTGCCATGTACAGGCGGGTGTCGGCGCCAAAAACGCCTTCGCTTTTGATATAAACGCCGGCTGTTCGGGCTTTGTATATGCTCTTGACACCGCATCGGCGTTCATCTCGGCGAGCCGTCCCGGAACAAGACAGGTGAACAATGTGCTCATCGTTTGCTCCGAAGTATTGTCGCGAATTACAGATTATACCGATCGAACCTCCTGTGTATTGTTCGGTGATGGTGCAGGTGCGGCGGTTGTATGCGCCGACAGTGAACACGGACTTCTTTCATCTTATATTAAGACCGACGGCACAGGCGCCGACAGCATCACGGCTCCCGCATTGACTTCCGTTATAGCGAATGATGACGGTACCATCGAAAACAACCCCGACAAAATCACCGAGGGTCTGAAAATGAACGGCAGAAAGGTTTTCACATTCGCTGTCAAAGCAATTCCCGAAGCGCTCTCAGAAGCACTCAAGGCAGCAGATGTTACTGCAGATGAGCTTAAATACGTAATAATGCACCAGGCAAATATACGAATAATCAATTCCGCGGTCGAGCGCCTCGGTATTGATCCCGAAAAAGCCCCCGTCAATATTGAGCGATACGGAAACACCTCAAGCGCCAGCGTTCCGATACTCCTTGATGAGCTCAATCGCGCAGGAAAATTACAGCGCGGTGACAAGCTCGCCATTGAGGGCTTCGGTTCGGGACTGACCTACGGTGCCGCAATAATCGAGTGGTAACAAGGAGATAAAAAATGTCAAATAAAACTGTAATCGTCACCGGTGCCGCAAAGGGCATCGGTCTGGCGATAGCCTGCGGTTTTGCCGCAAGGGGCTATAATATAGCCCTGAATTATCGTTCCGATAACGGCACACAGTGTGCTGCGCTTGAAGCCTGCCGCGCTGCCGCCAAGGACGGTGCCGAGGTTGAGCTGTTCCGCGCCGACGTGTCAAAAGCGGATGAGTGCAAAGCCATGGTCGAAGCTGTAATTGCACGCTTCGGAGGTATATGGGCACTTGTCAACAATGCGGGCATCACCCGCGACGGTCTGCTCATGCGCATGAGCGAAGAACAGTTTGACGAGGTCATTGCATGTAACTTAAAATCTGTCTATAATATGTCAAAGGCGGTCACGCCCGTTATGACAAAGGCGCGCGCAGGACGCATCATCAGTATCACAAGCGTGGTAGGTATCTACGGCAACGCAGGTCAGACCAACTATGCCGCATCCAAGGCAGCGATCATCGGATTCACGAAATCTCTTGCCAAGGAGATCGGCAGCCGCGGCATCACCGTCAACTGTATTGCTCCCGGCTTTATCGAGACCGACATGACCGATGCGCTGGGTGAAGATGCAAAAAAGGCACTGTACGACCGCATCGCTCTTCGCCGTATAGGCAAGCCCGAGGATATTGCAAACGCCGCGGCATTCCTTGCAAGCGAGGATGCCTCCTACATCACTGCGCAGACCCTCTCGGTCGACGGCGCGATAAGTCTTTAATAATATAGCGTATTATTGGGTCGAGCATCGCTCGTCCGAATATCATAAAACGAAAGGATACAAACCAATGCGAGTTGTTATTACAGGTATGGGTGCCATCACCCCCGCGGGAAAGACTCCCGACGAGCTTTTTGAGCGCGCACTTTCGGGCGTGACCACTGTTTCCGAGATCACAGCCTTTGATACATCCGATTATAAATGCCACTTTGCCTGCGAGGTGAAGGATTTCGATCCCACCTCTTATGGTATTGATGCCAAGGCAGCACGCCGCATGGATCGCTATTGTCAGTTTGCAATGGCAGCCGCCACCGACGCATATGACATATCGGGACTCGAACGCGATAAGCTTGACATCACACGCTGCGGTGTCATTTTCGGAAGCGGTATCGGAGGACTCGGCACCCTTGAAGAAGAGCATACCAAGCTGATGGAAAAAGGCCCCGGCAGAGTTTCCCCCGTATTCATCCCCATGATGATTTCAAACATTGCCTGCGGAAATATTGCGATGAAATATGGCTTCAAGGGCACCTGCTACGCTACAGTTACTGCGTGCGCGTCCAGTGCAACCGCTATAGGCGAGGCATTCCGTCACATCAAGGACGGATACGCCGATGTAGTCATCGCGGGCGGCTCTGAGGCAACAATAACCAAGCTGGCAGTTGCAGGTTTTTCCAACATGACCGCACTCACTCACGGCGAGACTCCCGACACCTGCTCCCTGCCCTTCGATAAGAGAAGAAGCGGCTTTACAATGGGCGAAGGCGGCGCGGCACTGGTGCTTGAAGCTTATGATCACGCAGTCGCTCGCGGTGCGAAGATCTACGGTGAGATCATCGGATACGGTACCACAAGCGACGCATATCATATCACCGCCCCCGATCCCGAAGCATCGGGCGCGACCCTCGCAATGAGCGGGGCTATCAAAGAGGGCGGCATCACTCCCGAAATGGTAGATTACATCAACGCGCACGGTACAGGTACGGCACACAACGACTCCTCCGAGACTCTTGCTGTCAAGAAAACTCTGGGTGAAGCGGCATACAAGGTCGCAATTTCCTCCACCAAGGGTGTTACAGGCCACCTTTTAGGTGCGGCAGGTGCAACCGAGGCGATCATCACAGCCATGGCGCTTGATCGCGGCATAATACCGCCTACAGCCAACCTGCGCGAGCCCGATCCTGAGCTTGATCTTGACTATACTCCCCTTGAACCGAAAAAGCGCAACATCAAATACGCGCTGTCCAACTCCCTCGGATTTGGCGGCACAAATGTCTCACTGCTCTTTAAGAAATTCGAGGCGTAAGAAAGGAAAGCAAGCCATGTTTAACAATGTAAACGAAATAGAAGCACTTATCTGCCGCCTTATGGATAAGCTTGATGCAAGCAAGACCGACAGCCTGGAGCTTGAGGTTGCAGATGTTAAAATAAAGCTTGGCAAGCACACTCCGCCCCCCTGTGAGCCACATCACGGCGCGCCCTCACCACAGCCCGCTATGATGCCTGCGGTGCCTGTAAGCGCTCCCGCTGCTCCGCAGATCGCCCCGGAAGCGGCTTCTGCGTCTGCGCCTGCCGCAACGGTCAACGCGCCGTTGCTCGGTGTAGCTTATGCCGCATCCTCTCCGGAAGCCGAGCCCTTTATTAAAGTGGGCGATAAGGTTAAAAAGGGAGATATCATCTGCATAATCGAAGCCATGAAGGTCATGAACGAGATCGAATCCGATAAGGACGGCGAGGTCACCGAAATACTGTTCGAAAACGGAAAAATGGTTGAATTCGGTCAGCCGTTGATTTCCGTAAAGTGAGGCTGTAATGATACTTGATAAAGACGGGATCAAAGCTATCCTTCCCCACCGCGAGCCGTTTTTGCTCATCGACGAGGTAACCGAGCTTATTGACGGCAAGTCCGCCACTGCAAAATGGACTCTCACGGGCAACGAATATTTCTTTAAAGGTCACTTCCCGGACACGCCCGTACTTCCGGGCGTACTGATGCTTGAATCCATCGCACAGTGCGGCGCAGTCGTAATACTGGGACTTCCCGAAAACCGCGGCAAGATTGCATTCTTCGCCGGGGCGGACAATGTAAAATTCAAGCGCAAGGTAGTTCCCGGCGACACGTTGGAGCTTCACTGTGAGCTGATAAAATCCCGCTTCGGCATGGCGATCGCTCAGGGTACCGCCACGGTAAACGGCGAGCTTGCATGCTCGGCGGAAATAAAGTGCATGGTTCAGTGAGGGAACTGATATGTTCAGAAAAATATTGATCGCCAACCGCGGTGAGATCGCTGTCCGCGTGATACGCGCCTGCCGTGACATGGGCATTATCAGTGTTGCAGTCTATTCCGAGGCTGACCGCGAGTCACTGCATACGCTTATCGCGGACGAAGCCGTCTGCATCGGTGGGGCATATTCACGTGACAGCTATCTAAACATGAACGCTATCATCACCGCCGCCAAGCTGACAGGCTCGGAGGCTATACACCCCGGATACGGATTCCTGTCCGAAAACAGCCGTTTCGCACGGCTCTGCGAGGAAAACGGTATTGAGTTCATCGGTCCCTCGGCTCACTCCATCGAGCTTGTGGGCGACAAAGCAGAGGCTCGCCGTACCGTTGCGGCGGCAGGAGTGCCGATAGTCCCCGGAAGCAAGGGCATCGTCACCGATATCACAGCCGCCGAGGAGATCGCCGAAAAAATCGGTTATCCCGTAATGATCAAAGCCGCAAACGGCGGCGGAGGTAAGGGTATCCGCATGGTAAGCGATAAAACCGAGCTCTCACGCGCTTTTGATGCGGCAAGGAGCGAAGCCGCCGCCAATTTCGGCGACGACGGCGTTTACATCGAAAAATTCATCCGCGACCCGCATCACATTGAGTTCCAAATACTTGCAGACAAGCACGGTAACGCCATTCATTTAATGGAACGTGACTGTTCAATGCAGCGCCGTCACCAAAAGGTGCTTGAGGAGACCCCCTCGGCATTTGTGACACCCGAGCTGAGGGAACGCATGGGCAAGGCATCCGTTGCAGCCGCGCTCGCCGCAGGCTACCATGGTGCCGGCACCGTGGAGTATCTTGTTGATGCCGACCGCAACTTCTATTTTATGGAGATGAATGCCCGCATACAGGTGGAGCATCCCGTGACCGAGGTACTGACAGGCGTTGACCTTGTACGTGCGCAAATAGACATCGCGGCAGGTAAAAAGCTGAAATTCGAGCAGCCCGATATAGTTCCCCGCGGTCACGTTATCGAGTGCCGCATCAACGCAGAGGATCCCGCGCGCGGATTCGCGCCCTGTCCCGGCAAGATAACCAGCCTGAATGTTCCCGGTGGACTTGGAGTGCGTGTGGATACTGCAGTATACCAGGGGTACACAGTACCGCCGTATTATGATTCCATGATTGCCAAGCTCATCGTAAACGGCAGTCACCGCGAGGAAGCGATAACGCGCATGCGTCGAGCGCTTGCCGAGTTTATCATCGACGGCATCGGGTCTAATATTGATTTTCAGTTGGCTCTGACCGACTGCAAAGAATTCCGTTTGGGGAATTACACCAATTCATTTCTTGACGATACTGACATTACCAAGCTTACTCACGAATGAGGTGAAACACATTGAGCGAACTGTTTAAGGACTTATTTAAAAAAGCACAATACATCACGATCCCAGATTCCATCAAAAACCTCCCCGACTCAAAAAAGAAGTCGAAGGAGGAGGTGTCAAGCGAACCAAAGATCGTCTGCACCAAGTGCAAAAAAGAGGTAGCGCCCGATAAATACGCGGTGGCGCTCAGAGTCTGTCCGCACTGCGGAGCTCATGCAAGGCTGAACGCTCGTGATCGAATCGCCATGACCGTAGATGAGGGCAGCTTCGAAGAGCTCTTCTCCGAGATCACCTCCGCCAATCCCCTTGAGTTTGAAGGATACACCGAAAAGGTAGAAAAGCTGCGGTCGCAGACTCGCCTCAACGAGGCTGTGGTCACAGGGCGTGCCAGGATACACGGTGAGGCGTGTATGCTCGCTGTAATGGACTCTACCTTTATGATGGCATCCATGGGCAGTGCGGTGGGCGAGAAGCTCACACGACTGTTTGAGGCGGCTACGGTGGAACGGCTTCCTGTAGTGATCTTCACCGCTTCGGGAGGTGCGAGAATGCATGAGGGCACGCTTTCACTTATGCAGATGGCAAAGGTCAGCGCCGCCGTTGGACTCCACAGCGACGCGGGGTTGCTTTACATCACAGTCCTCTGCGACCCCACCACCGGCGGAGTTGTAGCGAGCTTCGCAATGCTCGGCGATGTTATTCTCTCCGAGCCGAAAGCCCTCATAGGCTTTGCGGGACGACGCGTTATCGAGGGCACTATAGGCAAAAAGCTGCCCGAGGATTTCCAAAGCGCGGAATTTCAGCTTGAGCACGGTTTTGTGGATGCGATAGTTCCACGTGCTGAGCTTCCCGAGAAGATAGCGCTTATAATTGGTTTATCGAAAGGCGGTGAGGCACGATGAGTGAAAAGCAAACTGTTGATGCGCTGACCAAATTCACCCTGTCGCGCCACAAAGATCGCCCGGGGGTACGCGATTATGTCTCCCACATCTTCACAGATGTGCTGGAGCTTCACGGTGACCGTTCCTTCGGTGACGATCCCGCCATGTATACCGCCATAGCCAGACTTGAAGGCATTCCTGTGACAGTTATCGGTCATGTCAAGGGGCACACAGTACAAGCTAATATCGCTTCAAACTTCGGAATGGCACATCCCGAGGGATATCGCAAGGCAATGCGCCAGATGAAGCAGGCGGAAAAGTTCGGACGTCCGATAATCACCTTTGTAGACACCCCCGGCGCGGACTGCGGCGTAGGTGCGGAGGAGCGCGGACAAGGTCTTGCAATCGCCGAAAATCTTCGTGACATGATGGGGCTGAGGGTGCCGATAATCAGCACTGTGATCGGTGAGGGCGGCTCAGGCGGCGCGCTGGGTATCGCCTGTGCGAATCGCGTTCTGATGCTTGAAAATGCGACCTACTCGGTCATATCTCCCAGAGGCTTTGCCAGCATACTGTGGAAGGATCCCACCCGCGAAAAAGAAGCAGCGCAGACACTGCGCATGACAGCGGATGATCTTTTGGCTCTCGGAATCATAGATGAGGTCATTCCCGAGCCCGAGGGCGGTGCACATCTCGACCATATTGCCGCCGCAGATGTGTTAAAAGTAAATATTTTGAAAAATTTATCAGACCTACTTGAAAAAGACAAAGAAATGATATATAATGAGAGATACGAGAAGTTCCGAAAGATGGGACAGTACAAGATCATCGAGTAAGAGGACTCTGCGAACAAATCCGCGCGGCAAAAATACCCGTCGGATAAAAAATATTATTTAATGGAGGAATATACCCATGTTTGAAAAAATCGTAAATATCGTTGTTGACCAGCTCGGTTGTGACGAAGCGCTCGTCACCGAGGACGCAAGCATTCTTGACGATCTCGGCGCGGACTCTCTGGACGTTGTTGAGATGCTGATGGCTATCGAAGAAAACTTCGGCGTATCGGTACCCGACGAGGAGATCCCGAATCTTAAGACCGTTCGCGATATCATGAATTATATCGAAGCTAATATGTAATTATTTACACAAACAATATGTGGCTGCCAACGGCAGCCACAATTTTTTATGCAACAAAAAATCTCCCCGAATCAAACGATTCGGGGAGATTTTGCTTATTTCTCAAGGTTTGAGTAGTTCATGAGGATCTGTGCAAACTGTGCACGGTCAACATTACCCTTAGGCATGAGCTTACCGGTGGTGTTGTCACCGTTAAGGATACCGTTTTCGTTGCACCAGCTGAGAGCTTCAACTGCCCAGTAGGAGATCTCGCTCATGTCATTGAACTTACTGAGGTTAGCGCTGATGATGCCCTTGTAGCCGCCGCCATTGTACTGTACATAGCGATAGAAGATCGCCGCGAACTGTTCACGGGTGAGCGAAGAATTGGGCTCAAACGCGCCGGTAGTTGCGATATCATTGAGGATACCGTTAGCTGCTGCCCAACGGATAGCCTCGGTGTACCACTCGCCTGCGGGAACATCAGTATAAGGGATAGTCGCGTCGCTGAGAGGCTTGCCTGCGAGTCTCCAGAGAACGGTAACGATCATACCGCGGCTGGTTTCGGTACCGGGCTCAAAGGTAGTTGTACTTGTACCGTTCATAAGACCGTTGGAGATCACATAGTCAACTGCTGCATGATACCAGCTGTTTGCGCTTACGTCAACATCGGTAAAGGGCTTAGCCGCACAAACATGGGCACCGGGAGTGGTATTAGCCTTGAAGGCAGCACTTACAGTGACCTTTTCGGCGGGCATTGTGAAGGAGTAGGTGCCGTTAGAATTCTTGGTAACGGAAACGGCAGTCTTGCTTGTACCCTTGGTTACAGTAACGCTGTTTACATCATAGTTCTTTGCGGGAGTTACGGTAAGGGTGATCTTTTCACCGCTTGCAGACTTAGCCGCAGACGCCGCAACAGTACCGTTCTTTATAGCGCTGTCGATGGTAATGTCGTAGGTGGTCTTGGTAACCTTCTTGAAGGTTGCGTTAACTGTTACTCTGGTAGAGGGCATGGTGAAGGTGTAAGAGCCGTCCTTATTTTCGGTAACGGTGACCTTCACGCTGTTAGAGTCTCTTGTAACGGTAACGGTGTCTACCTCGTAGCCATCTGCGGGCTCAACAAAGATATCGACCTTATCGCCGCTGTCAGCCTTGGTATCGGAGGTCTCAACAGTACCGTTCTTGATGCTGCTGTTCACCGAAACCTTATAAGCACCGGTGGAGCTGCCCTTCCTTACGAAGGTAACTTCAACGTCAACGTCGTAAGAAGGCATGGTGAAGTAATAATAGGTCTCTCCGTCGTCGTCCTCGTCCTCGGTTACCTTGACGGTAGTGGTGGACTTGCTTGTTCTGGTAACGGTTACATCGTCAACCACATAACCGCTGTCGGGATCGGGGTAAATGGTTATCGTCCTACCCTTGGTGGAGGTAGAACGGGAGATGTCAACAGTACCGTAGTCCTCGTCGTAGTCAAGGTTGATGTCGTACTTGGTAGAGGAAGAAGAACTTCCGCCCCTTACAAAATCGACGTAAATATATACGCTGTCGCCGGGCATATAGAAGTAAATGTAATCGTCATCGGCATCACCGTAGATCGTAACATCGTCACCGGTCTTATCCTCGGTGATCTCGATGTCGTCTACCTTGTAGCCGTCATCGGGATACAGGTAAACCTTGACCTTGTCGCCCTTTTCAGCCTTGGAAGCCGCGGAAATGGAGCCGTAGTCCTCGTCACATCCGAGCTCGATAGCGTAGGATTTGCCGGAGGAGGAGGTGCCTTCTTCATCGAATTCGATGTCAACATAGACCTTTTCATCGGGCATCTTGAAATACCAGTAACCGTCGCTGTCTTCCTTAGCCGATGTAACCTTGTCGCCGTCGAAATCTCTTACAACAACAGTGTCGACCTCATAATCATCCTCGGGATAGATATAGAACTTTACCTCGGTGTCTTCGGCTGCCTTGGAAGGACCGGTAACGGTGCCATAATCGTCGTCGAAGGAATAATCAATAGAGTACTTGGTGGCGGTAGAGGTATCCTCGCCGTCGAAGTCAACGTAAACCTCAACATCATCTGCGGGCATCGTGAAATAGTAGTATTTCGTACTCTCATCAACTTCAACAGAATCACCGTCACTGTCCTCAACGGTTATATCAATGGTGTAGTTGTCATCGTTGGGCTCAACGTAGATCCTTACCTTGTCGCCCTTTTCGGCGGAGGTGTAGTTAAGGCGTGCAAAACCATAGTCAGCCTCGTAATCGAGAGAAACACTATACTCCTTACCCGAAGAAGAACCGTCGTCATCGAAGGTTACCTCGATGGTAACGTCATCATCCGGCATGTCGAAGTAGTAGTACTTGTAGCCACTTTCATCATAGTCCCAATCATAGCTAATCTCGTCATCATCACTGTTAAGGACCTCGATATCATCGACCTCATGACCCGAATAGGTTACGATACGGAACCAAACCTCTTCGTCCTCTTCGGCAGAAGACTGAGATATGTACACGGCACCACAATCCTCGTCATACTTTGTATCAATGGAATAGCCATCCGCGGAGGAACTGGACGTAGACGCCTTTACATCCATGCAATCGTCGTATACATCAATATACTCACCATATCTTCCATAATAGATCTCATAATCGTCCTGTGCGAGTTCAGCATAACCGCTGCTCTTGAGTGCTTCAAGCTCAAACGCAAGAATCGTGGTACCATTCTGAATTTCTTCAACATCATCGCAAGAAAGCTCCAGAAGACCGTCATCCGCCTTGGAATCGTCGAGTTCGAAGCCGTACTCGGTTTCTGCCGAATCCGGTACATATGCAAAACGGTTGTCATTAAATGTAATCTCGTCATAGAAGCTGTAAAAATCGAATTCATCAATAGATGTGCCATCGGGATATTCACCGAATACTGTAAGACGAACCGTTACGGTATCGCCCTTTGCTATCTTGGTCTCATCGACCGTAAGCAGAAGTAAAAAGCTGTAGTCCTCGTAATCGTAATCCGCAGCAAATGCGGGAACTGCCATGGATACCACCATGGAAAGAACTAAAAATAAGGATAGTATGATTTTTTTCATCACGTTAAATTCCTTTCTGTATCCTTATGATTTTTTATAATGATTCCATTATCATTATCCGTATCAACATTATACACTGTTATGCAGAAAAAGTCAATAGAAATATTTCTCTATAGATGTAAAAATTTTCGTAACAGAATATAGCTTTTGTTAAATTTACACACAATTGCTTTATGAGACAAACTACCAAAGCACCCCTCCCTGCATATGTAAATAACGCAAGGAGGGGTGTTACTGCTTTAAAGCCGCAATTATTTGTCCTCGTTTTCGCTGATGGCGATCTTCTTCTGCACGGTAACTTCCTTATCATAACAGGAGAATATCTCATCAACATCAACATTCTTGGGCTTGGGTGTCACAAGGCTGACGATCGGCACCGCAATAAGTCCCAGCACCATAGCGACAGCACCTGCATTGATGGGCGATGCGATAAAGCCGATGAACATATTCGATACGGTAAGTCCCACACCGATTGCGAAGCTGACCCATACCGATGCGGTAGTAATACGCTTCGAATACAGACCGTACATGAACGGTGCCAGGAATGCGCCCGCCAGTGCGCCCCACGAAATACCCATAAGCTGTGCGATAAACGTGCTTGCGGACTGATACTGGAAGATGGCAATGACCGCAGACAGCACGATAAACACCGCGATAAAGATACGGATCGAAAGAAGCTGCTTCTTTTCATCCATTTTCTTTGAGATGTTGCCTTTAATAAGGTCAAGTGTGATGGTAGAGCTGGAGGTCAGCACCAGACTTGACAGCGTGGACATGGATGCAGAAAGCACAAGCACTATAACGATACCGATAAGTATATCGGACAAAGTTGACAGCATATTCGGGATAACCGAGTCGTATATTGGCGCACCCGCAGCATTGGTGTCGATGCCGAACAGTCTGCCGAAGCCGCCGAGGAAGTAACAGCCGCCCGATACGACCACAGCGAAAATGGTGGATATGATAGTACCCTTACTGATCGCCTTTTCGGATTTAATGGCGTAGAACTTCTGCACCATCTGAGGAAGTCCCCATGTACCGAGGGAGGTAAGTATAACAACACCTAAGAGATTAAGCGGGTCGGGTCCGAACATCGAAGCAAATGCACCCTGCATACCTTCGGGGACGGAGGGGTCGGTTACATTCGAGAGTTTGATGACCGCTTCGGTAAAACCGCCCTGCCCTGCAAGCACGGAGCCGATAACGGCAATAATGCCGACCAGCATGATAATACCCTGGATAAAGTCATTGACCGCAGTTGCCATATATCCGCCGAGGATAACATACGCGCCTGTCAGCACCGCCATAACAATAACGCAGATCTCATAAGGGATGTCGAATGCCATACCAAAAAGTCTCGACAGACCGTTATAAACGGATGCGGTATAAGGAATGAGGAAGATAAAAGTAATAAGCGCTGCCGCCAGCTTTAAGCCCTTAGAGCCGAAGCGCCTCTCAAAATACTCGGGCATGGTCTTGGCACCGAGATGATGAGTCATTACGCGGGTACGACGTCCGAGGACTACCCATGCAAGCAGACTTCCGATAATGGCGTTGCCGATACCGATCCACGTAGCAGCCATGCCGTATTTCCAGCCGAACTGACCTGCATAACCGACGAATACCACTGCCGAGAAGTAGGATGTACCGTACGCGAACGCGGTGAGCCAGGGGCCGACCTCACGTCCGCCGAGAACAAAGCCGTTGACATCTGTTGCCTTTTTGCGGCAGTATACGCCGACAGCGACGGTGATCGCGAAGAAGATTACGATCATTAAGATTTTTGCAAACATAGAAAATGCTCCTTTCGTTTGTCGGAAGGAGCATTCAAAAATAAAACGCCCTTCCGCAGTTTTACTGCAGAGGACGAGATCTCCCGTGTTACCACCTCTGTTCGTCCCTGCCTCACAGCAGGAACCTTTGCAAGTACAGGCATTGCCGATACTTGCCGCATATAACGGTGCACACCGTCGCCGCCTACTGTTTTTTCGGGGCGCAGCTCTCGGAAAGTAATATTCGATATCCGTCAGACCGCGCCTCTCAGCATCCGGCAGCTCTCTGTGGTCTCGTAATACCGTCACGGCAGAGCCGTTTCCCGGTCACAGCTTTTGCATAACGCATAATTCAACACGTTAATTGATTATACCACGGATTTTCTCGTTTGTCAATAGCTGTCGAAAATTTTCTGAAAGCGCACAGCCTTGATATACACATAAGTTGATAGCAGCTATTTGCACAAAATACGCATACTTTTTTCGTTCAAACGTCCCAAAAGCAACAATCAATTGTATATTTCATATTGACATATGCATTTTGATTTGATATAATATGACGTGAAAATTATTTATTTGGGAGGATCACCCTATGGCATACCCCAAACTCAAGCGTATACTGTCCGTAACGCTGTCCATTTTGATGCTGCTGCCCATACTTATTATAGCACCGACAAATACTGTCAGCGCAGCCCCATCAGCGATCGCCGCTTCGATGTCGAGCCTTGCGGAAGCATCCAAAATCTTAACTGTTTATAATACAGCCTATGTTACCGGCGGCTTGGAGCACAGCTTTGGAGAAAACGTCGGCGTTTATGCCTTCGACGAAAAGGAAGGTGCGCTTTCACTCAAAAAAGCATCCTCCGATTACATGGGCGGCTATTACCGTTTTCACATAATGTCGAAAAACGCCCCCATCACAAATCAAACGTGGATGGTAGTAAGCTATAAGACCAACGCCACCGAAAAGGCGACTATGACCTTTAAAAGCAATGGTAAAGACACCGCGGTGGTGACGCTTGCCTCCGATATTTCGGTCTCGAACGGCAAATATGTGCGCACAACGCCTGTAAATCTTAACGGTAAAGGCGTCAGCGACCTCTTTACCCGATTGAAAAACGGCACGCACAGCGCGCTTGCCGTTACACTCTCCGAGGATACCCCGGACAGCGTTTATTTTTATATTAATGAGATCTGCTTCTTCGGATCAAAGGCAGCCGCCGAGGACTATGTAAAGAGCGGCAAGCTTCCCGATGACACTAATGAATTTGACAGCACTCATAGACCGGGCAAGTACACCGAAGGGTTATATAATGATGGCAATGTTACCATCGGTACAAGCGTTTATCTGCCCGAGGATTACTCTCCCGAAAAAGAATATTCGCTGATTATAACCTTCCACGACCAGGGCGGCGGCGTCAATAAGACCGTTGCCAACAATGCAAAAGAGCTTTACGGCGATAATTACATCGTATTCGCTCCCATCTGCCCCACAGGCTCCAAATGGACAGTAGACAAGCTTAAAAACGGAACGTATGTCTACGACAGCAACGATCCCTCAAAGGTAATGACGGCTACCATAAGCTATGTTAAGGATGTGCTGCTTGAGACCTATAATATTGACAGATCGCGTATCTACGCGGTGGGTCAATCCCTCGGCGGAGGCGGCGTTTGGGATTTCATTACACGAGCCCCCGAGCTTGTCGCCGCGGCATTTCCCGTAGCAGGCTATTGTGATCCATCCCAGGCGGTAAACATTTCCGATGATGTGGCTATATGGCTTGTTCATTCGAAGCAGGACAAATCCATAAGCGTTTCCGCCGCCCACGCCATGGCAGCGACACTCATGAACCTTGGAAAGACCAACTTCAATTACACCGAGTACGATCTCTCCGATCCCGCACAGAAGGAGCTTTTCGAGGAATCCTGGGAAAGAAGCGCGAACTGGGAGCATTGGGCATGGGTTCCCGCCTTCAAGGATACGGAGATGCTCGACTGGCTGTTCTCCACGGAAAAACCATCAAAAACAATAAACAGGATCTCCAGATTCACCGACGTCAAGTCCTCGGATACTTACTACAAGGCGGTCAACTATGTGGCAGACGCGGGACTGTTCAAGGGCATTACAGACACCACCTTTGAGCCCGAGACCGCCATGACCCGCGCAATGTTCGTGACCGTCCTCGGCAGACTTTCGGGCGTTGACGTCAGCAAGTACACTACCGTATCCTTTAAAGATGTGGTGGAAGGCTCATGGTACGCGCCCTACGTTGAATGGGCGGCTGCAAACGGCATCGTCAGCGGTATCGGCGACGGTAAATACGGCGTAAATGACATCATCACAATAGAGCAGGCATGCACCATCCTGGCAAGATACGCCGAGAACAAAGCAGCGCCCCATAACACCGGACTCACCTTCTCCGCCTACAGCGATGCTCACACTGTAAGCGACTGGGCAAAGGACGGCATGCAGTGGGCAATGTCCAACAGCATCTATATGGGTCAAGGCTCGGAGCTGACCCCCCAAAGTGACGCCTCCCGCGGACTCATCGCCACCATATTCTATTGCTATTCTCTGATTTTCGGAAAATAATCCCGCAATATAAAACGGCTGCCGTCGGCAGCCGTTTTTGTGTATGTTTTAAGCCGGAATTTCTTATTCCTCCGGTTTTGTTTCCAGCGCGATCTCATAGTCGCCGAGATGCTTTACCTTAAAGCCGTTCGCCTTGTATTCCTCATAGTCGAAGGCTTCAAGCTCGTCGATAGCAAGCTTGTGGAACTCGTAGAAGTTGTGCCACCACTCGTAGCCGCTGCCGAGCTCTGCGTTAAGATACGCGTCGGCAATGTCGCAGCCCATCTTGGGCGCTACATAGAACGCACCCATAGCAAGCACATTTACGCCGTTGCCGGTGATAGCGCGAAGTGCTGCGGGAACACTCTCGACAACGCCTGCATGAACGTGGGGACACTTGGATGCTGCGATATGTATACCCATACCGGTGCCGCAGAACAGGAGCGCACGCTCAAATTCGCCCTCGGAGATCATCGAGCCGACTCTGAGTCCCACGCGGTGGAACATAAGATCGGTATCGTTGTCCTCGGGGGAACGCACACCAACATCGGTGACCTCCCAACCCTTTGCCTTTAAGTGCTCAACTACCGCTTCTTTAAGCGGGAAGCCCGCGAAGTCCGCACCGACCAAAATTTGCTTGTTTTTTACGGTTTTCATAGGTTATATCCTCCGTGAAATTATTATTTATTTACATTGTATCACAAAGTTACACAAAAATCAAGTACAGCGGAAAAATTCATACAAAAAAAGCCGTGCCATTTTCGTTACAGAAACTTTTTTCACATATGGCATGCATTTGTTTAAAATAATACTTGCAATGACCGGTATTTTGTGATATAATATAATGAATAATTATGTTTTCTCGAAAGGAAGAACGAATATGATCCCTCAGGTTGAACAGATCGCCGCGCGAGTGCGTGAACTGCGCGATATTCTTGACATTGACGCGAACGTGATCGCCGAAAAGATCGGCGTTTCCCGCGAGACCTACGACGAATACGAAAACGCCAAGACCGACATCCCTGTCGGCAAGCTTTATCTTATCGCTTCCGAAATGGGTGTTGATCCCACCGTGCTGCTGCTCGGTGACGAGCCGCGTATGGTTGACTATACTCTTATACGCCAGGGCAACGGACTTGAAGTGGAACGCTATGCAGGCTACAAATTTACTTCCCTCGCATATAATTATATAGACCGCGAAATGGAGCCTATGATCGTTACCCTCGACCCTACCGACGAGCATCATGAGCCTGTGACTCATGCAGGACAGGAATTCAACATGGTACTTGAAGGAACCGTAGCCGTCACCCTCGGCGAGCATGAATATATTCTGCGTGCGGGAGATTCCATCTACTTCAATCCCGCTATCCCACACAGTCAGCGTGCTATCGGCACAGTAGCAAAATTCCTCACCGTTATCAACGAAAATATGAAACACTGATTTTAAGGAAGTCGAAAAATGAACTTTTTATCAAAATTTCTGCCTCGCATAGACTTTGAGTCCTACGAGGATTTTAAGGAAAATTATAAATTCAACATACCCGAAAATTTTAATTTCGGCTATGATATCATCGACGAGTATGCACGTCTTGAGCCGTCGAAGCCCGCGCTTATCTGGCTCAACGATGACGGTGACGAAAAGCATTTCACCTTCGGTGATGTCAAGGAGCAGTCTGACCGCATCGCGAATGTACTTACATCCCTCGGTATCAAAAAAGGCGACCGCGTGATGCTTATTTTAAAGCAGCGCCCCGAGGTTTGGTTTACCCTCGTGGCACTGTGCAAAATGGGTGCCACCTCCATCCCCGCATCCTTCCAGCTTACCGAAAAGGATATCATCTACCGTTGTGACGCTGCCGAGGTGCGCATGATAATCGCCGCTGAGGATGATGAGATCATAAAGCACATACGAAACTCCCGCGAAAAGTGCGGCACTCTCCGCCATGTGGGACTTGTGGGAGACGGTATCGCAGAGCGTTACGGTGATGAATTTCTCGATATGAGAAAAATCACCGGCGAGGCATCCGACAAATGGGTACGTCCCACGGGCGCCAATGCCACCGAAAACATGGACACCATGCTCATGTACTTCACCTCGGGTACCACGGGCATGCCCAAGATGATCACCCACAACTTCCTCTACCCCATCGGTCACATCACCACCGCCCACTACTGGCAGAAGGTCGAGGATGAGGGCAGACATCTCACCGTTTCCGACTCCGGATGGGCAAAATTTGCTTGGGGCAAGATATACGGTCAGTGGATCTGCGGTGCAGTAAACGTTGCATACGACACCGATAAGTTCGTACCCGCAAAGCTGCTTGCGGCGATCGACCACTTAAAGCTCACAACCTTCTGTGCACCGCCCACTATTTACCGCTTCCTTATAAAAGAAGATCTGTCGGGCTGTGACTGGTCCACACTCCACCACTGCGGCACCGCCGGTGAACCGCTTAACCCCGAGGTAGTCAAGCGATTTAAGGAAGCTACCGGACATACCATCTACGAGGGATTCGGTCAGACCGAATCCACGGTACTGCTCGCCAATTTCGGCTGGGATGAGATCAAGGTCGGCTCCACCGGCAAGCCATCGCCCATCTACGATATCGACATTGTTGACGAGAACGGAAACCACTGCGAGGACGGTATTGTTGGCTCCATCGTCATAAAGAACGCGGGAGAGCATCCCACGGGTCTGTTTATGGAATACTATCACGCGCCCGATGCTATGGAACGCTCCTGGAAGGACGGCGTTTACAACACAGGTGACATGGCATGGCGCGACTCCGACGGCTACTACTGGTTCGAGGGCAGAAACGACGATGTTATCAAGTGCTCGGGCTACCGGATCGGTCCGTTTGAAGTCGAAAGCGCACTGCTCACCCATCCGTCGGTGCTGGAATGCGCGGTCACCGCAGTTCCCGACCCTGTGCGCGGTCAGGTCGTAAAGGCGACTGTCGTGCTTGCGAAGGGCTGGAAAGACAAAGCGGGTGACGATTTAAAGAAAGAGCTTCAGAATCATGTCAAGGTCACCACTGCGCCCTATAAATATCCGCGCGTTGTGGAGTTCGTTGACGAGCTTCCAAAGACCACCAGCGGCAAAATACGTCGTGTGGAAATCCGTCAAAACGACGCGAATAAGTAAAACCAAGAGGACAAAACAATGGAATTTGCAAAAAACGCCGCGCCGATACTGATTGTGCTCGGTCAGTCCAACGCTCACGCGCACGCCACACATCTTCCCGAGGACGAAATAATCACAACACCGCTTAAAAACGTTCACGGGCTCACCCGAGAATACAATCAGGCATACGGGCTTGACGATGTCACATGGACAGGATTTACAACAGGTGGTATGAATCTCGGTGAGACTCAGGATGACACATGCTGTCTTGCAAATGTGTTCGCAAAAAAATGGCAGGATGCCATTGACGACGGACATGATCTGCCCGATCTTTACGTGATACAGATATCCATAGGCGCACAGGGTATTGCACAGTTCGAAACAAACGGGTGGAACATGTGGTGCCCCTTCCGCGAGCTTAAATTAAAGCCGGGAAAGCTCGGCGAATGTGATATTTCTTTGTATCCGCTCACCACGGAGATACTTTCACTTGCGGTGATGAATCTTACGATGCAGGGTAAAAAGCCGCAGGTCATCGGACTCCATTGGAATCAGTGGGAAACCGAATGCCACACAGGCTCCAAGGCGCTCAACGAGGCAAAGGCGAACTACGAAAATCTTTTCTGGGGACTCTTTACTGCTCTCGGAAGTGACAAGACGGGGCGCGGCATACCGTTTTATCTCTACCGTGCGCTGTCCGAAAACTATGAGCCGAGCCGCGTGGAAAGACTTAACGGTATTTTTGACGGCTTCAGAGAAAGCTTTGCCGACTGCCGTATCATCGACCTTAAAGAGACCGAGCTTTACACAGATGAGCCGAAGCTGCATGGTATCTTTTTGCCCGATGGCGTACACTATACGCCCGAAGCACATCGGGCATTTGCAGACCGTCAGTGGCAGGATGTTTTTGCAGTGAACGAATAAGCAAAGCCGACTGCGGCGATAATGGATTTATAAAACGATAAAAAGCAATCGAAGGGGGTCATGACCCGGAAGGTCAGCCAATATGGGAATAGATACTAAAATGACCCGTGCCTGGGCGGAGATCGATCTTGCCGCAATACGGCAGAATTTCAATGCCGCCAAAGCACACGCCGCCATGTACGGCGCACAGGTGATCGCCGTCGTGAAGGCGGACGCATACGGTCACGGTGCAAAGAAAGTCGCCGCAGAGCTTGAAGCTCGGTGCGGCGCACAGTATTTTGCCGTCGCCACGCTTTCCGAAGCGCTGGAGCTCATAGATTCTGGCATAAAGTCGCATATTTTGCTGCTCAGTGAGGTACATCCGTCGCTTTACGATGAGCTTGTCCGCCATGAGAGCATTATTCCGAGCGTTTTCAATATCGAAAGCGCAAAAGCACTCTCCGAAGCCGCAAAAAAGCGCAGCACTGCAGTGGGCTGCTTCCTTATTCTCGACACAGGAATGTCGCGCATCGGTATCGAGTGTACCTCACCCGAAAAAATGCGCGCGGGTGTAGATCAGGCGGAGGTGATCGCGTCACTTGATAATTTGGAGATCATGGGAATATTCAGCCATTACGCCTGCGCGGACGAGGCAGACAAATCCTCGGCACTCCTGCAGACAGAGCGCTTTAATGAATTTATTTCTCGTCTTGCAGAGCGCGGTATCGAGCCGACTTTCAAGAGCATGTGCAACAGCGCGGCGCTGACCGAAGCAGCGTTCACCGACAAATACGATCTTGTACGTGAGGGTATATGTCTGTACGGGCTCAATCCCTCAGATGAGACCGCGCGCGTCCTTAACCTAAAGCCTGCCATGGCACTTCGTGCACGCGTTACCGCCGTGAAAACAGTGGAAGCCGGTGTAGGCATCAGCTACGGTCACACATTCGTGACTGACCGCGAAACTCGTGTTGCCACCATCTCAGTGGGCTACGCGGACGGTTACCCTCGCCTGCTGTCAAATAAGGCGAGCGTGATCATTGATGACCGTCCCGCCCCGATACTTGGAAGAGTTTGCATGGATCAGCTCATGGTAGATGTAACAGATATCCCCTCAGCCAAAGCTGATTCCATCGCCACCCTTCTGGGTGCCGACGAACGCGTCCGCGCCGACAAGCTCGCCGCCATGATAGGCACCATTCCCTACGAGCTCATCTGCGGCATCTCCGTCCGCATTCCGAGAATCTACACCAACGCTTACGATAACATCAATTCGGATTAAGCCGATTCGGGCGAGAGTGTCCGGGGAGAGGTGCAGCGGCACCTGAGTGCAGCCCCATCCCCTGACCGCAGCGCCCTTACTTCTCGGGGAATCAATCATTCTAACAAAGCAATAGATTTTTCAGAAAAATTCAAATTTTTTCTCAAAACCTATTGCATTTTAAAAAAAAATATGTTATACTATGGTGTATGATATTTGCGGCATGGCAAAATCCATGCAAATAATGACAAATGAGGTGTAAAAACATGAAGGAAGGAATCCATCCCGAATACAAGGAAGTTACAATTAAGTGCGCTTGCGGCGAAACCGTTGTAACCCGTTCTACCAAAGGTGACATGAAGGTTGAAATTTGCTCTAAGTGCCATCCCTTCTACACCGGCAAGCAGAAGCTCGTCGATGCAGGCGGTCGTGTAGATAAGTTCAAGAAGCGTCTTGAACAGGCTAAATAATTATTTTGCCTATCGGGGGTTTGAAGCGTCTTTTTTGAGGCTTCAAACCCTTTTTCTATCTGTTTGTGGGTGTGGATTGTTAGTTTATAGAAGAACACGCCATCCCCGCCCAAGACACAATAATGCGGAGGTACACCTATGGAAGATTTTGAAAGAGCCGTGCTGGTTGCGGTGAATACAGATAAAATGAAGGATGGCGAGTGCGAGACCTCGCTTGCGGAGCTGGAACGGCTGCTCGATACCGCGGGCGGAAGCGTGTTTGCAAAGCTCGTACAGTCGCTGGATGCGCCTAACCATCGTACGTGTATCGGAAGCGGTAAGCTTGAGGAGCTTTCCGATCTGTGTAAGAATAATGGTATAAAACTGGTTATTTTCGACCTTGAGCTTTCGCCGATGCAGATACGCAACATCGAGGACGGTATCGACTGCGATGTGCGCGTGCTCGACCGCTCCATGCTGATTCTTGATATATTCGCTCTTCATGCGTCCTCCCGCGAGGGTAAATTGCAGGTAGAGCTGGCTCAGCTCAAATATACCGCTCCCCGACTTGCGGGTAAGGGTATCGAGCTTTCCCGACTCGGCGGCGGAATCGGTACACGCGGTCCCGGTGAGTCGAAGCTCGAAACCGACCGCCGTCACTTGAAGCGCCGCGAGGAGCAGCTGCTTGCCGAGCTTGAAGACCTGGACCGCGGTCGTGCCACACAGAGAAAAGCCCGTGAGCGCTCGGGCATTACAAAAGTTTCTATCGTGGGTTACACAAACGCGGGCAAATCTACGCTGTTAAACCGTCTCACGGACGCGGGGATACTCGCCGAAGACAAGCTGTTTGCCACCCTCGACCCAACCACACGTAAGTTTACACTTCCCTGCGGAGTCGAGATACTGCTCACCGACACCGTCGGTTTTATCCGCAACCTTCCACACCATCTTATCAAAGCGTTCAAATCCACCCTTGATGAAGCTGTATATTCGGACATCATCCTCATCCTCATAGATGCCTCAGATCCCGAAGCCATGAATCAGCTTGCGGTTACCGAAGGACTGCTTTCCGAGCTCGGCGCATCGGGCAAGCCTACGCTTTATGTCTACAATAAATGCGACCGCGCGGAATTGGGCTTCGGTCACCTTGCCATCGACCCAAGTAAAAATTCCGTAGCGGTGTCCGCGCTGACAGGTGAAGGACTTGATGAGCTTATTTCCAAGCTTGAAGTCATGGTGCAGGACGGTAAGAGCGACGAGACTTTCATTATTCCCAATTCCGATGCAGGAATCGTCAACCGTCTTTATGCCTCGGCTGAGATAATTGACATCGACTACGGAAGCGAGGCGGTCACCGTACGCGCAACCGTGGACGCAAAAACCAAGGGACAGTACGACCGTTACCGCGTGAAAAAAGAGGGAGAGCAAAATGGCGAAGAAGACGAAGAATATTGATATCCCTGCTCCGTCAGCTCCGAAAACGCACACCACCTTGGAGCGTGAAGCCTACGCCGAGTTCACAGAAAAAAAGTCGGTGTTCATCGGCTACGCTACCCCCGTTAAATGCGAGGAGGACGCGCTGGAGTTTATTAAAAAGATACGCCACAAGCACGGCGATGCCACCCACAATTGCTATGCCTATGAGTTAAACGGCGGCGGTATCGCCCGTTATTCCGACGACGGCGAGCCCCAGGGCACTGCGGGCGTGCCAATACTTGACGTTATCAAAAAAAGCGGCGCCACCGACTGCTGTGTGGTGGTAACCCGCTACTTCGGCGGTATTCTGCTCGGTGCCGGCGGACTTGTGCGCGCATATGCAAACGGAGCAAAAATAGCCCTCGAAGCGGCGCACATCGTCACATACGAGAGCTATACGGAATTTCGCTTAGTCTGCGACTACGGCGCATACCAGAAGTTAAACTATGAATTTCCGAAATACGGTATCATCGTGGATGCCAGCGACTTCGGCGGCAGTGTTACCCTGAAGCTCGCCGTCAAAGCAGCGTTGTTCGCTGACTTTGAAAAGAAGCTCGCCGAAATGTTCGCGGGTAAGGTATGTACAGAAGTGCTCGGGGAGCGGTTTGATTTCAGATGAGGGATAAAGAGTAAACGGAGTACCCACATTTTTCAGGGTACTCCTTCTTATTGCCGCAATACTATAAATTTCGTCATCCGGCATATCGTCAACAACAGCATCAACAATCTCACAGTAAACCGCCCATTGAATCCATCATAAAAATCGTGGAGTTCTGCGGAGTTTCCGCAGATTATCTTCTCGGTCTCACCGACAATCCAAGGCAGAATTATTAGACCAGCTTCCCTTCCTCGTTATTTTTAAAAAAATGTGCTGTTGTATTTAGCGTATGTTCTGCATAAACATTCACAAACGTAGGGGCGACCATTGGTCGCCCCTACAAGTTTATAGTGCTTATTTATGCGGTATATGCGCTAAGTTGCAACAGCACCTTTAATATCAGCCAAGTCTTGCCTTGAGAGCGTTAAGCTCATCGTAAAGCTCAGCGGGAACGCGGTCGCCGATCTGCTTGTAGAACTCGTCGATGCCTGCGATCTCTTCCTTCCAGAGATCAGCGTCAACGTCGAGCAGTCCGCGAACGGTCTCAACGTCGATGTCAAGACCCTCGATGTTAATGTCCTCAGCCTTCGGAACGTAACCGATGGGAGTCTCAACTGCATCAACTGCACCTGCACAGCGTGCAAGGATCCACATTACAACACGCATGTTGTCGCCGAAGCCGGGCCAAATGAAGTGACCTTCGTCGTCGGTTCTGAACCAGTTTACATTGAAGATCATGGGAGGATTGGAGATCTTCTTGCCCATTGCGAGCCAGTGTGCCCAGTAGTCACCCATATCGTAGCCGGTAAAGGGACGCATTGCCATGGGGTCACGTCTTACAACGCCGACTGCACCGGTAGCCGCTGCGGTGGTTTCGGAAGCCATGATGGAGCCTACGAACACGCCGTGCTGCCAGCTTCTTGCCTGGTATACCAGAGGAGCGGTCTTGGCGCGTCTGCCGCCGAAGATAATAGCGGAGATCGGTACGCCTGCCGGATCGTTGAACTTGTCGGAGAGGCAGGGGCAGTTAGCCGCAGATGCGGTGAAGCGGGAGTTGGGATGTGCGCCGCAGGTGGACTTGTCGTTCTTGTCGTACTTGGTGCAGTCCCACTTGTTGCCCTTCCAGTCGATAGCGTTTGTGGGAGGATTCTTGTCGAGACCTTCCCACCAAACGGTGTTGTTGTCAAGGTTGTGAACAACATTTGTGAAGATAGTATCGCGCTTGGTAGTTGCAAGTGCGTTGGGGTTGGACTTGTCGTTGGTACCGGGAGCAACGCCGAAGAAGCCGTTCTCGGGGTTAACTGCCCAAAGTCTGCCGTCATCGCCTACACGGAGCCATGCGATATCGTCGCCGACACACCAAGCCTTGTAGCCCTTGTTCTTGTAGATCGCGGGGGGAATAAGCATCGCGAGGTTGGTCTTGCCGCATGCGGACGGGAATGCGCCGGTAACGTACTTGACCTCACCGTCGGGACCTTCGATGCCGAGGATGAGCATGTGCTCAGCCATCCAGCCCTCTTTGCGTCCGAGGTAGGAAGCGATACGCAGCGCGAAGCACTTCTTGCCGAGCAGTACGTTTCCGCCGTAACCGGAGTTAACAGACCAGATGGTATTGTCCTCGGGGAAGTGGACGATGTAGCGGTTCTCTTCATCGAGATCAGCCTTTGCATGGAGACCCTTAATAAAGCCTGCATCGTCGCCGAGAGCTTCAAGCACGGATACGCCAACACGGGTCATGATAGCCATGTTGAGTACTACGTAGATAGAGTCGGTAAGCTCAATGCCGTACTTTGCGAACGGAGAGCCTACAGCGGACATGGAGTAGGGGATAACGTACATGGTTCTGCCCTTCATAGATCCGGTGTAGAGCTTGGTGAGCTTTGCGTAGCATTCCTTGGGATCCATCCAGTTGTTGATGTTACCCGCATCCTCCTTTTTGGAGGTACAGATGAAGGTTCTGCCTTCAACGCGTGCAACGTCGTTTACAGCAGTTCTGTGCAGGTAGCAGTTGGGAAGAAGCTCCTGATTCAGCTTGATGATCTCGCCGGTGGAGCAAGCCTCGTCGCGAAGCGCCTGAAGCTGTTCCTCGCTGCCGTCGATCCAGACGATCTTGTCGGGCTTCGTCATAGCAGCCATCTCGTCGATCCACTCTGTAACAAACTTGTTGGTAGTAAGTGCCATTTTGGTTCTCCTATCTATAAATTATTAATATTTACAAAATACAATTCGCGGCGGTTTACCATTTCCCGCCATTATATATTATACCTTATACTTTTGCAAATTGCAAGCGTTTTTTGAGAATTCGTGCGCTTTTTACACATTGTTAATAAAATCACTTATTTTCATAAAGCGCATCCGCAAGTCTCGCGAAATCCTCAAGGGTCAGCCGCTCGCCGCGTATGGACGGTTCCAGTCCCGCCGACGCGATAGCATTTGCGATACCATCTTTGCCGAGAGGCGAAAATTCGGTGCCGAGCGAGTTTGCAAGGGTCTTGCGGCGCTGTGCAAAGGCTCCGCGGATGGTTTTAAACAAAGTCTCCTCGCTTTTGACGGTCACGGGCGGCTCCTTGTGAAGGGTAATGCGTATAACGGCGGAATCCACCTTAGGTGCGGGCAAAAAACATCCTGCGGGCACGGTGAACAGCCGCTCCACCTTGCCGTAATAGGACAGCGCGGCGGTAATGGCTCCGTATTCGGAGTCCCCCGCAGGCGCGCAGAGTCGCTGTGCGACCTCCTTTTGTATCATGACCGTGATAGTTTCAAAAGAAAGGCGAGATTCTACCAATTTCATTAAAATCGGCGTCGTAATGTAATACGGCAGGTTTGCCGCCACAGACATCCGCATGCCCTTCGATACAAATTCTCGCTCCGTCAGCTCAGAAAGGTCGGTTTTCATTATGTCCCCGTTGATAACGGAGGTATTGGGACAATCAGCGAGCGTTTCCTCAAGTATCGGCATTAATGCAGTGTCGATCTCCAGCGCCACAACCTTGTCGGCGCGTGCGGAAAGCTCGCGGGTCAGCGTACCGATACCTGGTCCGATCTCAAGTATACCGAGCGGTGCCTCATCGACACGTATACACGCTGCATCGGCAATACGCTCGGGCACATTTGGATTTATAAGGAAATTCTGACCGAATTTTTTTTGAAAGGACACACCGTGGCGCCCCATTATCTCGCGAATCGTGGAAAGATCTGTAAGTCTCATAACGGCTCCAATAAAAAATTTTAACTTTTTCCCTATCGGCTCTTGACAAACGCCGCCAAATCGGGTATAATATTATCGTTGCCTATATTGTATCATATTTTTTCCGATATTGCAACAGTAAATTTAATGTGCTGGAATGGCGCAGTGGTAGCGCAATTGATTCGTAATTGTATTACGGATTTTAACAACTAAATAGTACGCTGGTATGGCTCAGTCGGTAGAGCAGCTGATTCGTAATCAGCAGGTCATCGGTTCGAATCCGATTACCAGCTCCAAACCCTTATTTTAAGCCACTTTTTGCGGTTTTTACAACTGCAGAAAGGGGCTTGTTTTTTATGTAATCAATAGGTCTATAATTTTTCGATTTTCAGCAAAACGTGGAAAAAATATTTTGGGCTGTTTTTTTCGTGATTAGCTGACCATAATTCTGTCCCCATATTATACTTAAAGTAAACTAAATAAAAAACTAGTATAATATGAGTTCTGCAGAAATCGTGTAATCAATGGCGCATATCAAAAATAATCGGTAATTAATTACCGCTAAACACTTGACGAAATGAAAAAAATATGTTACAATTCAAGTGCAAGCAAAAAATAATCTCTGCGCAGAGGTGATGCTGATTATAGATATTTTGATAAAGGAGATTAACTTATTATGAAAAGAAAAATTAAAGACATAGAAGAATGTGGCGTTTCTATCGATAACGCTTTTGACTGTTTTATTACTACCAAGAAGTCGGAGGGTCGCAGAGATGCTACCATTCGTTCCTATAAAAGCTCTATCAAGGATTTTATGCAGTTCTGTGAGGAAAAAGGCTATACAGACATTTCGGAAATAAACAAAGACCTTGTTGAAAAGTACAAGATTCATCTTTTGGAAAAGGATATATCCGCAGAAACCCGAAACACATATTTAAGGACACTAAAGGCTTTCACCTCATATTTATTTGAAGAAGAAAACCTTACTCCATTTAAGATTAAACTGTTCCAAGCACCAGTAAAGCACGAAGTTTCGGTTTATTCGGATGAAGAGATTAAGAAACTCTTGAACTGCCGATACAAAACTTCCAAATCATTCAGCGAAGTAAGGGACTATTATTCAATGATTACGCTCTTACTCACTGGTATAAGGCGTAGCACACTTGTTAATATGTTAATTGAAGATGTAAGGTTTGATACAGATATTTTGATTCTCCGACACATCAAACGAAATAATGTATTCGTGATTCAGCAAATCCCACTCAACCCCGATTTGAAAGTTGCTTTGAAAAAATACTTGAAGCGTACTCGTCTTGTAGAACAGGGTGTGAAATACCTTTTCCCCAATGTTGAGGGCAAGATGCTTCACCCAGACACAGTTTCAAAAAACATGTATACCATTTGTGAGGCGGCGGGAGTTAAACCTAGAGCGTGTCACGAATACAGACGAACATTCGCAACAAAGTCATATAAAACCCTCGAAGATACCGAGAAAACAAGAAAGCTTATGGTAATTAGCGACCCTCGTGTATTGAATCGTTATATAAATGAAGATATGGGTATGCTGAAAGAAAGTGCCGAACAGCTCAATTTTGTCACGCAGATTTTAGCACCTCGCCCATTAGTCAGCAGTATAAGCTAAGGAGATGAAACAATGGACAAAAACAAAATGCAAGAGAACAGAGAGCGTTTGAACGCTCTTTGTTCCCCGAAAACAGCCGAGCAATTCAGAGAGAAGAACACAAGTCTTGTGTATTCTCAATCCGCAACCTGTCGGGATAGCGTTTATAACGCTGCAGATAAAGACTTTTTAGAGTATCGAAAAAAAGAGCTCGGTATTACTAACAGTGATATACTTATGGCATTCTACAATCTTCTGGGGCGTGTTATTACAGATGCAACTCTTCGCAGAAAGATGTCTGGAAAATCGGACTTCACAGCGAGTGAAATTCTGGCACTGGCGTTGATTTTAGAAATGTCGCCCGATGAGGTATTACACTGTTTCCACCTTTTTCCCAAGATGTAACGCAAAGAGCATCGGCGATCGCCGGTGCTCTTTGCTGTCTTACAAAACAAATACCACGGTGTATTCTTGAAATTTAGAGAATATCATCAAGCTCTCAGGTTATAGTCCACACAGATTTTCTGACCAGTCGGGTACTAATCAAGCAGCCGTATGTGGTAAAAATGAAGATATTCAGCTTGCGAAGCCTCAACACCTCATTGATTAAGACCTCGCGCCCATATAACTCGGAAAGGTATTCTCGAAGGGAATCATCCGAATCAATACCCTCGACCAGCTCCCATTTCGGGAGCTGGTTACTAATAATGTCTTCTGCTGCCTTTACATCTTGGCTACACTCGCATTCCATAAGGGCGCAGAATGCTTTTTCCTGATTGTCGGTCAGGCTGTTAATTGCCTTAGCCAGCTCATTCAGGCGCAGCACTTCCAGATAGCTGCTTACTGTACCTCGGAAGAATACTGTACTCGCCTCCCTATCCGTAAGGAGGTAGTCAACTGGAGCAGTTCGCATATTCAGTATGTCAAGCATACTCGGCAGCCTTCTCTCTCCGAAAGGTAGGATAATCCACTTACCTATGTTGCGACCGCTTGTTACAGAAGTCGTTAAAATCAGCTTCATACTCATAATGCGCTCCTTTCATTCTGTTACTTTGCGCCCTAAAATGTAGTCAACAGCTTTGCTTGCCGCACTTGCCGCCGTCACTATCATTCGGACATCATCTTTAAGAGCCTTAAGCCAGCCACGCATATAAGCTATGCTGTTGTCTGCCACATCGGTGCTGTCAATGCCAAGCTCTGCGAAAAGGAAATTTTGCCCCATATCCGCTATGAGTTCTTCACGGCTGTAACTCTCGTCACCGAAATGAGCGGTCTGTTTTATTCGGTTCAATCGGTGCTTAGCTCCTGTGCTGTGAACGCTCTCGTGTGCGGCGGTGGCAAAGAACCTTGCATACGTTGGGAACAGCTCTCGCCTCGGCAGACTTATGAGGTCTAAAGTGGGCGAGTAGTATGCTGCTTGTCCATCGTTGTACTCGAGGGTCAAGCCTTCCTCGCGCTCGATGTAGTCCATCAGGATTTGCTCGGCAGCCTCGATGGGGGTATGCTCAAAGGTCTGCTCGTCTTCGAGTGGCGGCAGATTCTCGACATCAAGACTGTCGTAGACGTTGTAGTATCGCAGAAAGGGTATGTCTACCTCCTTCTGCTCTACCTGACCGTCCTTGCCGACAACGTCCTTGACTCCCTTCTTGAACGAGAAGAAAACGACGATTTGAGCCTTGCTGCCCTTTTTGAGCCTGATTTCTGGATTTTGCTTCTGCAGGTCGCATAGCTGATTCCACGTCAGGTAAGAATGACCGAACTCCAATAAGTAGATATTTATCCCCCTATACGGAATTCGGGTCTTGTAGTTTCGAGGGGTCTGACTTGCGACCCAAGGTTTGTGCCACGGAAGCTCAGTACCGCTTGCGATTGCCTCCTCAATGCGCTGAACGATTCTGTCCGTCACGATTTCGTAAACTCTGTTTGATGCCATTGCATTTTTCCTCCTTGCTCTTTGAGCTTCATTATCCTTTTTGTGATACTATACGATAAGCGACAGCATACAGAAATATCTAAAAAATCGGGCGTATATGCAAAAAAAGACGAGCGCAAGGCTCGTCGTATCAAAAGGGGTTGTTGACTGCTATGTGACACAGCATTTCGTTCCAGTCCTTAACATAACCGTTTTCAGCACTGTATGTGGTAAGAATAGGCTTGTGGTCAATAATATCTCGCTGCATATTGTAGCGTATATACTTGTCGGTGGCATTTATGCCGACATAATCATTATCCAGGCATAAGTGTATATGCTCAATCTCCTTGTGCTCATATAGTACCTTATCCAGAAAGACAGTTCCGACTCCGTTTAAGGTGATGAAGCAGCTGTGCTCTGGTGAGCGTTCGACTTCCCTGCGCTTAACAAGAGTAAGAAAGCTCATAAGGTCAACACAGCTCTCGAAAACGTAAACGTCGGAGTAAGAGCCGCCAGCTGACTTTGGAGCATAGAAAAAGGCTGTGTGCAGCTCTTTGACAAGGTTTTGCTTAAAAGGCTTCAAAGGGTTCGTGCCTTTCTTCGTAATAGCAATTACATCATCACCACGGTAGGTCAGGAAACAAAGATTGTTCTTACCATCGAGAGCTATAAGGCGGCGTTTGATGAAGTTTGAAACTATATCCCTGTCTATGTGTCTTGTATTGCAGAGGTAAGCATATACACGTTTCAACGCAAGAGCCTTAATATCTGGAATTGTTGAAACAAGAGAATCCGATGTAAGAATATGATTCAAGTCTACGCCGTTGTCGTTAATAACTATAACGAGAGCTTTGTACTTTTCCTCTATGTATTGCTCCATATCATATTTACTGACCTTGTAAACAAAGTAATTGCAGACATAAAAGGCTTGTCCGAATGAAAGATTGTAATAAGCCATAAGAGCGTTGAGAGGATTGAAAGTCTCTCCCGTGTAGTGATTGTAAATCATATCGTCGTATACTACGCAGTGCTTGTTATCTGCAAGGAGGAATTGTCTGTTCTCATAGACTATTTTGCTTTCATCCCACCATATAAGCAGTTGTATCAGATTTGCGGTATTTGCTTTATCTACCATCATAGGGGTTATGTGCTTATGCTTGAAGCGGTTATCCAGTACTAGACGTTTAATTTTGTTTAGTGGCTTACTCATTGTTGTAAGTCTCCTTTCGTTTTATTTTTTTTAGTTCGAAGCTAAACAATCGGTACGATTGCTGCCGTCAGCGTAAGCTGATGTGATGTATTCACACACAGCTGAATATACCTATAATTGCTCGTTAATAAGGTACGCTTTTGGGGGTGCAAAAAATAATTTATTCTTGCTCTATACCCATATCAAAACTGTTCGATCGCCCGGGTGGGCGATTCGAACAGAATAGCCAGACGGAGACCGCCTGGCTGAAATAATGTATGGAAAAAGATTTAGGCTTCGCTGTTTGCTTCCACTTCTTCTTCATAGGCTTCGATTGCTTCAACGAGAATCTTTGCCTGCAAAGCGGATGACAGCTTCACCAAGGGGAAGTACGCTTGTTTATGTGTCTTGGTAGACGTGTACTCGGTACAAGGATAAAAGAGCTTGTAGCTCTTTGCCTTTTCTGCATAGACCAACTTGCAGTTGTTGATTTCTATTTCATCATTGATACAAATGGTCATCGTGGCTACCAAGGACTTGATGTTAACGTGTTTAAGATTTTTTACTTCAATGTAGTATTTCATTTTGAAACGCTCCTTTTCATTTATTTTTTTATACTATATCTTACTGTCGGGAATCCCGAATAATAAATAAAAAGTGTCGAACCCCGACGGCAAATGTGTTTGAGCAAAGAAGATGCACCCTTGCGGGTGCGTGTTCCGACCATTTTGTTTCTTACCAGTTAATTTCTTGCCCTTGTATTTGTTTGGATGGAGGATAATGAATGGCTCTACAGAGCCAAACTCATATCGGAGGATTTTCCATATCCCCATATTCCTGCTCCATCAGCTCGACCCATTCGTTAAATGACTTCTCTAAGTATTCCTCGTCGAAGATTTCTTCTAACGCTTTGAGGTCTTCGGCACTCAATGTGAACATCTCTATTACCTCCGATACGTCGTTATACTATATAGTAGTATTTTCTTCCGAGAAAAACCAATAAAAAGTGTCTTACCCCTCGTTTTTTATCTTTTGAAGCCAGAAAAGGTCAAAAGAGGACGTAAAACACAGCATAGCAAGCGGTTGGGTATCATCCTTACCGATTGCCTTGGCATACAGAGTCATCAGCTGGTAATAGACCTCCTGGTAATAAAGCAGCCTTGGGGAACAGTTCTCGAGAATGAAGATAGCCGACATCTTGCGGTGAACGTCCTCGGCTGTCTTTAAGAGCTTGTCTGCGTTCTGCTGGCAATAGCTTGGGTCGATACACTCTACGATAAAATCTGCTACCTCGTTAAGGTAATCTATATCTACCTCTGTTGGGCTGTAATGTGTTTCAAAATATCTGTCGATTCGGTCTGCTTCTCTTTTAGTTAGCATAGTAATTCTCCTTTCGTGAAAAATGGTGCTGCACCCGAGTACATCAAGCGCAGCACTTTGAAGTATGGGAAGCTGTATGTCCTTTTACAGCTCGTACACGCCCTAAATGACCTGCACTCTGTATGGCGGCATAAGACCTCTACCGTCAGCTCCCACAAGGAAGGGGAGCGCAACGCTACTTTTCTTCAATATGTTATATACTGCGTTCTGGTCTGCATTGATTTTGATTCCGTTCTCGCTCATATACATACCTCGGTGTATTCGCTTACCCGAGAACTCGTGCCTTGCACCAGTGACGTGCTCGGGCAAGGGGTCGTTATCCAGAACACTGGCAAGGCTGGTGTAACACTCGTCCACAAGAATCAGCTCTATACCGTGCTTCTTGCACTTACCTTCAAGAGCTGTCTTGAACCTGGCGAACGGAAAGAGGAAAAAGAGCTGATTGTTCATACCGAGGGAATGATTCTCCCCCGAACCGTTGCCCTGGAAGTGTGTACCCCATCCGAGACAGAGCTTACCGATGCCGTGTTCAAGGCAATACCCGATGATATACGCGCTGCTCTTGCCAGCGAAATCGTTCACCCTATTGTACGTCCTGATTTTCAAGCGGTCGATTCGCTTGGTACGGTTTTTATGGCTGGCACGTCGCAGAACGGATAGATACTTGCAATATCCTTGAAGAATGGACTTCAATCCCTTACCGTCAACTATGAAAGTCTCGCCCGTCAAGCTGTCGGCGCAGGTGGCGAAATTCACCATACCAAGGTCGATGCCGAGCGCACGTGAGCGGTCAAGCTCTGCGTGGTGTACCGCTTCAACTGGATAGGTAATGATAAGCTCCCAATGGGTCATTTTGTGAAGCGGACGGACGGTTACCGTCTTAATGTCCTTATCCCTGTAACACTCTGGGATTTTGAGGAATATTTGTGGGGTCAGCCTTGTTGCTGGCAGCATTACGTATCCGTCCTCGATGAAGGGCTGCTTTATCTCGATGGCTCTCGGCTCGTCGCGGAGCTTTGGGGGATAGAACTTGTCCAGATTCTTCTCTGTTATCGTTCTGTCCGACTTATTGAGAACGTACATATCCGTCGAGATATACTTCTTGAAATCCGCGATAGCCGAGCAGATGATGGCATAGTAGAACCCTGTTATATTCCTGTATTCCTCGGAGTCCTTGATTAGCTGCTTGAGATTTTTGTAATCCAAAACCTCGCCCTTGTGCTCGTAGGTATCGATTATCTCCTGCATAGCTCGGTTGTATAGCTGTCTGCTCATTACCGCGAGCTGCCCCAGATGCTCGGCTTGCTCCCTGGTCAGTGTGCTGAGATTGATTTTTGAACTGCCGTACATAGAAATGCTCCTTTCCTTTTTTATAATACTATAATTAATAATGTAGAAACATTCACAAAAACGGTCGAGGACTTGATTTTTGTGTTGGTATGTGTTATAATATGTAAGAAATACTATGATAGCTGTCATTTACAGACTGGAGATATATATAATGAAGAAATTTGCTGCTATACTTGCCCTGCTCTTGCTCCTTTGCCTTGCGGCTTGTGATGAAACAAATAACGCCGACGTTACAACAAACGCCGACGATACTGTTATTACCGATATTATTACTACTGCCCCCGAGACCGATGGTACAACTGCGCCCGAGACTACCTCTGCGCCTGAAACCACAGTAGCTCCCGAGACTACCACTGCTCCCGAGACTACCACTGCTCCCGAGACTACTGCTACTCCTGAGACTACTGCTACTCCTGAGACTACTGCTACTCCTGAGACTACTGTAGCACCCGAGACTACCGCTGCTCCCGAGACTACTGCCGAGCCCGAAGTGACCGAGCCGCCTCACGTTCACGAATACACCGATACCGTAACCGCGCCCACTTGCACAGAGGATGGATATACCAAGCACACCTGTGACATATGCGGTCACAGCTATACCGACAGCGAGACCAAGGCGACAGGTCACACTTACACCCAAACCGTAATTCCTCCTACCTGCGACGAAAACGGCTATACTGTTCATACCTGTGCGTGTGGACACAGCTACAAGGACAACAAGGTGCAGAATCTTACACATCAGCACGTCGAGACCGTTGTTGAACCCACCACCGAAGCAGAGGGATATACTCTGCACACCTGCTCTCTCTGCGGCTACTCCTTCAAGGACAATTTCACAGAGAAGCTGCACGCTCATAAATATACCGATAAGGTAGTAAAGGCGACCTGCGAAAAGGGTGGCTATACTACCCATACCTGCGCGTGCGGATATTCCTACACAGACAGCGAAACCAAAGCAACTGGTCACAAGTATACATCCAAGGTAACTGCGCCCACTTGCACCAAAGACGGATATACCACCCATACCTGCACCTGCGGTCATTCCTACACCGACAGTGTGACTAAGGCTACTGGGCACAAGTATACCGACAAGGTAGTAAAGGCTACCTGCACAAGCGAAGGCTATACTCTCCATACCTGCCAGTGTGGACACAGCTATACCGACAGCAAGACCAATGCTACTGGACATAGCTATACCTCCAATGTAATTGCGCCCACAACCACAGCTGAGGGGTATACTATCCACACCTGCCATTGCGGTGACAGTTACAAGGATAACTATGTGCCGAAGCTTCCAACTACGCCTGGACCTGGTGAGTGGACTAATACTGGTGGTGAAAACGATGGCACCTGGGATGGTCAGTCTGGTCAGAATGCTGGTCAGCTTCCAAGTGGTGAGTTCGTCGAAAACAACACGCATAAGCGTCCCGCTTCTTTGAAGGATGGCGGAACTTGGGAAGAGTTCGATAGATATATCTACGAGACCTATAATTTGCGTTACTTCAATAATGGTATTGGCAAAACCATTGAAGGAATGCAGGGTACTGGTCAGAATGCTATTGCAACTCGTGACATTGAAGCTAACTCTATTCGCATTTATCAGTGGAGAAAGAGCTATGCGTCTGATGTCTCTACCAACAAAATGCTGAACGTTGTGCTCGAGACTTTCCTATTCATGACTGGAGATAAGGACGTCGCATATGCTCTCTTCTCGTGGAAGGATGCTGCTGAAATCAACAATGGAGCAGACTCTAATGACTTCGGTTTTAGAGATGTTAGACAAACATCTAATGGTTGGGTCATTGAAATGAATGGTATTCAAATCGAAGTTGAATTCGGTAATGGGGAAACTATTTACTATTTCAACTAATGTTCACAACAAATCGTAAACAATTACACTAAAGAAAATACAGTTCGATTGGCAGAATCGAACGGGAATAACAAAAGATAGGAATTACAAAATGCAGCTGAGTTGCCTCATATTCTTAGTTGCAACTAAGGATCCGGCGTTTTTTGCGGTCAATCTTTAGTACCCTTGGCACATAACCTACTCCTTATGCTTCCTTCTGTTACCGATACAAAAGTGTAGAGCAGCAGAGGTTGCTCTTTATAGAAGAATACCCCTCAGTCGATGTTGACTGAGGGGTATCTTGTTAGGGAAGACTTAACATCCGTTTTCCGACCAGAGCGTTTCCTGCCACGTTTTTTGCGCCCTTTTCGGGCGATTACTATATTCTATCAAAACGCCCTTCGGGATATTCCGTCAAGGTGTTCGACTAAAGCAGATTTGCTGGGTCTACGTTCGAGAAGATGTATCTCGACGTGTCGTACCACTTGAATGTGACTGCTCTGCGCACATCGTCTTCGGTCAGGTACTCTGGGTACTGAGCCATAGCTTTGCACACCTTGTTCTCGAAGTCTGGGTTCGCAGAGTAATGCGAGTGGATTGTGAAGATGGCTTCTGCGTTGTTTTGCAGAGTGTCCTCGATTACGCGCTTGGCTTCTATAAGGTTGTTCACAAAATACTCGGTTCGCCAGGTTCTTGCAAAATAAACATCAACCAGTGCTATCAGTCGTTCGCTGCCGTACTCGTTTCGCCTGAGAACCACGTTATTGAGATATATGTTTTTCTGCGAAACGGTGAACAGGTCTGGCTCTTTCGTAAGCTCCAGCTTATTGCCGCCAGCATAGGTACGGCTTGAATCTCTGCGCTTCTCCATTCGTTTCAGCTGGTATGTCAGTCCGTCGGTGCTGAATCCTCTGGCAAGAAAGGTTTCGTATAGTTTATTGAGCTGCCTTATGTGCGGCTCTCCTGTCGGCATATAGTATTGAAGCGAACCTCTTTCCATATCCTTGCGCATTGCCTTGGCTGGGTTCTCCTTTGCATAGTAGCCTTGGCTGAGATAGTTTTCAAACACCAATGCCGACAGCTTGATACGGATTGCGTTTATCTCATTCGGGCAGGTAATGCCGAAATAGTTGAGGGTACATAGGGTCACTTCAAGAATATTGTTAGCCGTGATGCGACGTTTGCGGAAGATTCTGGCTTCGATTAGGTCTTCCACCAGAATGGTGTTTGTATGGGTGTCGCTCTTATTATTGTTGAGCAGACGGCACATCTGGCTCTGCGCCACACAGCCGCCAACTCGGACTACGCACCATAACAAGTCTTCATACTTATGAAGGAAGTAGTCTTGTATGACCTTTTCCTTTTCGCTCAGCATCATAGCGCATCACCCCTTTTATTGACGGACAAATTCAAGGTGAGTGCCAAGAATTTCGGCAGCCGCCTCTTTAGCTTCGATTTGGTCTGTTCCGTAGTGGCTGTTGATGATTTCCACGCAAATCAGCTCTCCGCTCTCGGCGCGGTAAGCTCCGTCTGGCAAGCTGATTTCTCCGCGCTCCAATTTGCCCATCAGCTCAAAGCGTTGCTCTGCTGGCATACGTTCAATTCTGTCAAGCAGCTCTTGTCGCAGCTCGCGCTCGTTCACCCAAGAGCTGTGATGGCGTGCGACCTCGTCTGCCAGCCTTACGTTATGCTTGACGGCAGTTGATGACTGATAGAAATTATTGCTCCCCTGGTAATGCTGTCGATAAAACGTGCGCCCCTTTGGTGTCAACTCATAGGCTGTGTGCTGTCTGCCCTTCTCGATATAGTGTACCTTTTTGATGATACCTTGGCTTTGGTAGTTGCGCAGTCTGTTCTGGCTGACAATGCTGAGGGCGGTCTCTCTCGATATATGCTGACTGCATTTGAGGACAGTCAGGAATTTTTCGTCCTTGTGGTTAAGCTGGACGATATACTGTTGTTTTCGCATAGTCGAAAACCTCCTTTCAATTTTTCCGCTTTCCGCAGAAAGCGGTTTAAGGCTCCTGCCAGACCGCAGCTGCCAGTCGCGGTAACAAACGATTGCAACGCAATCGTGGTAGCGTAAGCTATGTTCCCGAGACCGAAGCGCAGCGAAGTCTGCACCCATAAAGGGGCAGATGTGCAGCAAGGTCTGGCAGATTATCCGTGAGGATATATTTTTTCGTTTCTTCTTAAATGTTAGTATTTTTCAAGCCTTTCTTACCACTCAAAACTGTTCGAGGAACAAAAATCCCCGAGGAAGCATTGAAAAACGCTATCTTCGGGGAAAAGTAGTCTGTAATTATGTTTGTTTGGGAAGCTCAGGCTAAGTGGCGAATCTCCCGAGCACGTCGCTGACGGTCGTTTCATCCAGCACGTTGATGAATCGTTCGGCATCACGCTCGGTCATTAAGCAGCCGCAAGCTCGAGCGCGGTATATCTTCTCCGCGCAGTCAGGGCAGCAGCGCAGCTCACTATCTCCGAGCTGACAAGGTGAATGAGCCGTCTGCTCCGCTATAAGCGCACCGCATATATGGCATTTCATAAGCACGCCCTCCTTTCTCGTTTTCTATTATTTTAGTAAAACGATGGAAAAGGTATAAGAAAAATGGAGCGTATCGGCAGTTTGGGCAAAAAAGTGAGTTTTTTCAAAAAAGTCAAAATTTTTTCGCCAAACACTTGACGAAATAAAAATAATATGTTATATTATGACTGTCAGGAGAAACTGCCATTTCTCTTGACAGAATTAATGTTCCCTTTCTTTTGTTCAAGTCAAAGTTTGCCACTCAGAGCCAGAGCTGCCACTCTGGCTCTTTTTTGTTTTTATGCAAAGAAAAAAGAGCCAGACGAAAAACGTCTGGCATAAGTATTCTTCGAACTTAATCACACTGTTGTTTTAAGATTATAACAAATTAACAAGAGAAGCAAGTATGATAACCATAGCCTCCGATGCAATATTATATGCTAAACTCAAATAACTATCAACAGTTGGCTCTATTAGTGCATCCCCTGTCTCCCTGCCGTATGCCGTAATCATCTTCTTTATGATATTATCTATATCACTCTCTGAACATCTTATTGCGCCACTATCTTTATTGAGTGGAAATAAGTGAATTAGATTTTCATAATCATCGTCACTATCATCAATCACCTTCGACACAACGTGGTTTCCAAACATTATAAGCATTTCAAAACTAGCGTCAATCATATCAACAGTGATTTCGCCCTTGTTGACGCATATATAGACAAATTTGATTGTTTCTTCATCCTGAGATACCAGCGGATATGCTAACAACGATAAATCGTTGTCATCATTGATATAATAGTATAGCGGAATAGACTTGATGTACATTTTCTGGAATTTCTTAATTAAAAATAGGTTTTTCATAAATATTATCCTCCTAAAAAAGTTTTCAGATGCTTTTTCCTGCATCTGAATATAATATAACATATTTTTTTCTAAAAGGAAATAGGTAAGGTGTTCGAGCAACGAATATTTGTGCTTGATATTTGTTTGAATAAACCCTATTAAGCTTTAGCAGCACATTTGCTCTTATTTTTTCTCATAATGAATCTTGCAAACGTATTGAATTATTCATATTTTTATGGTATAATTATAGCAATGTAATCAACAGACCTTAACCGAGGGATATTCGGTTATTAATTACCGATTCGGTCAATGATGACCGAAAATAAGGTTGTAAACGCTCATTAATGACTTAATTGGGGAGCTATTTAGACCTGTTGATTCGTAATCAATAGGTCGTGGGTTCAAATCCCATTTCCAGCTCCAATAGAAAGATCCGCTTGTCGTAAGGCGAAGCGGATCTTTCTTATATCCCGGTGCGTATACCGGATCGTCAATAAATGAGCTTCTTGGGATATCGAATATTGTTACTGTTTTTATGAGATACTTCATTTAAGCTTTGTTTGCGCCGCCGCTTTTTTCCTTATACAGTCGGTAAGAGTTCACCACGACACGGCACAAAAGCATGATCAGCCACACCAAAACGGCGGATGCCGCGGCGATTCCCGTGTATACGAACGCAGCAGGCAATTCCGCAAAGTCACGGACAACGGTGTTAAGTATCGCGATCACAAGGTGCAGAGCCCCCATTAACGCGGCATAGCCGTAGTCGCGGCGGCAGGCAAGCATCACCGCCGCGCCGTACAGCAGCGAGGTGAGCGGGTACCATATCACGATCAGGTCAAGCCCGTAAAACGAGGTGATATCGGGTCTCGGCGGTACATATAGCAGATATACCGCCACAGCGGCAAGCACGCACACAGCGCCCACGATGACCTTAGTTTTAAAATGCTCCTTTTTAAACACTGTCATTACCTCCTTATGGGTAGGTTTTAGTAGTTCACACAAATTATATCACGCCGTACCGACCTTGTCAAGAGTAAAGAGGCTTTTGTTTTAGAAGAGTGTGGTAAAATGTCGAAATACGGCTTGACAACATCACTTATGCATGATACAATAATTAACAGTACCGCGGCTGTCGCAGCTATGAATCCTTTTCCGACAGCTGATCTGTTTTATGGGAGGCATCATGCAGAAAAAAACGTTTTATTCCGAGCTTGCCTATATCTTCGGCGTGCTCTCCACCGCCCTCGGCACCGCTCTTATGACCCACGCTGATTTCGGCGTTTCCATGGTCGTGGCGCCGTCCTATCTCATTCACCTGAAGGTCTCCGAGACCTTGCCGTTTTACTCCTTCGGAATGTCGGGGTACATATTTGAGGCTTTTATCATACTGCTCACCGCTATAGTGGTGCGAAAATTCCGCATATCATATCTTTTTTCGTTCGTGACCGCATTTTTGTTCGGCCTCGCACTTGACGGACTGCTCATCCCTACCGCGCTTATTCCCTGTGAGCATATAGCAGTGCGGATACTGTTTTTGATATTCGGCATGCTGTTTGTATCTGCCGGTGTGTCGATGCTCTACCACACATATATCCCGCCGGAAGCCTACGAGCTGTTTGTAAAAGAAGTATCGGCAAAAAGCGGTATTGTCATAAGCCGTGTAAAGACAGCATACGATCTTTCAAGTCTTGTGTTTTCAATAATTTTGTCATTTATATTCTTCGGCTTCATGCATTTTGAAGGCATCGGAATAGGTACTATTGTCAGCGCCCTGTTGAACGGCTTTATTATCGGGCGATTCACAAAATTATTCGAGCATTATTTTGTTTTCCGTGACCGTATGCCCTGGCGTAAGTATATTTGAATAGGCAGAAAGGATAAAGCTTAGCTATGAAACCTTCGATCAACTACGATTATCATATTCATGCAAACGTGCTCCATCCGGAATCAAAGGCTGATGCGTTTATAGAGCGTGCCATTGAGCTGGGGCTCGGCAAGATATGCATCACCGACCATGCGCCTTTCCCGCAGTTCAAGGCGGATGACCGTATACCTACGGGTGAAACACGCAGATATTGCAAAAAAGTGCGTGAGCTTGCCGACAAATACCGCGAGCGCATAGAAGTAAGCTGCGGCATGGAGATCGACTATTATCCAAATCTCATCCCGCAGATCGAGGAGATCCTCGCCGAGGGCGACTTCGATTACATAATCGGCTCCTCCCATCTTCACATTCCCGGGCTGATAGAAAGACCGCTGTCGGAGTTTACCGCAGATGAATATGTTGCACTGTGCTTTGAGAATACGCTTCGCGCGGTGAAGTCGGGTTACTTCAACACCATCGCGCACATTGATATGTACCGCTGGATAGTTTCAAGACCCGATCGCTTTATGCTCCGTACAGAGGAATTTAACCTCGTAAATCATGAAGCTATCATACGCGAGGTCTTTTCTGAAATGGAAAAGCGCGGGGTCAATCTTGAAGTCAATACACACCGCATGTCAAGCGGTGATATCAGCAAGGTTTATCCTTCCGCCGAGCTTATGTGCATTGCAAGCGAATATGACCTTTCCTACCGCTTCGGTTCGGACGCCCACACACCCGAGCATGTTGCAGATGGTTTTGAATCGGTAGCAGAATGCGAGAGCTACAAGCCATGCATGAAGTTTTTTAAAATATGAGAGCAGACAATAACAAAAAATGAAGCTTTAACCGTCTCCGACCTTATATTTTTACATAAACCTCGATCTCATCACATTCAGGCTGTTCAAAGCGCCCCGCAAATTTCGCGGCAAGCCCTTCATCCACATAGTAAGCAAGCGCATCGCCCGAAGCGACCTCGGCGTTGCGCTTTTTTATTCGTTCACGCCATGTATCATCGTCAATATCAACATAATGGAATTCACACATGATACCGCGAGACATATAAAACTCTCTCGCAGCCGTTCTTGCCGCTTTCGTCCAAAATCCCCAATCAAGAATCACATCTATCCCGCTTTCAATAAGCTCCACAGACTTACAAAACAAATAATTCTGTGTTCTTTTTGCATATTCGTCATGCATATCACCGCAGTGCTGACCGAAAAGAGTGAGCATTAGTTCATCCACCGAAAGCACCGCCGCTCCGTTATCGCGGTGAAGCCTGCTTGCATATGTACTTTTTCCGCTGCAGATCCTGCCGCAGACCATGATTACCTTTGGCATGTAAATACCTCCCGTGCGAATTTTCTCCTACTGCCATTATACCAAAATATCCCGTAAAAATCAAGGGAAACATATTGACATAAGCATATTGATATAATACAATAGTATATAATTATATTTTCCGACCCGAAAGGTATGAATTATGAATCTGAAGCTGCTCTCCTTACTGGTTAAAGACTTCCGCGACACCGATAATGCCCATGTGCGCACAAAATGCGCATCGGCGGCAAGCGGTGTCGGTATACTTTCAAATATTCTTCTGTCGGTGATGAAAATCATCATAGGTATCATATCTGACAGTATCGCGATCATTGCAGATGCCGTCAATAACATCGCAGATGCCGCCTCATCGGTCATTACGCTGGTAGGCTTTAAGCTTGCGAGCAAGCCCGCCGACAGAGAGCACCCTTACGGTCACCGACGGATAGAATACATCACGGGACTGATCGTCTCAATGGTTATATGTGTACTGGGACTTGAATTTTTTATAAGCTCTATAGATGCGATCATTCATCCCGCAGAAACCGAATATTCCACACTCTCGCTTGTTATCCTTACCGTATCCGTTGCTGTGAAGCTGTGGCAGAGTCTCTTTTACAAGGCGGTGGGGAAACACATAAGCTCCACCGCACTCATCGCCACCGCCTCCGATAGTCGCAACGACGTTATCTCCACCGCAGCGGTACTTGCGGGAGCGCTTATATCAAAATTCAGCGGCATCAACCTTGACGGCTGGCTCGGGCTTGCGGTCGCATGCTTTATTATAAGATCGGGTATCGGGCTTGTTATGGAGACTGCCGACCCACTGCTCGGCACACCGCCCTCCCGTGAGCTTGTGGCATCCATCGGCAAAAAGATTATGTCCTACGAGGGCGTGCTGGGATATCATGATCTCATGGTACACGACTATGGCAGTGACCGTATCTTCGCCTCGGTGCATCTCGAAGTTCCCGCCGAGCAGGATATACTTGTAAGCCACGATCTTTCCGACAATATTGAGCTTGATTTCAGACGGGAGCCGGGTATTTATCTTGTTATACATCTCGACCCCGTCATCACGCGGGACGAGGAGATCGCCGAGCTGCGCCGCGAGGTGGAAGCAGTCGTCGCTTTGGTCACCGTCGAATGCGGCTATGAGCTTTCCATGCACGATTTCAGAGTGGTGCGAGGAGCAGCGCATACCAATCTTATCTTCGATGTGGCAGTCCCGTTCGAATGTAAACTCAGTGACGGCGAGCTTTGCACGTCACTTGACAAGCGCATACGGATGCTCTGCCCCGAATATAACTCAGTTATCACCTGCGACCGCTGTTACATTTCCACAACTGCGGGTATGACTGAAAAAAATTAGTGAAAACCGAATCGCTTCTTTATTTGCGGTCAATAATGCTTACACCGCAATAAAGAAGCGATTTTGTTTTATGAAAGGACACGCCGAATGAACAACCGTCTGACCGTTTTTTTACTTACATTTTCCATACTCACCGCTCTGATGCTGCCGCTTTCCGCAGCTCTGCCGTCCGCCGACGAAGCGGGGGTATACGACAGTGTCATCCGCCTGCACGTACTTGCCAATTCCGACACCGAGGAAGATCAAGCGCTCAAATTAAAGGTACGCGACGGCATTCTCATCACAGTATCGGAACTGCTTCATGATGTCACCGACCGCAGCATTGCGGAAGCGAAGCTTAGCGAAAATCTTGCCGTCATAGAATCCGCCGCCGAACGGGTACTGCGTGACAACGACTCAAAATACACCGTGTCGGTAACGCTCACAAAAGAGGAATATCCCACCCGAGAATACAGTAACATTACACTCCCCGCAGGAACCTACACTTCCCTGCGTGTGCTGATCGGAGAAGCCGAGGGGCAGAACTGGTGGTGCGTGCTTTTCCCGAAGCTGTGCATCGGCGCCGAGACTGATGTGGCAGCGTTTGCCGCTGTGGATGAAACCGAGCTTGTCGCCGCGGGACTTACGCCGTCGCAGGTGCGCATCATCACGGGTGATTCCCCCGATGTGGTGGTGAAATTCCGCATACTTGAATTTATCGGTCAGCTTTTTTCTTAATTTCCATGGTGACTCTTGTTATTGTGACCGCCTTTGATGGCGAGAAACGGGTGCTCGCAGCGTTCGATCAACACGCCCGGGTCGTCGTACCACGCCTGCACAGCCGGTGTATTTACCGGGCTATATTTTCCAATAAGCGGCTTGTCGAAAGTATCGATCTTTTCGTCCGTAAGGTCATATAACGCCTTCGACGAATCAAACAATGCGCAGCCTGCATGACTCCGGCAAGCGGGGCCCTCATCACATCCGCCCGACTCACTGTATCCTTCAAGAAACCAATATAAATTATTATCAAAAAGCGTAAAAAATCCAAACTGTTTTGTGTCAAATCCCCCGCTGATGCCATACACTGTCAATGCCCCGCAAAATTTGCTTTAACGGAGGAAATTTTATGGAACAAATACAGGATGTAGGCTATCTTATAGTCAACGTGTCCACAGCGCGCGGCGCTATACCGCTGTCGGGAGCCGCAGTCACCGTGATGTACGAGGAACCTGCGGGCAGCTCTATCTTTACCGTGCTGACCACCGACATGAGCGGTAAGACGAGCAAGATCGAGCTTCCCGCCCCCGCCCGTGCCCTCTCCGAGGTGCCCGGCAACATAAAGCCCTATTCAACCTACACACTTCAGATCGAAAAAGACGGCTACTACACCGTCACCAATACAAATGTTCCCGTATTTGCCGGTGTAACCTCAATTCAGCCCGTGGAGATGCTCCCACTGGCTGAGTACAACTCCGACAATGTCTACCCACGCTCGGGGTTAGAGATATCCGAAGGCTCCAACCAAGCATTATCGGGTTAAATTATCGTTTAGGTGTTAAATCCACTCGTAGGGGCGATTCACGAATCGCCCGTATCCCGACAATAAACAATACAGATAATAATTGTGTTTTTTGTTTGGTTAAACGGGCGATTCATGAATCGCCCCTACGGATGGCGG
>JAFUOH010000018.1 GCA_017482055.1 Clostridia bacterium
CATTTTAACAAAATCAACTTTTCCATGCACTCCGAGTGGCTGTTCCGTAAATTGAACGGGGACCTATATGTGGTTGCCGGGGAAGGGGACCCCGGCTGCCGAGAGCGCGGGATATAAATACTAAGCGGTATATGCGAAAGACATATCGCGCTGTTCTACTAAAGTAAAAGCTTCCCGCCCCAAACCTGAGAGCTAAGCGAAGCGTCAATAAAGTTTTTTGCACAGCTTTTTTTCAAAAAAGCGCGTCCTCCCATGAGCCCCCCGGCACTCTCAACACTCCGTTCATATATTTGCAATAAAGAACACCAAAACAGGACATTTGTAAAATAATTTTTACGCAGGCTGTAGCGGTTGACAAGAGTTTTTTAATGTGGTAAAATATTTTATACAGCCGTTCAAAAATGTCATTGCATGTCCGAAATCAGCGGGGAATGGCATATTTTGAATACGAACATATATAAAATACATCGGAGAGCATCAATGAACCACAATATCCCCCTGCGCATTATATCTATGGCATTAGCCGCAATGATGTCGATAGTAGTGTTATCGACAACGGCAGCCGCTTCAGCCGCCGAGATCACAGCATCGGCGCCTCCGCATGCCGATGTTGACGCAGCGCCTCCCGTGACACTTTCCGATGTGACTCCCGATAAGTGGTTTTATGACGATGTGATGAGACTTGTGACAATTGGCGTCATAAGCGGCTATCCCGACGGTAATTTCTATCCGGAGCGGGAAATATCCAATGCCGAATTTGTTAAGATACTTCTCTCTTCTATCGGTTTTGATCTTGATACGCCTGTGGGCGATGAGATCTTTACCGATAACTGGGCGACAGAGTATCTGAGTCTCGCATACACGCTGGGCTTTATCACCGATGAGGAGCTTGAGGCGGGATTCCTTCCGGAAACACCTATTACACGCGCCGCAATGACGCGGATGATGGTCATGGCGCTTGGCATCGAGCCTGCACCTGTCGAGGATCCGTTTATCGATACCTCCGATGACTATGCCAAGGCGGCGTACGGCGAGTATCTGCTGAAAGGGATACCCGACGGAGCGGGAGGGCTGATATACAATGGTGAAGGAACAGCATCGCGCAGTGAAGCCGCCGCTATCGCCATTCGAGTCATCGACTATAACGAGGATCCATATGAATATTTCAAAAACGCAGTGCTTGATAATGCCACGGTAAATACGCTGGATACCGAGGGAGAGATGATCGACCTCTTTTATGTGTTAAACCGCGAGTTTATGACGGAGTTCACCTTCAGAACAACACTGCCAATAGATGTTTGGACCCCGTATTACCGTATGGCTAACATTATATATCTTGAGTACTTCTACTCGTCGGAGCTGAAATGCTCGTACATTCCCGGCAGCGGTACATACAAGCTGATTCTCGAATACGAGAAAGATCTCGAAACATTGAAAAAGTTCCACGCCGAAGCGTGTGAATCGGCTGATGAGGTGGTTGCTGAGATACTTGATGAAAGCATGACTCCCGCACAGCGTGTGAAGGCTATACACGATTATCTCATATTATACTGTGAGTATGACTATGTAAACTATGTAGACGATACGATCCCGCTGGAGTCCCGTGTTGCATATGGTCCGCTGAAGGCGCGTATCGCGGTCTGCCAGGGCTATACGGCAGCGTTCAATATGCTTTGCAAGCGAGCGGGTATCCGCTCTGCGGTGGTGACGGGAACATCTCCTACGAGCCCCGATCAGCACGCATGGAATATGATCCTGCTTGACGGCAGGATGGTGTTTGTTGACGTGACTCACGACGACCCCGTTCCCGACAAGAAGGGGCAGATCTCCTATAAATACTATCTGCGTACCGAGGACGAGATGACCATGCTCGGATATCTGTGGAACAAGGAAGAAACGCAGCTTAAATATCTGTATTAAAAAGACGGCAGCTGCCGCGGAAATTGATCCGACGGTATCTGCCGTTTTTTTTATGCTTTTTTATTCGGCAGGCACAAAATTGCCTGTGCCATCAATGCGGTACATTGTGACGCTTGAATAGTTTCCGAGCTCCTTTTCACTGCCGCTTTTTGAGAAGTAGTAATAACCGTCACCCAGCGATATCATTCCGGTTGAACCAAGCTCGAAGTCGCTTCCCCAAATGCCCGATTCGTGGGGAAGCCCGCGTTTTGCAAGGGTAAGCCGTGTCTTACCGTCCTCCTCATATACAGGCTTCGAAAGATCGATGAAATACATATGTCGGTTGGGGAACTGCGGCTTTTTCCCGCAGTAGACTGCCGCAAGGAGACAGTCTGTGTGGGAATCGTATTCAAGATTCTGTATACCGAACGTAGTGTTGCCCGTGTGTACAAACAGCTTTCTGTCGGCGCGGACGCCCTCGTTATTGTCATTCTGACGGATAGGAGCGAATTTGTTCTGCAGTGCGGCATGATCGAAGGCGATCAGTACCTGATCATCATTGTCCTCGCGTTCGACATCTCCGTAAATTCCGTATGCAACAAAAATAGTACGCGCACCCATAAAATCGGGAACGATGGTCACGCCGTCAATACCGCTGCAGCCGTGGCGATGCTTGATGTTCCCGTCATCATATAAGTAATCCTCGCATACATCGGTGAGCTTGACCATTGTCATTATCCCATCGCCGATAGCATCCATGTGAGGCTTTGTTATACGGCTCACATCAAAGCGGGTGAGAAAGAATGCGTCGGGATTCTGCTCGGTGATACCGAGATTTGCAAGGATTCCCTTGCCGATACCGTCATTTTTGCATTCAAGTGAGCCGTAAACACAGTGGTCGGTGTCGCTGTATGCGATACAGCCGAGGTGACCTGTCAGACCGTCTGCGGTGCCTATAAGATTGCCCTCCATGTCGGTCTTTACAAGGCGGGTGGTGAAGGAATAGTACATATATTCACCGTCGGTGGCGATCCCCTGTACATGAGCTGCGGACTTAATGTATCCGCTGAAAACCTTCTTGGGAAGCTTTGTAACATCCATTGAATGTGTACCTCTGTCAATAATTTTTATTAATCGGGTAATATTGTGTATTTGACTCTTTCGACCCACTCTCTGAGCCACATTTCGCTGGGGAGTCCCACGCCCATGACCGAGTTGGTCTCGAAGATCATCCCGTCGAGTCTGCCCTTTTTCATCATTTCCAGACCGAACTCACACTGGAACTCCATCTGCTCGTTTGTCAGCGGCATTCCTGTGGTGAAATCGTACATATAAATTCCGAGCAGCTTCTTCTGTTCTTTGAAATTCTTTTCGATAATATCGAAGTTGGCGGTAAGATTAGGCAGATTCTTGCTCTCCCATGTCCAAAGCGTGATGCCGTCGATGTAGGAAAGCAGCTTTTTGTCGACGCCCTCGATCTCGTGGGTGTACCAGGTGACGTACAGCTCCATGGGACGGCACGCCTTATCAAGTCCCGAACGAATTTCGGACAGCAGTGCCTCCGCGGAAGCGTTGGGGTCGGGATCGTTTTTGAATTTGATGAAAAAGTCGTCCATGAACGCGCCGCCTATGTAGGGGTATTTTTCCGCCAGGTCGCAGACGAACTTTTCCTCGTTGCCGATACGGAAGCCGCCTGAGCCCGTAACGCCCCACAGCACGTTTTTCATTCTGCAGAAGCTCTCGGCATATCCGTAAGCATCGCAGGAAAAGGGTACGGGTATACCGTCGCAGTTGACCATTATCATGTTGGGCACGTCCAGCATCAGTGCCGCTTCGCCGGGAGTGATGCGCGACCATCTGTAGTTGCGTTTCTCGGTACTCTTTCCGAGAAATATATCATCTTGATGAGCACGTACGCCGAATAACCAAAATTTATCTCTTGCTATTGTCATGGCTATCTCCTTGATCTATGTTCTTGCATGCAATAAGGTTAATGCCGTCCTCAATGAAATCGGCGCATATAACGTCGCCCACCTTGACGGGAGCGTTGGCTTCCAGGGTGTTGACCTTTTTCATAGCCTCAAAAAGCTTCGGCTTCGGGATGGGAGCGGAGGTGCGGACGGGGAGGAACGAATCGCTGTCAGAACCCGTGAGACGAACAGTGGTGGTAAGCGTCCGGCGGGGATCTGTAAATTCGGTCATAGCATAGTCGTGACCACGCTTACAGGTGTTGCCCGCAACATCGACGACCTTTCCGTTGTCGTCCAGCGTCACTTCAAGCCGGCAGCCGATGGGGCAGACGATGCAGGTGAGATTCTTTTTCATTTTGCTTCCTCCTCGCTGTGTAGCAGTGTAATTTCAAGCTCATTTACTCCAAGCGAGTACAGCTTTGCGCACTCTGCGGCACCGAGTGTAAGGGATTCCATCTCGCCGGGTGCGACGGAGCGCTTTTTAACGCTTTTAAGTGTTTCGCCGCCTGCGTGGAGCTCCAACTTCACGTTCTTGTAGATGTTGTCAACGCGCATGTAGAACTTCAGCTCCTCGGGGACTGTTACACTCTTGATGAGCTTTTGCGGTACGGTGTAGCGCACGCCGCCGCTTGTCTTGCAGATGATCTCTCCGGTTGCGACCTCAAAGCCGCCGTCCTTTATGAATTTAGCCGCCGATCTGCCCGCTGTATATGCTTCGCGGGTAACGAAGTCAACGAGATCGTGTACATGAAGCGCGTTTCCGCAGGCGAAAATGCCCTTCACGGTGGTCTCGTTGTACTGGTTGACAACAGCGCCGCCGGTTATACGGTCAAGCTCGATACCTGCCAGCTTTGCAAGCTCGTTTTCGGGGATAAGTCCCACCGACAGAAGCAAAGTGTCGCACTCAACATACTCCTCCGTGCCGGGGATGGGACGGCGATTCTCATCCACCTTGCTGATAACGACACCCTCCACGCGCTCCTTACCGCGAATTTCGGTGACGGTGTGGGAGAGATAGAGCGGGATGTCGAAATCATCGAGGCACTGTGCAATGTTTCTCGCAAGACCACCCGAGTAAGGCATAAGCTCGCAGACACGGAGTACCTTTGCACCCTCTAAGGTCATGCGGCGCGCCATAATGAGTCCGATGTCGCCCGAGCCGAGGATAACGACCCTCTTTCCCGGCATGAAGCCTTCGATGTTTACATAACGCTGAGCGGTACCTGCGGAGTAAATACCCGCGGGACGTGTGCCGGGAATATTCAGCGCACCGCGTGTGCGCTCACGGCAGCCGGTACAGATCACTACCGCGCCCGCCTTCATGCGTACAAAGCCCATTTCGGGGGAAACGAAGGTGACAATGCGCTCGTCGGAGATGGACAGCACCATGCTGTTTGTTACATACCCCACACCCGCGTTCTTTACTTCCTCGATAAACCTGCCCGAGTATTCGGGGCCCGTCAGCTCCTCGCCGAACATGTGCAGACCGAAGCCCGCATGGATGCACTGATTGAGTATGCCGCCAAGCTCGCGGTCCCGCTCGATTATAAGTATGTCATCGGGTGCGATACCGTTTCTGAAGGCTTCCATAGCCGCTGCCAGACCTGCGGGACCTCCGCCGACTATCACAAGCTGTTTTTGTGTATCAAATTCCATTTTGTGTCATCCCCCTCTTATTTGGTCTTATCACAAAGGATATCACTGCCGCAGTCGCGCTTCTTTATATCCATCGGCGAGACTCCGAGCTCGTTTGCAAGTATCTCCACTACTCTCGGTGAGCAGAATCCGCCCTGACAGCGTCCCATGCCGGCTCTTGTACGCATCTTTACCATATCCACGGTCTTTGCTCCCAGCGGACGGCGGATAGCGGCGAGGATATCTCCCTCGGTGATGGTCTCACAGCGACATATGATCTTCGCGTATGCGGGCTCCTTCTTACACAGCTCAGCCTTTTCTTCATTCGACAGCTCGCGGAAGGGCTTTCTCATGTGACCTTTTTCGGTTCGGAAGGGATTGTAGTCGTCGCGCACCTTAAGGGTCACGCCCATCTTTGCAAGCTGCTCGATGGCGTACTCTGCGACGGCGGGAGAGGACGCGAGTCCGGGAGATTCGATGCCTACGAGATTGAGGAAATTCCCCGCTGCCGCCGACGGCAGGATATGAAAATCGTCGGTGTCGGGGGTAGGTCTCACACCCGCGAAGGATGTGATGACTGCACGGAGATTGGCGGAAGGTACCAGACGGCGTGCGCCCTGTGAGATCTCCTCGAGTCCCATTGCCTCGGTGGAGGTGTCGTCCTTGAATCCGACCTCGTGCGCGTTGGGACCGACAAGAAGGTTGCCGTCAACGGTGGGCGAAACAAGGATTCCCTTACCCGCTTTGCTCGGCACCATAAATATGGTAGCCGAAACGGTCTTGCCCTCGGCTTTGTCGAGTACCATATACTCGCCGCGGCGGGGGATCAGCTTGATCGGAAATTCCGGATCAATCAAGCGTGCGATCTCGTCGGAGTGTACGCCGGCACAGTTTGCGGCATAACGCGCGCGGATGGTTTTGTCACCGGCGCAGATATTCAGAATATCGCCATCGCGCTCGATCTTATCGACCTTGTAGTCAAAATAAAACTCACAGCCGTTGATGCAGGCGTTTTCCGCCGCCGCCATTGTGAGATCGTAGGGACAGATGATGCCCGCAGTGGGAGCATAAAGTGCCGCGGTTGCCTCGGGGGAGAGACTCGGCTCCATCTCGTGCAGACGAGCGCTGTCAATTATCTCAAGCTTGGGAACGCCATTTTTGCGTCCGCGTTCAAGCAGGACCTCGAGCATCTTTTCATCCTCCTCACCGTAAGCAACAACGAGCGAGGTGTTGTTCTTGTAGGGCACGTCGAGCTGTTTTGCAAGTACAGGAAGCTCAGCACATCCGCGTACGTTCAGCTTAGCTTTAAGCGTTCCGCACGCCGCATCAAATCCGGCATGAACGATAGCGGAATTGGCGCGTGAAGCACCGCTTGCCACGTCACAGCCCGCTTCCAGCACCGCAACATCCAGCTTATACTTTGCCAGCTTGTGGGCAAGCATAGCTCCCGTAACGCCCGCACCGATAATAGCGATATCATAAATTTTCTCCATGTAAAAACATAACCTCCAAAAATAATACTCAAAACCAAAAAATCACATTGCCGCAAAGCGGCAATACTTCACTCCGACGGATGGTCAAAATCACTCGTGATTTTGACCATCTATCCAATAGTCTCCCCAAGCGTCAATGATCTCGCTCTGCTGACGAGCGCTGTCGTCACTGCGGCGGGAGGAGATGTATTCACATAAAGTATCCACAAGCATGAGCTGTGCGATACGTGAGACCGTAGCAAGCTTGTTTACAACAGCCTCGCCGGATACGGCGATAAGTGAGATATCGCAGAGCTCGGCGAGAGGGCTGTCCGCATAGCAGGTGATGCACATAGTCTTAGCGCCCTTTTCCTTGGCGATAGACATGGTTTTTATAAGATCGCGGGTGCGTCCCGTATAGGATACGGCGAGCGCCACACAGTCGGTATCCAGCATCAGCGCTGATACGCCGCCGATGTAGCTGTCGCGTACCGCTGATGCCGGAAGCCCCAATTTCATAAAACGAAACGCCGCGTCCTCGGCTATCATTGCGGAAGAACCTATACCGTATACCTCGATGCGCTTCTTTGCGCCCATGAGCAGCTTTGCAGCTTCGCTGAGCTCGCGGTCAGTGACCGACTCACAGGTAGCACGCAGGGCATCGGCGGTGTTGTCACGCACCTTGCGCATGACCTCCTTGGCACTGTCGGTAGGCTCGGCGGGTGCGTAATACAGACGTTCACCTGTGGCAAGACTCCGTGCAATGGCAAGCTTCATTGAGGTATATCCGTCGAAACCGAGACGGGAGGTAAAATTGATAATACTTCCCTCCGACACCGAAAGCTCGCGGGACAGCTCCTTAAGAGTCATGCCCGTGACCTTCTGCGGGTCAGCGAGTATGTATGAGCCAATACGTTTTGCCGCATCGGACAGGCTTGACAGCCGCTTTCGTATTAATGCTACTGCATCGGTCATGGTGGTGTGTCCTTTCTGTTTGTGCGGTAAATCATCGTTTATAAGTTGCCGCCATCCGTAGGGGCGATTCATGAATCGCCCGTTTAACCAAACAAAAAACACAATTATTATCTGTATTGTTTATTGTCGGGATACGGGCGATTCGTGAATCGCCCCTACGAGTGGATTTAACAC
>JAFUOH010000019.1 GCA_017482055.1 Clostridia bacterium
AAAGCCAAATCGGGAAAAATCAGATAGTATGAGTATTCAGCATTACATAGAAGAAGCGCAGAACCCATTTCGAATTCTGTGCTTCTTCTTTTGCTCTCAATCGGCTCGTTTGGATAACATCCTTATTCGGATGCACCCTTACTGTACTTTTTCTTTTTCAACTTGACACAGCCTATGTTTTGTGCTATCATTATACGCAGAAGAATAGCGAATGAATATTGTGCAACGATAAATTTTAACAAAAAAGGGGACTGCGATCATGGATAACAAAATTTTGAAAATTTCCACACAAACGGGAGACCTGTTCAACGAATGCACTACCGATTACGAATATCTTTATAAGTGCTTCTCGCACCTTAAAGAATGCGGATTCGAAGCGATCGACTACAATATGGATCATTTCCTCCCGGGTAACATTATCGTGAAAGATCAGCTGAACGATTTTTGGGATAAGAGCCTTGAGGAGCTTTACGAATACTTCACACCCACCAAAAAGGCTATGGAGGACAGCGGTCTCGTGTTTTCCCAGACACATTCCTCGTTCCCCGTATATGTGGACGGCAATGACAAGGTCAATGACTATATGGTCATGGTCGTCGAAAAGTCGCTGGCGGTGTGCGCGTTCCTGAGATGTCCCGCGCTGGTAGTGCATCCGTTCAGATGTAAGGATTTTGCCAAGGAGAACGCGGTCAATCTCGAAATGTACAGAAAGATGATGCCCGCGGCAAAGAAATACGGTGTTATCATTTGCCTTGAAAATTCTTACGCCGACATGTATGCCGACTCGATACTTATCGACAAGCTGAATGAGGAAGCGGGCGCGAAGTGCTTCGGTTATTGCCTTGACATCGGTCACGCAAACTGCGGCGGCGGTGAGTTTTACAAATACATAACCATCCTCGGCGACCGTCTCACCTGCCTCCACATCCACGACAACGACGGCGCAAACGATTCGCATATGATCCCTTATACTCAGACAAGAGGCTGGAATATCAACCGTACAAACTACGATGCTATGCTCGAAGCGCTCAGAGATATTAATTACCAAGGAAATCTGTCCTTTGAGAGCTTCCGCGGAATGCAGGCGCTGCCTAAAGAGGTTGAGAGCGAAGCGCTCAGGCTTTTGAGCGCTATCGGCAGATATTTCAGAGACCGTATACTTAACGGTTAAGCCCCCTCGAAGATCGTCACTATTTCAGAAGCATGTCGCCGATCTCGACCGCGTGCTCATGCTTTTCAACAGCCTCCGCGTATCTGTGCAGATCGGCGGCACTGCGGATGTGCTCATCATATTCGCTGAGCTTCAGCTGAAGCGGGACGGGCAGACCGAAGAAAAATCGCCGACTGCTTGAACTGCGGCGAACCAGCTCGCGTAGATTTGCGTAGAGCATGTTTATCACCCCCGAATTAGTATCTGCGGTTGAGTGCGTATTGATTCGCAAAGCGTGCAGAACTAAAAAATGCCGTCTCAACGTGAAAACAACGTTGAGACGGCATTTTTTTATTTTATTCTTCAATGTTCGCGCAGAAATTGATCGGATCCTTGAAGGTCATGTCGGTGACTCCTTTCGATATGAGTGGTATCAATATACTGTGCTTTTTTGAAAATGTCTATAGTTTATTTGTGTTCAGTTGCAACATTTTTGCGATATTGTATAAATTATAAGTTGGATTAAACAAAGACAGAGAGGAAAAATCATGATATAATTATACTGTGTCATTGTTCAGAAAGGATAGGTTTTGGGTTTATGAAAAATAAAATTTGTATACTTTTTCATTATGTCGCTGTTATCGCGGCAATCGCATTAATGGCTGTGTTTATGTGCGCGGCGGTTTCGGCGGCGGCACCCGAGGGCGGTCTTACATTTACGGCGGATGATATATATGTTATGGAATCTTCTTTAGTCGACAATAAGCCGAAAACATTTTCTGCATGGGTGAAAATTCCCGGATCGAGCGCTGACAGTGTTATTGTAGGATCATATCGGCTTGATGATGAAAGTATTCAACATGGATTTACTTTTGGTGTAAATAAAAATGGACAGCCGAATATATTCTATTGCACCGCCAATGCAAATGGAGTGCATAAAACATGCGGTCCGATAGTATTCAGCAGCTATGCTGATGGAACAGCCATTAATGTTGAGAATGGAGAATGGACACATGTAGCCATGACCGTAAATACAGATTCAAAGGGTGTACGATGCTATGTTAACGGTATTGAGTGCTACTATTCAAGTGGCGGAACGATTACCGAATTATTTACACCTGCATGGACATACAATGATGAGACTTTTTCCAAGGCATTGATACTGGGCGGCGATTACCGCACGGATAATACAGCATACTGTAAGGGCGCTATTGGCGAGCTTGTGATGTACGGTGAGGTTTTGACATCGGAGCAGATATCCTCCATATACAGTGACGGCGTTGATTCTGTTCAGATAACGCCTATGGCACATTTTGATCTCGAATCGGCGGCTGCAGGCAAAACGGTTTCCGATATTTCGGGTAACGGTCATCATTTTTATTATATGAGCGACAGTCTTACGGTCTCCTTTGATGCAAACGGCGGAGACGGAACGATGAAATCGTACGGAAGCCTAACGACCGGTGCAGAATACACGCTTCCCGCATGTACCTTTAAGCTTCCTTACGGTAAATATTTCAAAGGCTGGGCGCTCAGTAGGGACGGCGAGGTTATTACGGATACCACAATAAAGGTATTCGAAAATATCACACTTTACGCTATTTGGGATGACGTGTCACTTCCAAGCGACGGTATGAGCTTTACCGACGACCCGTATTATGTGACAGACGGCTCGCTTTCCGCACTTCCGTATACATATTCCCTGTGGCTGTATGTACCTGAGGAGATCGGAACAGCGGCAGGCGCGGTATGGGGAAACTGGAAGGACAACACAAACCCCAGCTTTATTATAGATATTCAAGCAAACGGTGTGCCGCGTTTCTACCATAGAGTGGCTGCGGCTACCGAAAGCAGCAAAAATTATACTCCGCTGCAGTTTAAGAGCATAGACGTGCGTACAGGCGATTGGGCAATGCTCACATTTACAGTTGATGCCGAAACAAACAAGGTTACATGTTATCTGAATGATGGTGAAGGCGTTACGGGCGCACTTGGCTATACATACGATTCCGCAATACTGGCAGAACCTTTTGTTCTCGGCGGTACCCGTGACCCCGGTAACGACGATTACTTCCACGGCGCGCTGAAGGAAATGGTTATGTACGGTGAAGCGCTCACCGCAGATGAAGTAGCTGAGCTGTATAATAATGGTGTAAGCGGCGTCAGCTACACTCCTATCGCTCACTACGACCTTGAAAATGCGGCTTCCGGTTCGGATATTGCCGACGCCTCCGACACCGGAAACGACCTTGAGTTTGTTGACCGTTGGGTGGACATGGAGTCTGTACCTGCGGGCTATGCTTACTCCATGGCGGTTGTGGGTGACACACAGATAATCGCACGCGACTATCCCGAGAAACTGGACACCATTTATGATTGGATACTCGATAATCGGGAAAGTAAGAATATCCGATATGTTATAGGTCTTGGAGATATTACGGACGATAATACCGATGCTGAATGGACTGCGGCGCAGGCGGCGATAAGCCAAATGGATGGCGTAATACCCTATTCGCTTATCAGAGGCAACCATGACACGGCGGAAAAGCTTAACGAATATTTTGCAAACGATGACTATATGCGTGACACCATGGGCTTCTATGCTGAGAAAGATGTAAACAACTCCTACGATATTCTTGAAGTTGGTGACGACAAGTATTTGCTTTTGAATCTCAACTATTCCTTAGGTGATGCTGAGCTTGAATGGGTCGATGAGGTGCTCACCACCTATCACGACCACAAGGTCATAGTAAGTATCCATAGCTTCCTCTGCTCGCACAGCGGAACACGGCTGACCCGTGATGACGCGTGCAATCCGAGTATGGCTAACGTTGATTACGACAGCGCGGAGCTTTGGGAAAATGTATTCTCCAAGTATGAGAACATCTTTTTGATCCTCGGTGGTCATGACCCCAGCGATGACATAATGATGCGGCAGGACAAGGGCGTTAACGGAAATACCGTTACCCAACTGCTTATTAACCCGCAGTATGTTGATGCATACTGGAAGCCCTCCGGCATGGTAGCAATGATGTATTTCTACCCCGAAACCAACGAGATCACCGTGGAATACTACTCCACCATACAGGAGTGCTATTTCAAAAAGAGCAACCGCTATACTATATCGCTTGGAGAGGAGACCGAGGAAACCAAAATCTTAGGTGATGCCAATGCGGACGGCAAAACCAATTCCATCGACCTTGCGTATTTACAGCGTCATCTTGCAAATTGGAGCGGCTACGCCGACATAGCGCTGGATGCGCTCGATCTTGACAACAGCGGCAATGTGGATATCACCGATGCCATGGTATTCGCGCGCCATCTCGCACGCTGGATAGGGTATGAGCTGCTTCCATATACGGGAGCAAGCTCTGCCGAGACTGATGCTTAATAGCGTCCCCCGAATAACAAACACAGCGCTGTTACACATGCTTTTGAACCGATCCGGTAAAAACGGACAGTGACAAAAAAGCCCCCATATAGTAGAATAAAAAACTTGAACTGCCCATTCAAATGTACGAACAGCTGCCGTGACGTATGAACGATAATTTTCATTGTGAAAAAAGTAAAAATCAAATATATTCAATTTTTCTATTGACTTTTTTCTACAGATGTATTACAATGTATTTGTGACCGGCACCACGGGCACACTATATTAACAAGGAAAGGAGTGGTTTTCAAATGACGAATAATAAGGTGATTTTGGTATAACCTCGGATTGAAGATCCTCCAGGTATCTGCGATCCGCGAGTTATACAGCTTCGCGGAGGCTCGGCGACGAGTCTCCGAGAAGTCATATCGGTATCTTCCGCCGATATCCGTAAGTTTTTTTCGTGTGTATAACAAGAGGAGAGCAAAATGGCGTATAAAAATGCAAGAGATATTCTGCCCTGCGAGTTGGTAAGAGAAATACAGAAATACATAGACGGCGATCTTATTTACATTCCCACCAAGACAAGCAAGACCGAGTGGGGAACCAGAAGCGGCGCTAAGCAGAAATATGCCGAGCGCAACCATGAGATTCGCGAGCAATACAGAAACAGAGCCTCCATAGAGGAGCTTGCGGTACGGTATTTTCTCTCGACTGACAGCATAAAGAAGATCGTCTACGGTGCAGCCGTCGGCGACAAGCAAGCACAGTAACAAAAAAGGACGTTCCTTTAGAGTAAACCTCACAAGGAATGTCCTTTTTCCTTTGTCCCGGATCAAAGTAAAAAAATTCCGCTTGTTAATAAAATATACATTGAAATTTTTGCTTTAGTGTGTTACAATGTATACATCTATGAAATTTTCCAAAAGGGAGACAAAAAATGAAGATCAATCAGAACTATAAGAACCTCAAAGCAAGCTATCTTTTCTCGGATATCGCCAAAAAGACCGCGGCATATAAGGCGCAGAATCCCGATGCGGATATCATCCGTCTCGGTATCGGCGACGTTACGCTTCCGCTTTGCTCCGCAGTGGTGGATGCGTTCCACAAGGCGGCTGATGAAATGGGCGTCAAGGAATCCTTCAAGGGCTACGGTCCCGAGCAGGGCTATGGCTTTTTAAAGGATGCCATCAAGGACTACTATAAGGCGGAGGACGGCGTTACGCTCGAAGCCGACGAGATCTTCATCTCCGATGGCGCAAAGAGCGACCTTGGCAATATTCTCGATATTTTCGCAAAGGATAATACCGTGCTCGTTCCCGACCCGGTTTATCCCGTATATGTTGATACCAACATCATGGACGGCAGAAACATCGTTTACATGAACGGTACTGCAAAGAACAATTTCCTCCCCATGCCCGACGATTCCGTTGACGCGGACTTGATCTATCTCTGCTCACCAAATAATCCCACAGGTGCGGCGTACAATCACGAACAGCTTAAGGCATGGGTGGATTATGCTACCAAGAAGGGCGCTATCATTCTCTTTGACGCGGCTTACGAGTCCTTTGTTATTTCGAAGGAGCTTGTTCGATCCATTTACGAGATCGAGGGCGCGAGAAACTGCGCTATCGAGTTCTGCTCCTTCTCCAAGATTGCAGGCTTTACCGGCACACGCTGCGGCTGGACTGTAGTTCCCATGGAGTTGGAGGCTGACGGCATGAGCCTCAACAAGATGTGGCTCCGTCGTCAGACCACTAAGTTCAACGGTGTTTCCTACCCTGTACAGCTTGCGGCAGCGGCTGTATTTACTCCCGAGGGCAGAGCACAGATCGCGGAAAATCTTGCGTACTACAGAGAAAATGCGAAGATCATTACCGCAGCTCTGGACGAGCTCGGTATCTGGTACACCGGCGGCGTGAACTCTCCCTACATCTGGCTTAAGTGCCCGAACGGCATGGGCTCATGGGAGTTCTTCGATCTCCTGCTCACCAAGGCGAATGTGGTCGGCACTCCAGGCGCGGGCTTCGGCGCAATGGGCGAGGGCTTCTTCCGCCTAACTGCATTCGGCGATCGTGAGCGCACGAGAGAAGCGACTGAGCGTATCAAGAAGCTGTTTAAATAATTTAATTGCCGCGCCCTTTTTGGAGGCGCGGCAATTTTTTATGAAACTATATCTTGATAATATTAAACAAATTGATTATAATGTAAAGATTTTGTGGAATGTATTGACAACAGATTTGTGGTGTGATAGAATGTTAGCAAAAAAATGTATGGAGGTAAAATATGCTCCCGGAGATCAAAAAAGTCACTCCCGAAAGAAATAATTTCCCAACTCGCTGGCAGACGGTCATCTTCAGAAACTACCGCATGGCTCCCACGGCAAATATCGCTAAGGTGCTTGGATGCACCTCTGCCGAGGTTGAGCGCGAGGCGCTTCGCATGGGACTGCGCGCAGGTACCATAGATCCTGCATGGCTTACTAAGGGATACATAACCATCATACGCAACAACTGGCATCTGCTGCCTTATGAACAACTCTGTACACTCATCGGATTTACACCCGAGCGTTTGGAATTTGCTATTGAAAAGGACGATTTTCTCGGCGTTAAGCTCGGAAGAATGAAGCCCGAATGCGAAACGGTCAAATATTCGCCGCTTACAGACTCGGAGCTTTCGCAGACCGGGGAGATCGCAAAGCTTGTTCGTAAATATAACACCTCCGAGCGTGTAATGTTCGACTTTTTTACCGATACAACCGATACTGAGCCGCAATATGTGACAAGCGCCGATAAAAGCATCCGCATGGCGCACGGATTTCTGACCCCCTGCGGTGATGCGTTTATCGAGGACACACGCAGCCATCTGCCCGACGTGCTGCTTGACTGCTACGCGCGTCAGGGCGTGAACGCATTGTTTGTGCACGGCGTACTGTCGAGCCTTTCTCCCTACCGCTTCGACCCTGAAATGAGCCGTGACTATAAGCTCCGCCGTGAAAATCTGCGTGACCTTATCAGACGTGCGGCGCTGCGCGGTATCAAGATATATCTCTATTTCAACGAGCCGCGCGCGCTTATGCGGGATGTTTTTGAGGCTTACGGCAAGCCGGAGATAGGCGGACGTACAGTAGGTAGCTATGTTTCGCTCTGCCTTGAGACAGAAGAGCCGAAGGAGTACCTGTATTCCGCTACAAGAGACCTGTTTGAGGATATTCCCGAGATTGGCGGCATCTTCAATATCACCATGAGCGAAAACTATACCTCCTGCCGTTCCGGCGGCAAAAAGAATTGCAACTGTCCCAGATGCGCCCACCTGCCCAACGATACTTTGCCCGTGCTTGTCAACAACATCATGCACAAAGCGATACGCGACGCGGGAAGCGATGCCGAGGTCATGACCTACGCCTGGGGCTGGAGTCCGGCACGCAATTGGAGCTATGAGGAGGTAGACCACGCTTTCAAGACGCTCCATCCCGAGATTTCGGTGATGCAGGTCAGCGAAAACTGCAAGCTCATAAACAAGGGCGGCGTGGAGTATAAGATAAGCGACTATTCCATCTCCAACCCGGGACCCAGCGACGTTTCCGAATATGTCCTTCGCACGGCGGCGAAATACGGCCACAAGCTGTACGCCAAGGTACAGATGAGCTGCAGTTGGGAGTGCTCATGCGTTCCTTACCTGCCTGTATTCGACATTGAGGTCGAGCATCTCATGAATCTTCACAAGATCGGCGTGGATAATGTGATGCTGACCTGGACACTTGGCGGATATCCGTCCATCACCTATGATATTGTCGCAGATTATATGTCCGATCCCGAAAATTTCGATATCGAAAAATGGTACAAAAAGCAGTTCGGAGACTATGACAAAACAGTACACCGTGCCGTTAAGCTGTTCTGCGATGGCTTCCGTGAGTATCCGTTCAGCGTGCCTGTTATATACAATTCGCCGAAGAACCTGGGTCCTGCCAACCTGTGGAGCCTTGAGCCGAGAGACTGCGAATCGACCATGGTTTGCTATTCCTTTGACGATTATGAGCAATGGACAAATCCGTACCCCATAGAGGTATACCTCTCGCAGTTTGAAAAACTGCTCACGGCATGGGACGAGGCGTGCGATATCCTCGAATCTGCGGCGCATGACGATAAGATACGTGAGCTTGCACTTTTTGCACGCTTTGCCGCACTCCAGCTCCACGCGGACGTCATCCATACAAAATACGCCCGTGCCAAACGTGAGCTTCCCGCATCAAAGGAAGAATTGCGCGAGCTTCTCAACGCCGAACGAGAGCTGTGCCGAAAGCAGCTTTCACTTATGGAAAAATCCTCTCTCATCGGCTACGAGACCTCCAACCACTACTTCTTCACCGAACGCAACTTCATAGAGAAGCTTGTACAAGTGGAACAACTGCTTGCTGAGCTGTAATGGCAATTGCTGTGTTGAGCCGAGGCAGTCGAGCCGGGAAAGGATGCGTGGGGCGAAAGCCCCACGTATTTTTTTCACAAAATTTCGGAATATGCTTGACCTACGCCAAAAAATATTGTATAATATCATTATAAGGACAACTATAACCAAAAAAAGGGGACAGATAAATGAGCAAACCTGCTAATATACTCACTCTTGTAGCTGTTATAGCCGCGATATTCATTCCGACATATATTGCGGTCGGCAATTATATCAGCGCGCAGTATGCACCGGTAGATGAGAAAACCATTACAAAGCTGGAGATCACCGATGTTGGCGGAAACATATATTCGCTTATGTCGGACAATGCGGCGCAAGCTGTGGATATCGAAGGCTTTGTAAAGATAAACGAGCGTGCCATCGAACAGCCGTCGCTTCCCGAGCCGCTTGTGGGAGCCGATTATTTCGAGTTCAAATACTACAGTTATGACCGTACACAGATATATAAGTATTACTTTACCGAAAATGCAGGTGAGGCTTACTTTGTGGATGCCAACGGTACCGCGTATCATATTAACGAAGCGGACGCCGAAGCGTTCCTGTCCACAAAATACGCACGTTCGCTGTATGACACGACCACATTCCCGACTATGACGGTTTCGGAGCGCGCAATAGTTCCGACCGAGGGCGAGTGGGTATATCAGACCTACAGCGGCGACTATGTGGCGCTTGATGATGTGGCGGTACAAAATCCCACCGAGATCGTTTACCAGATGAAGGGTGCATTTGCACTTTCCTTTGACGATCATCCCGACTTCTGCAATGTCACTATAAGCGATAACGGTAATGTAGTATACAGCGACAGCTACGACAACATCGCCAACGCTTCACTTGAAGGTAAGACCATCGATGTGCTTGTTGAGGCAAAGTGGTACGAGAATGATCTCGAAGCTTGCTACGGATCGGCGACCTATAAGTTTAAGGCAAAGATACTGCTTCCCGCAGTATTCTATCTCGGCGAGACCGAGATAGAGCCGGGAGAATTTGTGGTCATCTCCGCTAAGAATGTCGATGATCCTTCGGCTATAACCTTCGCAAGCGAGCCCGATATCGGCTTTACTCCCACCTTCTTCGAGGATGGAAAATATACACGTGCGCTCGTTCCGGTCCCCATGGAATTTGAGGGCACCGAGGTCAAGTTTACCTGCTCCTACGGCGAGGTAACACAGGATATGACCCTTGATATTACTCCCAAAACCTTCGGCAACTCCTTCCTTGATATCAGCGCGACGATTGCCAATCAGACCAGAACCGAAACAACTATGAAGAACTTCAGCGATACGATGGCTCCCATCGTAGCCGTCACCGAGCCTACACCTCTTTGGGAGGGCAATTTCCTCGAGGGTACGGCAGACGGTCAGGTCAAGATCGGTTTCGGACGTTACTGCACGATCTCGGGTACAGGCGAGACCTATCGCCATCAGGGCTGTGACTATATAGTAAAATCCAATGAAAGCATCATGGCGATGAACAACGGTAAGGTAGTGTACGCCGGATATCTTGATCTGTCGGGATATATGGTCGTTATCGACCACGGTCTCGGACTCAAGAGCTGGTATGCACACCTCAACTCGGCTGCGGTAAAGGTCGGTGATACGGTCACTAAGGGCGATGTTATCGGCTACGCAGGTATGACAGGCTTCACTGCACGCGAAAACTGCCACATTACAGTATCGGTATACGATGTTCCCGTTTGTCAGTATGACTTGTGGGAAGAAGGCGTGGTAATGACTAAGTAAACCAAATGCAAACCGCCGCAGGTCATCGCAGCGATGGCTTGCGGCGGGTGTTGTTTTTGGAGGAAGGATACTTACATAATGATCGGACTTGGAACAATTATAAATGTTGCCGCTATAATCCTCGGAGGCGGACTGGGGCTGTTCGGCGGAAAGTGGTTAAAACCCCGCGTACAGGAGACTATCACCCGCGCCACGGGAGTTTGCGTGCTGTTTATCGGAATTGCGGGAGTCATGGAGCAGATGCTTACCGTCGTGGACGGTAAGCTCACATCGGGCGGTACGATGATGTTTATAATAAGCATCGCCATAGGCGGGCTTGTGGGCGAGCTCTTGAATATTGATGCGCTGATGGAGCGATTCGGTAAATGGCTGAAGGTCAAAAGCGGCAATGCTAAGGATGAACGCTTCCTTGACGGCTTCATCACCGCTACGATGACTGTCTGCATCGGTGCCATGGCGATAGTCGGCTCGGTGAAGGACGGCATATACGGTGATTACACCATTCTCGCCGCGAAGGCATTACTTGACTTTATAATCATACTTGTAATGGCATCTTCCATGGGCATCGGTTGTATGTTTTCGGCGATCCCCGTGGCGATTTTCCAAGGCACATTTACGCTGCTTGCGCGGCTTATAGAGCCTCTTCTCACCGAAGCGGCGCTCGGTAATCTGTCGCTTGTCGGCTCGGCACTGATTTTTTGTGTAGGTCTTAATCTGATATGGAAGAATACCATCCGAGTGGCGAATCTCCTGCCCGCGCTTGTCGTGGCAGTGGTGTATGCACTGCTGGGATTCTGATAGGAATTAGGCTGTCGTATATAGCGTATGTTCTGCAAAAAACATTCACAAATCGTAGGGGCTGTTGCACTAAACGTATAATGTGTATAACACCGTAAACTCGTAGGGGCGCATCACGATGCGCCCGTACATTCGGTATGATATTAACGTTCGGACGGGCGAAGCAGACGAAGTCTGCTGTGAATCGCCCCTACAGGTTCATATCGAGTTCTTATGCACATTATGCACTTAATGCAACAACTCCTATATGTTTATTGTGAGTATTTATGCGGTATTTGCACTAAATGCGACAGCTACATTTGTTATTTGGCAAGCTCTGCTTTAAATGTATCGTAGGCGGAGACGTCGCCCCTAAAGGTGAACATTTGATGGTCAGCTAAAAGGTAGCGACCGCTCATGCCCGAGATGATCTTGTAATCGCGGCGGGCGATGTAGCCCTCGTTTGTAAGATTTTGCTCTTCATAACGCCAGCGGTTGCCGATATGGATGGGGAGCATTTCATCGTCATATGCGATGACGCGATACTCGGTGAGAAGTGCATCGGAGTCGAGACTCTTGCCCCAGGTACACTTGAAGCGTACGATGCCAACGCCCTTTGCGAACCAATATTCCTTGGTGCCGCAGTCGGTGTAGTTGTAGAAATACTTGCTTATCGGCTCTTTTTCGTTATAAACGTCAAGCGTCAGATGAAGGGTATCATCAAACATGCCAGCATGGGTCTCGATAGAGCCGCCGTCGGTGACGGTCACTTTTATCTTGACGTCGGGATAGTTTTCGTGCTGCAGTACCTCGGAGAAGCCCACTGCCCAACGCTTATCCCACAGCGTGCCGAGCAGCATTTGCAGGTAACGGAAGGGCTTGACCCCGAAAATTCGGTTTTCCTCACCGCGTGTGCCCCATACGCCTGTTTCAAGCACTTCGACTCCGCCTTCGTCGTAGATTATACTGTCGCCCGAAGCGGATACATTGCTGCCGAAAGCAGCTTGTCTGTATAGGCTCGTACGACAAGCGAGTATGCTTCGGTATTGCCCGACAGGGTATCGGCAACGGCTTTTGTCATGATTTCATCCAAGGTTATCGCCTCCTCTCGTGTGATGTGAACTGCAGTTTCATATATAAAGACACGGAAAAGCGGAAAAAGGTTCGGTTGGGTGTGGTGGAATTTGGATAAATTATCGTTTAGCGCCGTGGGGCGGCTGCCCCACACCCCGCGTTCCGTGCCGCCCTTCGGGCGGCGCGGGTCGGGGGGCTGCTTTGCTCTCAAACGCCGATGCAATCCGCCCCCCGACACCCCCCGCTCGCCTCGGCTAAACGAGAATTTACAGCAAAAACAAAAGAGCTGTTTGCCACAGCCCCTTTATATTATTACACACCTTCACCATCGAATGCGGGAATAAAGCTCTCCTTTGCCGCGCTGCCGTCCTGTACGAAGCCGTGTACGATGCCAAGACTGACCGCATGATCGACAAGCTTTTTATACTCATAGGTGGTCACACGCCTCGTAAGCTCGGGATAACATGCCGCGTCGAGAGTGGGAAGCGGCGTGTATTGGCTCATGAGGCTGTAGTAGATGCTGTTTCCGTACTCACAGTAAAGATAATCGAGCACACGCTTCGACTCCGCGAGCTGTCCCGGCAGGAGCAGGTGGCGGACGATCACACCGCGTGTCATCATGCCGTTCATATCAAATTTCGCCTCGCCGATATGCTTTACCATCATTTCAAGTGAAGCTTTGGCGTACTTTGGGTAGTCGGCGGCGTTTGAATATTTTGCCGCAAGCTCGGAGGAGAGATATTTGAAGTCGGGAAGGTAGATGTCTATATTGTCGGCAATTCTACCGAGTACATCACAGCGCTCGTACCCGCTTGTGTTGTATACGATTGGCAGTGTCAGACCCATTTGCCGTGAAATGGCTATCGCTTCGACTATGGTTGGGGAAAACATCGTAGGTGTGACGAGATTTATGTTGTGTACACCCTTATTTTGCAGCTTAATGAATGTCTTTGCAAGCTGTTCCGCAGACACAGTAACACCATGCTCCGCGGTGCCTCCGCGGGAGATGGCGGCATTTTGACAGTATACGCATCCGAGGGTACATCCGCAGAAAAACACCGTTCCCGACCCGTTTTTGCCGGAAATGCAAGGCTCCTCCCACATGTGCGGCGCGGCGCGCGCCACGCGTATGGCGTTCGATTGTCCGCAGAAGCCGACGACGGTATTTCGGTCAATCGCACAGCCGCGCGGGCAGAGGTTACAGTTTGCCATAGTCATTATCCAATGGGCGAGGAGGTCTCGCCTGCCAGGAATGAATTGACCGCGGCAATATGCGCTTCATCGGTAATAATGCCCGGCTTGTAGAGGTCGGTGTAAACATAGCAGGGAATGACCTCGTCGGAAATGTCGGTAAGCTCTCCCTCGGTGACGGTCAGCGTTACACGGTAAACTATGGTGCGGTTTTCCTCACTGCGTGAACCGCCGAACACGAAGTTGCCGAGCGAGTGGACGATGGTTTTGCCTTTGTATATTTCAATGGGTTGGAGCACATGGGGATGACCGCCGATGACAAGGTCAATACCGTTATCTATCATACGACGAGCGCCTGCGGCTTTCCATGCATCGGGCTCGTGTACGCGTTCGGTGCCGCCGTGGAAGTAAACGATCTTATAGTCGGCTTCTATCTCCGCCATTTTCTTTGAGATTATTGTATCGTAGCCTGTGTAATAAAAGGTGGTGCAGTAGAGCGCGATAGTGAAGTCCTCTTTTTCAAGCATTATAATGTTGTCATTGTCGCCCCACATGACATTTGCGGCTTCAAGCGCGGCACGGGTGTCGGCGTAGCCGATACTGCCGTAATCCTCGGAATGGTTGTTGGCGAGGGAGACGATCTCAATGCTTCCCGCGCTTAAAATAGCGGTGTTGGCAGTTGTGGATTTGTACCAATACGCGGGCGTATAGCCTTTGTTTCGCGGCTTTACATTGGGGTTGTCGGTGAATACGTTCTCAAGATTTGCCACTGTCCAGTCGTCATCCTCGAAAAGCTCGATGAAGTTTTCAAAGAAGTAGGACGGCTCCACCTGCTTTGCCAACAGGTTGAATGAGCCCTGATACTCCCCGCCACGATCGGTGGCAAGCATGCAGTCGCCGATAAAGGAGAGGGTGATCTCAACAGGCTCCGGCGGCGGCTCGGTCTCGCTGTCCGTCGGCGCGGCGACATTATCGCGTGCGGCGGTATCAAGCGTGTCGGATATGATCTTGTCGGGAGTCGGAATCATTTCTTCCGATAATATGTACATCGGCACCGCGGCGACAGCCGCGATAAGCAGAATGCATATGGTCGTTGTGATTATGATAGCTTTTTTCATGGTGTCTCCGTTAGTGGCATTGTGTTAAATCATCGTTTATCGGCGTGGGGCGGCTGCCCCACACCCCGCTTTCCGTGCCGCCCTTCGGGCGGCGCGGGTCGGGGGGCTGCTTTGCTCTCATACGCCGATGCAATCCGCCCCCGACACCCCTGCTCGCCTCGGCTAAACGATAATTTATTATATCCCAATTATAACACGCCGAAGGCGTAAAAGCAACCCCACACGCTGTGAATTATCTGTAAATAAACCCGAATTACGCTTTACAAATGTAAAATCATATGTTATAATTTAAATACTACATATGAAGAACGGAACAAAATGGGATTTTATTCGTCTAAAGCAATTAAGTGAGCTTGAAAGGAGCAAATTATATGAAAAAACGCATAACTTCACTTATTATTGCCACGGCAATGCTCGGTACGCTTGCGCTTACCTCTTGCGGCGATACCAAGCCCGCCCCCGAAAAGTCGCGGGTGACCAATGTTTACAAGTCCACCGACATAACACTGCCCGAGGATTACAGCATCAGTAACATGTACGCAATGGGGGACAGCGTATTACTTGACTGTACAGAGGTAATAAGTCAGGATCCCTATGAAATGCGCAGGTTTTTACTTGATCTCGACACCGAAACGGGCGAATACACCGAGATGGCGCTTCCCGAGTATGACTCCCAAAAGCAGCAGATATACAACCTCTGCCCCACCATTGACGGCAGTGTCATCATGGCTACCGTTCACCTCGACTACGAGAAGGAGACCTTCTATTACGACCTGCAAAAATACGAGAACGGTGAGTCCACGGTGCTGTGCGACAATCTTGAGCCGCTGTTCGAGACAGACATTTCAAGTTCCCGCTATGCTACCGATTTTTACATCCAAAAGGTGGTAGTGGACGGCGACAGTAATATTTACATCGTTACCGATACGTTGATCGGCGTATTTGATTCCGATATGAAGAAGCTGTTCGAGCTTTCGTTCGAGCGCTATATAGACGATGTGGGCGTCAGTGCGGACGGGCGCGTATATGTATCCTACCGCGACTACAACACCTTTGAATCCATGTTCAAATACATCGACGTTGAAAAGCGCGCGCTTGGTGACGATGTGCCCATGCCCGACATAGAGCTCAACAATGCGTCCATATACATAGGTCCCGGTTATGATACCTATTATGACGACGGAAGCGCGGTCTGGGGCTATAACGAAGGCGGCGAGAGCGTGAAGCTGCTTGACTGGGTCAACTCGGACATCATACAGAGCGGCGTCAGCAGTATGGTGGTGCTCAATGCGGACACGTTCCTTGCCAATTACTACGAGTACAATGACGGAAACTCGATACGCGAACTGTATCTCCTGAAGCGTATATCCGACGAGGAGGTGCCCGAGCGTTATATAATTGATTTTGCAATAAACTACGGCAACGGTGACATCAAAAATCAGGTGGTCAGATTCAACCGTTCAAGCGATACCTATCGTGTGCGGCTCACCGAATATTCAAACTATAATACGAGCGACAACTATCAGCTTGCCGAGGAGACACTGCTTAATGAATTCACCGCAGGTACTGCTCCCGACGTGGTCATGCTGTCGGAGTTCGGCAATCGCGGGACATTACTTGAAAACGGTGTGTTTATGGACCTGTACACGCTGATGGACGAGGACGAGAGCTTTGAGCGCTCCATGTTCTTTGACTCCGTGCTTGAGCCCATGGAGCGCGGCGGCGAGCTCAATGAACTTGTGACTACCCTTTCACTGCGCAGTATTGCGGGTAAGAGCGCCAATGTGCCATACGAAAAATGGACAGTGGATGAGTTTCTCGACTGGGCGGAGTCGCTTCCGGAGAACAAGTACATCTTTGATTATATGAGTCAGATGCAGATGCTCAACACGCTGTTTGCGCTATCGCTGGATGAGTTTGTTGACACCGATAAGGGCACTGCGAACTTCGATACCCCCACCTTCAGACGACTGCTGGAATATTCAAAGAACACGGCGGATTTCAACTACAGGCAGTCGCTTACGGGAGATGCGCTCACCGATTACGAAAGCGACCGTAATAAGGTATACCGCGAGGACACAGTCTTACTTAGCGAGGTGTACATTTATGATACACGAGAGCTTGTGAACGCCATGTTTGCCTTTGGCTTTGAGGATACCTCATTCGTGGGCTATCCCACCGAAAACGGAAACGGCGCGGTGCTCGATCCCAGCGTAAGCTTTGCAATAAATGCGGATTCACTTGTAGCCGAAGGGGCATGGGAGTTTATAAAATCGACGCTCACCTACAATGTTAATCGCGGCGGCGGACACGGTATATCGGCGATTCGCGACAATTTCCGCGCTTCGGCGGAGGAGAGCATGAAGATGCACTATTTCTACAGATACGACGGAAGTACATCCGGTTCTTCAAGCGACGATTTCCTTACCCGTTACAGCGAGAGCGAGGGCGTCTACCGAGATATCACCGAGGCGGACGTTGCGCTGATGGAGGATTTGATAAATGATGCCGCGCCTGTTCCCAACTATGCACAGGCTGTCGTTGAGCTTATAATGGAGGATCTTACCATGTATTTCGCGGGTGATAAGACTCTCGATGAGACAGTAGCGGTCATAAACAGCGTTGTGGGACTTTATATTGCGGAGAACAATTGAGGTTCTGCCAAAATCATATAAAATAACCATAGGGGGCGACCGAAGGTCGCCCCCTATGGTTATTTAGAATAAGATCGTCTCTTTTATCTCTTTAACTGGAGATCGTAGTGAACGTCGTAAGCCTTTTCCTCGTCGGTGAACTTAGGAAGAGTATTTATGACCTCGCCGTTGTTCCACTTGCGGTCGCCTACATCGTCGGTGGTACCCATAACGGTAACGTTGAGCTGACGATGACGTGCACGAACATGATCCCAGTCAACGAAGTAAATGTGAGCAAACTCGCCGCCGTCAAGAACGCCGTCCTTGATGGTCATGGTCTCGCTTCTGCCGAAGAATACGGAGCGGAGATGACCGTCGGTATTCATGGAGGTGAAGTTGCCGGGCTCGTTTACGTATCTGCCGAATTTTGCATGGATCGGACCGGGATGACGGTAGTCGCCCTCGTTTTCGAAGTCGGGGATCATCTTGCGCATGATGTCAAGCAGGTCATGCTGCAGATACTCAAGGTCGAAGGAGTCTATATCGTGAGAGCACTCCTGGATCATAACCGAGCATGTGGTGTGATGGGAAGCGATGCAGACGGTACCGTTCTTAATACCGGAAGCCTGAACGATCTCGATGATCTCCTTGGAAACGTCGTGGAACGTAGGGATCCAGCCTCTCGACTGCAGCTCAAGCTCTTTCTGAAAAACTTTGAATTCCATAATAAAAATCCTCCTAAATATAATGAATTTTAAATTGACTTATTTGGTTCTTTCATCATATGCGCGGCGTACGGCACAGATCATCTCGTCAACCATAGCGGCACGGTCGGGAGCCTTGGCAACACCCGAGGAAGAGCCTGTAGCGTCGGCACCTGCGATGATGGTGTTGTATACATCCTCGCCATTGGCAATGCCTGCGGCAGTGAGCACGAGAATGTCGGGATCAACATCCTTGACTGAACGGGTAGCTGCTTCAACATACTCGGGTCCTACGCTGACACCTGTGCCGATGAGCTCAGAGGGCTCGGCAACGATGATGTCCGGCTTAAGGGTAGCAATCTTTGCTGCTTCCGCAGAAGAATCTGCGCAGACGATGGTAGTGAGCCCGACCTCGTTTGCACGCTCTATTGTCTTGGCGAGTACGTCAAATTCGAGGGGCTTTTCGCAGTGGTTGAGCATTACGCCGTCTGCACCTGCCGCAACGAGGGATTCGGGAAGAATGTCTGCAAGTCCGCGTCCCGGAACGATGGGATCCATGTGCGGCGCGAAAACATAGATGTGTTTGGTAGCTTCCTTGACTCTGCGAATGTCGATTATGGGTGTTGTGAAGATGATGCTGACACCGTATTTTTCGGATGCTGCATCCGCAGCTTTTGCAAGCTCGAGGATGTCGTCGCCCCAGAGGTAGGATTTGGGGCCTATCTCAAAAAACGGCGTTGTGATTTTGCGTTTTTCTGCCATTAGAGTATACACTCCTTTTTCTAAAATTACAAAATGATTATACACTATATTTTCCTTTTCGTCAATATGGTTTTCGCAAATTTATCATAATTTTCCCAAAGGTTAGTAAAATGCACACGTTGTGTGTGGAAATTTGTCTATTCTGCGAATTGAAAATTTCTTCGAAAAAGATTATCATGTATAGTAAGGGATTTATTGATTGGTTAATGGTAAATTATCGTTTAGCTTCGCAGATACGTGGGGCGGCTGCCCCACACCCCGTATTCCGTGCCGCCCCACGGGCGGCGCGGGCAGAGGGGGGAACCATCTGCTCTCAAACGCCGATCCGAAGGTTCCCCCCTCTGCACTCCCCCCTCCTTGGCTCGGCTATCGGCACCTCTACAATGGGACGCTAAACGAAAATTTACCCCACTAAAACATAACAGACGGAGGAAATACCAATGATCAGCGAAAACGCGCTTATGGCGGCTAAGGCGGCTTTTGATATCGAAGCCGAATGCATAACAAAAATGAAGGAATATTTCGACGATGAGGAATTTTCGAAGGCGGTGACGCTGCTTTCGAATGCTCCGCGTATCGGGGCAGCGGGGTGTGGACATTCGGGAATTATTTGTCAGCATTTCGCGCATCTTATGTGCTGTATCGAGCGCCCTGCACGCTTTATCTCTCCCGCTGAGGCGGTGCATGGCGCAACGGGCTTTTTACAGGCAGGCGACGTTATGGTGCTGGCTTCCCGCGGCGGTAAGACCAAGGAACTGCTTCCGATAATGGAGATCTGTCAGACCAAGGGCGTTCACATTATCGCAGTTACAGAGAATCTTGAATCACCGCTGGCACTTGGCGCGGAAGTCGTCATAAAGCAGTATGTCAACCGCGAGACCGACAAGTATAATATGCAGGGAACCACCAGCACCACTGCGCTTTGCATGCTGTTCCATGCGCTTCAGGCAGCAGTTATTGAGGAAACCGGCTACAAGAGCGAACAGTTTGCACTTATCCATCCCGGCGGAGCGGTGGGCGAAAGACTCAACAAAAAATCACTTTAATTTTTGGAGGTATCATGGCGCAAAGCAACCTCAAGATAGATATACGCAGAGGCAAAATAATGGATATGCTTCGCCGCGACGGCAAGGTTTATGTGGCGGCGCTGAGCCGTGAGCTCGGAGCGACTCCCGTGACGATCAGAAACGATCTTGCGGCTTTGGAGCGTGACGGGTATCTTGTGCGCATGGCAGGCGGTGCGGTTTCGACAGCCATAAATGCGGATATCCCAACCGATGACACCGCATCGCGACTGAGAGACCGTTACAATGAAAAGAAAGCTATTGCCAAAGCAGTGGCGGAGCTGCTTTGTGACGGCGATACGCTGTTTATTAATTCCGGCTCTACCACGCAGTGTATTGCTGCAGAACTGAAGATGCGGCGAAATCTCAATATAGTGACCAATTCTCTCGCGGTCGCCACCACACTGGGGACATTTCCCACACATCGTGTGATATTGCTCGGCGGCGAGATCAATTCAAAGTACGGTTTCACCTACGGCGGAGACGCACAGGAGCAGTTAAATCGCTACAAAGCCGATTTTGCCATATTGTCCATCGACAGCATCAGCACTGACGGTATAACGACATATCATGCAGAGGAAGCCATCATCGACCGTATGATGATATCTGCGGCGGGGCGTACGCTAATTGCCGCCGACTACACAAAGCTCGGACATGCGGGATTCACACGAGTGTGTGAGTGTACGGATGGCATTGAGCTTATCACAAACGCCTGCGCGTCGGAGTCGGATATTGCAAGTATCTCGGCTGCGGGCGTTAAAGTTATAGCTGTGTGAGCGCGACGTAACGGAATAAAAGGTACGAGGATCCAACCTTTTGGTTGGATCCTCGCTGTGTTTTGGTTTAATTGAAACGAATGCACCCTTATCCATGTGCTTGCATATAATGCAGCAGTAACATACGGAGGTGTATATATGCCTGAAATAAGAGAATACGATCGCGCGAGGGCGGTCGCATATGCAAGAAGATGGGCGCTGTCGCGAAATCCTTTGTTTTTTGATTTTACGGGCGGCGGCGGAAATTGCACAAATTTTGTGTCGCAGTGCATCCTTGCAGGATGCTGTCAGATGAACTTTACACCCGATTTCGGATGGTATTACATATCCCCCGACGAGCGAGCCGCCGCGTGGACGGGCGTGGAGTTTTTCTACAACTTTATCACGAACAATGCGGAGAGCGCAGGTGTGGGTGACGGGCTGGGACCATTCGGAAGTGAGGTGCGTGGGCGCATATTATCCCTCGGCGATGTGATACAGCTCGGTCGCGAGGACGGTGACTACTATCACACGCTCATTGTCACGGGCTACGGCAGACGCACCTACCTTGTGTCTGCGCACAGCGACGATGCCTATAACCGCCCGCTGTCCAGTTACAACTACAGCCGCATACGCTACATTCATATCGACGGATACCGCACGGATGAGCGGTATGTGGGCGCCTGCTTTGATGATCTTATCACGGGCACAGCGCTTGGAATATAGTCGGCGGGGAATATAGCTTGGAAGAGGGGCTGTTGCACTAAACGTATAATGTGTATAACACCGTAAACTCGTAGGGGCGCATCACGATGCGCCCGTCCATTCGGTATGATTTTGCCGTTCGGACGGGCGAAGCAGACGAAGTCTGCTGTGAATCGCCCCTACAGGTTCATATCGAGTTCTTATGCACATTATGCACTAAATGCAACAACTCCTTTTGCTTTAAGAATGCGTCCGAGCGAAATTTCGACTATTTTCCTTGATTTAATGTGCTTTTTACATAATTCTTACATAAAAGCGATAACAGATTATAAATTGAACTGATATTATATTTTATAATGCAGTCGTGTTACTGCTTGAGAAACGTTAAAGGAAATGGAGTCTATGGAATTTTTAGAGTTTTTGAGTCAAATGACGGCAAATCCGCTGTTGTTTATCGCAGTAGCACTGACGCTTGGTGTTATATTGGTAAATGGTTGGACGGATGCGCCGAATGCTATTGCTACCTGCGTTGTAACAAGGTGTATGCCGCCGAAGGCAGCAATACTTATGGCAGCGGTATTCAATTTTCTCGGCGTTTTCATTATGACCAAGGTGAGTAATGAAGTTGCCGTAACGATCACCCGCATGGTGAATTTCGGAGATAACCCCGGAAGGACTGTCATTATCGTTTTATGTGCGGCAATGCTTGCAATCGTTATTTGGGCTACTCTTGCCTGGGCGTTCGGTATTCCAACGAGCGAGAGGCATGCACTGATTGCCGGTCTCACAGGCGGCGCTATGGCTTTGAACGGATTTAGCGCTATTGTATGGGGCGAGTGGCTTAAAGTCGTTTACGGTATAGTGATCTCCGTCACCTTGGGATTCGGCTTGGCTTGGCTGATATGCAAGCTCGTAACGATGATCTGCTATAAGGCAAACCGTCCGAAAACGGAGCCGTTTTTTAAGGTCGCTCAGATCGTAGGTGCTGCGGCGATGGCGTTCATGCACGGAGCACAGGATGGTCAGAAGTTCATGGGTATAATTCTGCTGTGCGTGTTTACCCTGCAAGGAGCGGGCTCTTCGGCATCCACCTTTGCAATTCCCACCTGGCTTATGATAGTCTGCTCGCTCATTATGGCGGCAGGCACGGCGATCGGCGGTAAGAAGATCATCAAGTCGGTGGGCATGGATATGGTGAAGCTTGAAAAGTATCAAGGCTTTTCGGCGGATATTGCGTCTGCTGTTTCGCTTGTATTCTGCTCGGTATTCGGTCTCCCCGTTTCCACCACGCATGTAAAGACAACCTCCATTATGGGTGTCGGAGCTGTTAAGAGAGTATCTGCCATTAACTTCGGCGTCGTAAAGGAAATGGTCATGACGTGGATCCTTACATTCCCCGGGTGCGGACTTCTTGCATTTTTGGTAACGAAACTGTTCTTACTTATCTTCAACTAATCGAAAGGAAATATGTAAAATGGCTAAAAGTGATAAATTCTATTACGAAAACTTTGCAGAGTGTTCTGCGCTTGCAAAGAAGGCAGCAGCTTACCTCGTTGAGTGCCTTGAAAACTATGATCCCGATAAAATCGAAAAGATGCTTGAAGAAATGCATGTGTTTGAGCACAGCGCAGATATGAAAAAGCATGAGATGAATGCGGCACTTGCAAAGGCGTTCGTTACCCCCGTTGACCGAGAGGATCTCGACATGATGAGCCAGCAGCTCGACACCGTACTTGATCTGCTTGAGGAGGTATTGCAGAGGCTCTACATATACAATATCAAGACCATAGAACCTGCCGCAATTGATTATGCAAAGCATCTCGTCCGCGCTTGCGATCTTCTTTGCGCGATCATGACTGAGTTTGAGAACTTCAAAAAGTCGAAGAAGCTTCATTCTCTCATTGTTGAGTCGAACGATGTTGAGGAAGAGTGCGACAAGCTCTACCTTGCCACGATGCACGAGCTTACACGTAAGTCAACCGATGTTCTCGTAACTCTCTCCTGGTATAAGATCTACGACTGCTTTGAGGCGTGCTCCGACGCTTGTGAGCATGTCAGCGAATGTGTCGGATCGATCGTTATGAAAAATACATAATCAAAGTTTAAAGGGGCTGTCGCATATAGCGTATGTTCTGCATAAACATTCATAAACTCGCAGGGGCGACCATTGGTCGCCCCTGCGAGTTTATTTAGAGTATTTATGCGGTATTTGCACTAAATGCAACGGCAACTTCTTTTGATCCCGACTGTGATAAAAGCTTTATCAAAGCCGAGGTTAAATCAGTTTTTATGTTTTATGTGTGTTTTTTGATAGCTTGTGGGGCTGACACCGCAGCGGCGCTTGAATGCCTGACTGAAGGCATGCGGGGAAGCGAAGCCCAGCTTCTCGGAAATTTCGCTTATGGTCAGATTACTGTTTGAGAGCAGCTCACAGGCATCGGAAATCTTCTTTTTGTTTATATATTCCTTTATTCCCATGCCTATTTTCTCTTTGAAGAGGTGGGAAAGATAATATTCGTTATATGAAAGCGCTTCGGCGATGCCCTTGATGTCTGTGATATTCATGTACTCATTGTCAATATATCGAAGTGTATGATACAGCGTAAAGCTGGAGGACGCCTTGTTGACACGCTTAGGCGCGGATCTTCCCCGTATCAGACGGGCGAGCGAGATTAGTATCTGCTTCAGATACAGATCAAGCATCGTATGCTGCTCCGAGTCACCGCTGTACATTTCATCTATCAGCATTTCCGACAGCTTACGTATCGTTCCGTCGTCGTTTACGGTGGTATGATCAACCGTATGCACTTCTTTATTATACGAGCTTATGACCTCGCAGTCGATATTAGGTATGTAACCGATGCAGATAAAACGAAAATTATCTTCATCGCTTGCGACAAGCTTGTGACGGAAGCCGCTTTTGATAAAATGTATCATGCCGGGACACAGATAATAAGTATGATCCTCGGAGGTGATCACCGCTTCTCCCGAGATAACGTAGGTTATCTCATGGGATATTTGGGTATGCTCGGGTATCTCACTGCTTCGTATCAGCGAGACCTCGGCGACCTGCGTAAGTCTGCCGAACGGCAGCTCCAAGGATGTTGTTGGGTAGAGTACATCATATAAAAACTGCTTGTTGGAATCCTCCATCGAATGCGCTCTCCTTGTAATGGGTATTGGGTGATGTGTAAATTATCGTTTAGCCGAGGCGAGCGGGGGGTGTCGGGGGGCGGATTGCATCGGCGTCTGAGAGCAAAGCAGCCCCCCGACCCGCGCCGCCCGAAGGGCGGCACGGAACGCGGGGTGTGGGGCAGCCGCCCCACGCCGATAAACGATGATTTACCGTATCAATAAACCAATAGGGCTGTTTACACAGCCCCAAAGGTATAAAAATTCAAATTAAAGCAGATCTTCAAGCTTATCTGCCGCGTGGTCAAGGTAATCGTTTTCCATAAGCTCCAGCATACCCTTGTCGCAGAGTGCCGCAAGACGCGGGTCTATGGGCATCTTTGCAAGAACCTCATAGCCGAATTTGTCCGCTACCTCTGCAATGTGGCTTTCACCGTAAATGTTGTAAGCCTTGCCGCAGTCGGGACATTTGAAATAGGACATATTCTCGACGATACCAAGCACGGGGATGTTCATCATCTGAGCCATGTTTGCTGCCTTGGCAACGATCATCGAAACCAGCTCCTGAGGGCTTGTAACGATAATGATACCGTCAAGTGGGATCGACTGGAATACAGTCAGCGGAACATCTCCGGTTCCGGGAGGCATGTCCACAAACATGAAGTCTACGTCATCCCAGATAACGTCAGTCCAGAACTGCTTGACGGTTCCCGCGATAACGGGACCTCTCCATACAACGGGAGTGGTCTCCTCGGGGAGCAGAAGATTGACGCTCATCATCTTGATGCCTGTTTTGGAGGCAAGGGGGAAAATACCGCCCGTTCCGTCTCCCATGACCTCACCCTTGACACCGAATGCCTTGGGGATAGAGGGACCGGTAATGTCCGCGTCAAGAATAGCGGTGCTGTGACCGCGGCGGCTCATGAGCACCGACAGCATGGAGGTGACGATGGACTTGCCCACGCCGCCCTTGCCGCTGACGATACCTATGACCTTCTTAATGCTTGATAATTCGTGCGGCTTTTCGAGAAGGCTCTGCTTCTCGCGTGATGCACAATTTGAAGAGCAGGTAGAGCAGTCGTGGGTACAGCCCGACGACGGCTTGTCTTGCGTATCATCATAGATCATTTGTAGGATCTCCTTTCAAAAATTTACTTTATACTATATTATAACGCATTATTTGAAAAATTGCAAGTCTTTTGATAGTTTAATGAAATTTTTACGCTTTGTTGAAGATTTATAATTGAATCAATGTGAAATTTGGCGTATAATTAATAATAAATTATGAATCTTCGGAGGAAGTATAGCTTGAAAGAAAAATTAATGAAGTTTTTTTGGGGGCGTTACGGTATTGACCCCCTCGGTTATGCGATAATTATAATTTCGATGGTGCTTTCGTTTACCTCGTCACTTCTCGGCGGGGTGTCAGAGATCGCATCGTATGCGCTTTGGATAATATCCTATGTATTGCTTGCGCTTGAGATTTTCCGTATGCTGTCCCGCAACCTGTATGCCCGCCGTCGGGAAAATGATAAATTTATGGGTATATGGAAGCCGATCAAAAAGTGGTTCAAGCTGCAGTATAACCGCATAAAGGACATAAAGACCCACCGTTACTTTTCCTGCCCGAACTGTAAAAACAATCTGCGCGTTCCGAAGGGCAGAGGAACGATAACCATCACATGCCCCGTCTGCAAGACAAAATTTGACCGTAAGAGTTAAGCTTTCAAGCTCTTTATCAGACCGAAAACCTGCTCCGCCGTGTCCGCAAGGTCGCGGCGGGCATTTTTTGTGTCCATCGCTTCTTCGAGTGTACAGACGGCACGGCGGATGGGGAAAAATGCATCTATGCCCGCTGCATTGCATGCCACCGCGTCCGCAGTGACCGCACCTGCGAATGCTATGCATAATTTGCCGTGCTTCTTGGCAAGCGTCGCCACGCCGACGGGGGCTTTTCCCATGGCGCTCTGGCGGTCGAGTCTACCCTCGCCCGTGATAACGATGTCGGCATCGCGGACATAGTCCTCAAGCCGCGTTACATCGAGTACCAGCTTTATACCCGAGGTAAGCTCACCGCCGAGAAATTCGCGCAGAGCAAAGCCGAGTCCCCCTGCCGCACCGCATCCGGGAAATTCCGCATCGGCAGATGGGTATTTTCCCTTGGTCAGTACCGCGAAATTTTTGAGCCATTCGTCCATGTCTCTTACCATATCCGGAGTCGCGCCCTTCTGAGGACCGTAGACTGCACTGCATCCCGGTTCACCGCAGAGCGGATTCGTAACGTCACACGCCACACGTACGCGGCAGCCGCGAAGTCCCGCGATGACCTTATCATCCTCGATCCGTGCAAGCTCGGCAAGACCTTTGGCGCCGAGTGCTATCTTTTCGCCGCTTTTGTCGTAAAGTCCGAAGCCCAGTGCTGACAGCATGCCCGTGCCGCCGTCGTTGGTGGCACTGCCGCCGATGCCGATGACAAGATCACGGCAACCCTGAGCGACAGCGTCGGCGATCAGTTCACCGACACCGTAGGTCGTGGTATAGAGCGGGTTTCTTTCCTCGGGTGCAAGCTGCGGTAGTCCCGCCGCTACCGCCATTTCGATGACCGCAGTGTTTCCCGCGATACAGTAGGTGCAGTCGGTCTCACGCATAAGCGCGTCATGGGCGCGCACGGTGCGGAGTGTACCGCCGAGTCCAACGGCAAGAGCTTCGGTGGTACCCTCACCGCCGTCGGCGAGAGGGCGCACCGCGATGCTTGCATCGGGATAGATACGGCGGATACCCTCTGCCGCGGCATTGCCGGCGTCAATGGAGGTAAGACTTCCCTTGAAGGAATCTATCGCTATCGTTATGTTCATATAGGCACTCCTTATTTGTCACATTTACATAATTGTACCACTAATCGGCGTTGATTTCAAGGTATGATACAATTTATTTTGTGTATATTTAATTAAATTTGCGATTTTCCTTGAATACGGAGGAAAAATGTGTTACAATATAAGATGGATATTTGTGCAAGCAAAGTTTTTACGGTAAATTAGCGATCGGCGGAGCAGCAGATGTTCGCACATCTCGCAGTGGAGAAGCGAACTCCGTCTGCTATGAATCGTCCCTACGGAACACATAGATACCCCGCCACGGCTCGGCTAAACGATAATTTAACAGTATCCAACCTAAACCAAAAAGGAAGCTTAATCATATGCAAAATAAAGAAAAATATCTCGAATGCGGAAAGATAATCAACACTCACGGTGTACGCGGCGCTTGCAAGATCGAGTCCTGGTGCGACTCGCCTGAGGTGCTTTGCGGTATTAAAACGCTTTACTATAAAAAGAAGGATGAATACCTACCGCTTGAAGTCACAAAAGCCTCCGTACACAAGGGATGTGCGCTGATATATTTTTACGGCATTGACTCGATCGAAGCGGCTCAGCTTTTAAAAAATCGCGTGGTCTATGCCGACCGTGAGGATATTCCCCTTGACGACGACCGCGTGTTCATCGCCGATATCATCGGACTGCCTGTTTTTGACGAGCGCGACGGAAAACGTCTCGGCGTGCTTGCCGACCTTATCGAAAGCCCTGCTTCCGATCTGTTCTGCGTTAAGACCGAGGACGGCAGGGAGGTGCTCGTACCCGCAGTGGACGAGTTTATCGGACATATCGACGATGACGGCGTATTTCTTACGCCTATTGCTGGGATGTTCGACGACGGCGCGGAAGTGATAGAGGGAAGCGGCAATGAGGTTTGATATTATGACCCTCTTTCCCGATTTGGTCGATACAGTGCTGGGCTCCAGCATTATCGGCAGAGCACAGGAGGGAGGGCTTGTGGAGATACATACCCACAACATACGCGATTTTTCCGAAAACAAGCATCGCCGCGTGGACGATACCCCATATGGCGGCGGAATGGGAATGCTTATGAGCGCAGTGCCGATCTACGGCTGTTATAAGTCGATCGTCGAAGCACAGCGTGAGACGGATGAGTCGCGCTCCGAGCCTGTAAGGCGCAGGGTTATCTATATGTCTCCCCGCGGTAAGGTGCTCACGCAGAAGCACGCTTACGAGCTAACAAAGTATGATAACCTTATCATACTCTGCGGTCACTACGAGGGCGTGGACGAGCGCATCATTGAGGAGATCGTTGACGAGGAGCTGTCTATCGGCGACTACGTACTGACGGGCGGTGAGCTGCCCGCCTGCGTGCTGGTTGACTGTGTGTCACGTATGCTTGACGGCGTACTGACAAATGAGGACTGCTGGCGCGGCGAGAGCATTGCCTCGGGTCTGCTTGAATATCCGCAGTACACCCGCCCCTATGATTTTCGCGGCAGACTTGTACCCGAGGTGCTGCTGTCGGGACACCATGCAAATATTGAAAAGTGGCGACATGAGGCGGCGTTGAAAAAAACGCTTGAATGCCGTCCCGATCTGATGGACGGTACAGGAGTCGGGATAGACATACCCGAAAAAACAAAAAATTCAGAGGAAGAACAAAAAAATGGCAGATAACGGGAACAAAAAAGGTACGCGCGCCGTCAAAACGGTAGCGGTAATGATGGGAGCCACCGTTATCGCAAAGCTTCTCGGAATGCTCCGAGGGGTCCTGCAGGCAAACGCTTACGGTACATCATCGGTGGCGAACGCCTTTACTGCCGCGTCAAAGCTGCCCCTTGCATTCTTTGACATGTTTTTGGCGGCGGCGGTGCTGGGGTGCTTTATCCCGGTCTACAACAGCTTCAAGGAGAGGGATGCCGACAGAGTCACGAGCCCCGAGGCGGATCGCTTTGCCTGCATATTTCTCAATTTTATAATGCTTCTGTGCGGCGTGCTTGCCGTTATCGGTATAGTGTTCGCCGAGCCGTTCATACGGCTGATTACGCAAGGGCTTGACGAGTCCACGATCACGCTTGCGGTAACGCTGACACGCATCATGTTTCCCCTTGTTATCTTCACGGGCGCGGCGTATACGCTTGTGGGCGTTCTCCAGTCAAAGGGCTCGTTCATCGCCCCCGCACTTATAAGCGCGGTGTCCAACGCCGGCGTGGTATTGTACCTTGCGGTGTTCAACGCTCCCCTCGGGGAATACGGTATATACGGACTTGCGGCGGCGTATTTACTCTCGTGGCTTATTCAGCTTTTGACACTGGTCGTACCGCTGTGGCGGCAGGGCTTTCGCTACAGGCTTTTGTTAGACCTTAAAAATCCTGCGCTGATCCGTGCGCTGAAGATGGCGCCGCCCATAATGATCGGCTCATGGCTTGCTCCCGCAGGTACGCTGATCGGACAGTATTTCGCATCACAGGTGGCATCACAAACTGCCATCACGGGTGCCACCACGGTGTTCGATTATGCAAACAATATCTATATAATCATCGCGGGTACGCTTACCTACAGTATCTGCAATTACACCTTCCCGAAGATTGCGCGGCTGTCGGCGGCGGGAAACGGCAAGGAGTTTTCCGAGACCGTTCGAAGCGGCATCACCTCGGCGCTGTTTATCGTGATACCCTTTATGGCGGCGGCGCTTGTGCTTGCGGGAGAGGGAACAGCCATAGTCTATATGCGCGGTGAGTTTACCCCGGAGGATGCACGGTTTACAGCACGTGCGCTGAGATTTATACTGCCCGCTATGCCGTTCTTCTGCGTCACCGAGCTGTTTTCGAGAGTTTTCTACTCGAAAAATCAGCCGCGGGTGCCAATGTACGCGGCTCTTGGCGGTATTATCGCGAATTTAACGGTGGGCGCGGTGCTGACATACTTTGACCTTTTCGATATCGGCGCGGTCGGAGCCGCAAATGCGGCGGGACAGATCGTGTCGGCGGCGATACTGCTTGTTTTTGCGGCAAGGCGGCTCGACGGAGTTTTCTCACGCGGATTTATAATAAATCTTTGCAAGCTTATTATCGGAGGAGCGCTGGTATTTGCAATAACCCTCGGAATGTCTCATCTCCTTGGAAGCGCACCGTTCGAAGCCTCGCTTATAATCAATATAATCAAGGCGGCTGTGAGCTTTATCCCCGCTGTGGCAGCATATCTTGCGTGGGCAAAGCTCGCGCGCATCAAATTCTGATTGGAGGTAGTATATTTGAATAAAAAATCGAGCGGCAGCGCAAATCCGTTTGCTTCGTCGATGATCATTACTCTGCTCGGACGTGCATCGGGATGGATATACCGAAAGCTGTCCGGCAGCCTTATCGGCGGCATGTTTACCGCATATGAGCGTGAAAACGCCGCGGTGTCGGACAGCGCCGCTGCGAAGATCATACGTAAGCCGGCGCTCGGCGAGCGGCTGCTTATGCCGGCAAAGCGAAAGCTTGCGAGCGGTATCGAAAACAGTACAATACTGGGATTTGTGCGGCGTATCCTTGACGGAATGCTGGCAAGCTCCATGAAATCCTACGGTATTTTTATGTTTTCGTCTGCACTGTACAGTGCGATAGTATATCTTTTCAAGACCTTCTATTTCGGAGAGACTGTGAGCGTTGATGTCGGCATGGTGCTGACGCTGGTGGTCATGCTTATCATGTCGGTCATGATGATAGCATCAAGGCAGACACTCGCTAATGCGCTTCTCACCAGTCCATCGGCGAGATTCATTCTCCTGCGGGTGGCAGGCATCAGACGCGAGACCTTAGAGGGACGCGAGGAACGCGACGGAAAATTCAACGTGGCGTTTATAGCCGGACTTGTTTTCGGAGTGCTGTCGTTTTTTGTACATCCTCTGTTTCTGCTTATCGGGATCTTGGGACTTATCGCCGCTTATTTGGTGCTTATAAAGCCCGAGCTCGGTGTGCTTGCAATTGTTACGGCATTGCCGTTTGCGCCGACCATGGGACTGGTTGCTGCGGTGTTTTACACCTCGTTCTGCTTTATACTGAAGGTGATGTGCGGCAAGCGGTCGATAAAATTCGATCTGCTTGACGGAGTGGTGCTTGCCTTCATGCTGCTTATGGCAGGCGGCGGACTTGTGGCGGCATCCGACGCGAGCATCAAGCCCATGCTCGTGTATGTGGCGTTCATGCTGGGATATTTTCTGGTGGTGAATCTTATACGCTCCCGCGAATGGTTCATGCGCTGCATCGTGGGCGTGCTGAGCTCTTGTACGCTGGTGTCGCTGTACGGACTTTATCAGAATTTCTTCGGCACAGTAGAGCAGACCTGGCAGGACTCGGATATGTTCAGCGAGATCGAAGGACGTGTGGTGTCCACCTTTGAAAATCCGAATGTGCTTGCGGAATACCTTATCATGGTGATCCCGCTGATACTTGCCATGTTCATTATAACAAAGGCTCCCCGTGCAAGGCTTATCCTCGCGGCGGCGGGACTTGCCGCAGGTGGATGTCTCATCTACACCTGGTCGCGCGGCGCATGGCTGGGATTCCTTATCGGTATACTCATTTTCATGCTTATGTACAGCCGTCATACGCTGACCGCGCTTTTATTCTGTGCGCTCGGCGTGCCGTTTTTACCGTTCGTTTTGCCTGAGAGCATTACGCAGCGCTTCCTCAGCATCGGAAACCTCGGCGACAGCTCGACCTCGTACCGTGTTAACATCTGGCGCGGCGTCATAGATATGATCGGCGACTACTGGCAGAGCGGCATCGGCATCGGAAACGATTCCTTCAGCCTTGTCTACCCGCTGTACGCGCTGTCGGGAATCGAGACTGCGCCGCACGCTCACAATCTGTATTTACAGATCATTGTGGAGCTCGGAGCTATAGGACTTGTCGTATTTTTAGCGGTACTGTTTATCTATACTCAGAGCAGTCTTTCACTCCATGTGAATGAAAGCCGAAGGGACAAACTCTTGTCAACCGCGATATTCTGCGGCATGCTCGCGGTGCTCGCACAGGGCATGACCGATTATATCTGGTACAATTACCGCGTATTCCTTATGTTCTGGCTGATGCTGGGACTTGGCGCGGCAATACGCAAAACGCTCAATACCACGGCTGTGGAAGATATATACTGATAAAACGGAGGATACTATGGGAACTACAGTAAAAAAACATAAATTCAACGCAGTCGATGCGGCGATAATAATCGTGATAGCCGCTGTTATCGGTGCGGTGGTGCTGTTCTTCACGATGGGCGGCACGGATACGGTTAACAACACGGTGAAGCTTGAATATGTTATCGAGCTTCGTACGATACGAAATGAGTTTTCCGACAACTTTGCGGTGGGAGACGGCGTGGTCGATTCTGTGGCAAAGTATCATCTCGGCGAGGTCATCGGCTTTAGTGTTGAGCCTGCTTCGTATAACGGCAATGACTTTTCGGCAGGTGCGCTTGTCGCCGGCGAATATCCCGAACATTCAAACGTACACCTGACGGTGGTTTCGGAAGCGACGATCGGTGCAGACGGCAGATATGTTCTTGACGGTGGGTATGATATTTCGGTAGGCACAACGATGTATGTGCGCCTGCCTAACTATACCGGTGTGGGATACTGCACACAGTTATCTGAAACGGAGGCAGAGTAATGAGCGAGAATACTGTAAAAAAGGTTAGAAGGTTCAAACCGAATATTATAGATCTTTTGATCGTTGTGGTCGTGCTCGGCGCAATCGCGGGCATAGCACTGCGCATGGGCGTTGTGGAGAAGGTAGTGGCAAACAGCAGCATCGAGCCCGCGCGCATATCCTTCCTTGTGCAGGATATCAACAGTGACTCGTATAACTACTTCAACGTAGGCGACGAGTTTTACAGCGACACACACAAGTGCTATTTCGGCAGACTTGAGGAAAAGCCGTACGATCTTCCCGCCGAAGCGTTTATCGCGGGTGCAGACGGCAGTCTCCTCAAAGCATATTCACCCACCGATCCCGACGATCCGTCAAAGAGCAGTCGGATCGACGTGCGCGGCAAGGTGATATCCTCGGGCGTATTCAGCAGTGAGGGCTTCCTCCTCGGCGGTACTACCTACATCGCCCCCGGCTCCAAGATCACGGTCAAAAGCTCCAATATTACCGTGAGCATAACCGTTACGGATATTGAAAAAGTAAACGCTTCCGAATAAAAAATCGCCTTGTAATGGCAATATATGTCATTGCAAGGCGGCTTTTTGGTAAAAGCCCCGAAATTAACAGATAATTTCGCATATAGTTTGACAAATTATATGCAAATGGACTATTGATTTTATTCGAAAAATTTGATATACTATAATCAGTGTAACTTTAATCGGATCTGCCGTCATCGCTTTTCCCGCCGCTGCGGGACATTGACAGAGGCTAAACGAAATTGATAATGCGAAATATACAAATTTTATGTTAGGAGCGAACTACTATGATATCCCGTAACGTAACCATTCAGAACAATGTCGGTCTCCACGCAAGACCTGCCACATTCTTCATTCAGAAAGCGAATTCCTTCCAGAGCTCTATTTGGGTCGAAAAGGAAGACAGACGCGTTAATGCCAAGAGCCTTCTCGGCGTTCTTTCTCTCGGAATTACCAAGGGCATGACCATTACTCTTATTGCGGACGGCAGTGATGAGAAGGAAGCGCTCGACGGTCTGTGCGAGCTTATCGACACAAGCTTCGGTGAATAATTCGGGCTATTGCTCGGATACTTATGCGCGCTGTGCCATTGTTTTATGAGGCTTGCGCCGGAAGAATAGTTTTGACGGGTCGCGATGTGCTTTTGTGCGGTGACTCGTCTTTGCTTTAGTGGGGGCTTCGCCCATGCCCCTTTTCCCGTGCCGCCCTTCAGGCAGTACGGGCATGGAGAGGATAGAACCTCCTCAAACGTCGAAGTTTCTGTCCGCTTCCTTGCTTTTCCCCAACTCCCCGGCTGTGCAGCTCTTTCTTAGCAAAATGATGTATGAGGTTGTGTATGGATACGAATGCTTCCGGAAAAGTGAATAGTGACCGGCGGGCGGGTCTGCTTGAAAAGGCTAACGCGCTTCCGCTGAGACCCGGCGTTTACATCATGCGCGACGGGGGAGGGAAGGTTATTTACGTCGGAAAGTCCCGTTCGCTCAAAAACCGTGTGTCGCAGTATTTTCATGAGTCGGCGCATCATAATGAAAAGACTCGCCGTATGGTGATGAGCGTTCACAGCTTTGACTATATCCTCACCGACACCGAGATCGAGGCGCTGTCCCTTGAAAACAGTCTTATCAAGCAATACACGCCGAAGTATAATATTAAATTAAAGGATTCCAAGTCTTATCCGTACATCAAGTTAACGGTGAACGACGAATATCCGAGGCTTTCCGTCACAAGAAAGCGCCTTGCGGATGGGGCTAAGTATTACGGTCCTTATTCAAGCATCTCCGCGGTGTACAACATTCTCGGCACTGTACAGAAGTCCTTTGGGATCGCATCATGTAATAAGGAGTTCCCGCGCGATATAGGCAAGACCAGACCGTGCCTCAACAAGCATATCGGACTTTGTGTGGCGCCTTGTACGGGCGAGGTCCCGAGCGAGGAATACAGGGCGATATTCAAGGAAGTAAACAGCTTCCTGCGCGGCTCATTCCGCGAATGCGAGCAGTCGCTTCGCGAAAAAATGGAGTATGCGGCGGAGAATTTAATGTTTGAAGCGGCAGCGCGCTATCGTGACCGCATAGAGGCGCTGTCGAAGCTGTGGCAGCGGCAGAAGGTCGTCGGCGCACCCGACGCCGAGCAGGATGTGATCGCTCTCTATACCGACGAGGTGTGCTCCTGCATCTCTGTATTCTATATTCGCGGCGGAAGTATCACCGACAACGACCATTTTCTCTTTCCCGCCGAGCAGATCATCGACGAGGAAAACATGTCGTCGTTTCTGTCGGAGCTTTACAACATCCGCGAGTATGTGCCGCATGAGATAATCCTTGATTTTACTCTGCCCGACGAGGAGCTGGAAGCGCTTACCGAGACCATACGCCGCCGCGTCGGCTACAAGCCCGATATCCGCACTCCCGAGCGCGGTGACCGACGCAGACTGTGCGAGATGGTATACGACAACGCAAAGCAGCAGGCGCTTTTATACAAGGCGCAGTCGGAAAAGGACAACAAGATGCTGGTCAAGCTCGCCTCAATGCTGGGGCTTGAGGTGGTACCCGAACGCATCGAAGCATATGATATATCAAACTTCGGCAAGGACAACATCACGGCGGGCATGATAGTGGCGGAGAACGGAAAATTAAAAAAGTCCGATTACCGCACCTTCAAGATAAAGACTACCGACGGTATCGACGATTACGGTGCAATGCGCGAGGCGCTGTCGAGACGGCTTTCCCATCTCACAGACGAATCCTTCGGTGCCGCGCCCGATCTGATACTGCTTGACGGAGGCAAGGGACATGTTTCAATCGTGCGCGAGCTTATGTATGAGCTTGGCTGTGAGATACCTGTCTTTGGTATGGTCAAGGACGAGTTTCACAAGACCCGTGCGCTGACCGACGATGTAAGCGAGCTGAGTATAGCCCGCGAGCAGGCGGTGTTCCAGTTTGTCTACAAGCTCCAGGAGGAGGTTCACCGCTATACCATCACTCGCATGGAAAACGCGAAATCAAAGACTCTCAAGCACTCAACGCTTGAAGAGATAGAAGGCATCGGCACCATAAAGGCGAAAAGCCTGCTCTCGCATTTTAAAAGTATCTCCGCCATAAAAAAGGCAGACAAGACCGAGCTTATGCGGGTAAACGGCATCACTGCCGCCAATGCCGATGCAATAATCAGATTTTATGAAAAGCAATCCGACAATAAGGAGAAAAAATAAATGAGAATAATCACGGGAACCGCACGCGGTACAAGACTCGAGACCCTTGACGGCGAGGCAACACGTCCCACCGCCGAGCGTGTGAAGGAAGCAATATTCAGTATGATACAATTCGATCTGCCCGATGCGTTTGTGCTCGATCTTTTCGCGGGCAGCGGTCAGATGGGACTGGAGGCGCTCAGCCGCGGTGCCGAGAAGGCGCACATGGTGGACAAGTCCTCCGAAGCGGTGGCGATCATCAAGAAAAATGCTCAGAAAACTCATCTTTTCGAGCGCTGCCGCATAGTAACGAGCGATTTTGCTGACTTTCTCCGTGCATCCAACGGCAAATATAAGTACGATTTCATCTTTCTCGACCCGCCCTACGGCAGTGGTATGCTGACGAAGGCGCTCTCTATGCTTGCGGATTCCGATCTGCTCTCGGATGGCGCGTGGATATTCTGTGAGGATGAGACCGACGACATTTTCGGCGGCGATACCGCACTTGCCGAGAGGTACGATATCGAAAAGCAGAACCGTTACGGACGTATTTATATCACAGTTCTTACAAGAAAGGCGTGAGTGTATGCTTAACTCCAAAAAGGCGCTTATTTCAGGCAGCTTTGATCCGCCGACCATCGGGCATTATGATCTTGTTATGCGAGCGGCGCGGATGTTTGACGAGGTTTATGTAACAGAGTTTGTAAATTCATCCAAGAACGGCTTCTTTAATGCCGAGCAGCGGCTTTGCATGCTTCGCTCGGCGTTCAAGGGAATTCCCAACATACATGTGGATTCATGGGGAGGCTTGCTCGTTGATTACGCGCGTGAGCATGGCATCGGAACCATAGTCAAGGGTGCGCGCTCGGCTACCGATTTCGATTATGAGCAGTCGATGGCGCTGATCAATCGTTCCCTTGAACCGGAGCTTGATACGGTGATAATTCCAACCAGGGCGGAGTACATGCACATAAGCTCCACCATGGTGCGCGAGCTCATACGCTACGGCTGTGATTATACCAAGGCTGTACCCGCCGGAGTGGCTGAGCTGATAGCCGAATTTTCCAAGAACAAATGACATATATTCACAAAAATGTAAATATACTGTCGCTTTGGCGGGCGTATGGTGTATTAATGTGAAAAATATTCAAAAAAATTTGCATATTAGCAAAAAAAATCTCGCGAAAACTATTGAAAATTTTCGCGGGATGTATTATAATAAAAGTGGTGCAAATAGGTGCAAAGTGGTGCAATTTCCCAAGAAAACGGTGAAAGTGGGGTGAATGGGATGCTGACAGGTGAATATTTACATACGATAGATGCCAAATCGCGAGTATTCGTTCCCGCAAAGCTTCGCGAAGGTCTCGGAGAGACTTTTGTTCTGTCGCGCAGTGTTGACGGCTGTTTGTCGCTTTATCACCTCGATGAATGGCAGCGCTTTTCCGATAAGCTGTCAGAGCTTCCCACGTCACAGACCAAAGCCATAAAGCGCTTTCTGTTTACCTTTGCATCGGAGGTCACTCCCGATGCGCACGGACGTATCACTATCCCGCAGAGTCTGCGGGAATACGCAAGCCTTGACAAGGATGCGGCGTTCCTCGGTGTCGGCGATCATGCCGAGCTGTGGGCTGCCGAGCGTTGGGAGACCATGAAGTCGGGCGACGATGCGGCTGAGATCGAAGCACAAATGAAGGAGCTCGGACTTTGATGGAAAATACACCTGAGTTTTCTCACTATTCGGTGCTTCTTGGCGAATCGGTGGACGGGCTTAATATAAAGCCCGACGGCATATATGTTGACTGTACCCTTGGCGGCGGAGGTCATTCCGAGGCAATAGCATCAAGACTGACAGGCGGCGGCAAGCTCATCGCCATCGACCAGGACAGTGCGGCTATCGCGGCATCGAAGGTGCGCCTTGCACCTTATGCCGACAGGATAGAATTTGTGCGTGACAATTTTAAAAATGTCGGAGAGGTGCTTGAGCGGCTGGGGATACAAAAAATAGACGGCGCGGTCATAGACCTCGGCGTATCATCCTATCAGCTTGACACGCCCGAGCGTGGCTTCTCATATATGCACGATGCACCGCTCGATATGCGCATGAATCCCGACGCGGCACTTTCTGCGTATGAGGTAGTCAACACATACTCGGAAGCGGAGCTTAAAAAGATCATATTTGAATACAGCGAGGAACGCTTTGCGGGGCGTATTGCGGCAAAGATATGTGCAGCACGTGAAGCAAAGCCCGTCAAGACTACATTCGAGCTTGTTGATATTATCAGGTCGGCGGTCCCTGCAAAAGCACGTGAAGCGGGTTCACATCCCGCAAAACGCGCGTTTCAGGCTATACGCATCGAGGTAAATTCCGAGCTCTCGATAATTGAGCCGACGCTGAACTCGCTCATATACGCTCTCGGCGCGGGCGGAAGATTATCGGTCATAACCTTCCATTCGCTCGAGGACAGAATAGTAAAGCAGACCTTTGCGGAAAACTCCAAGGGCTGTACATGCCCGAAGGATTTCCCCGTATGCGTCTGCGGCAAAAAGCCGAAAATAAAGCTGATAACCCACAAGCCGATTCTACCCTCGGAGAAGGAACTCTCCGAAAACTCGCGTTCCCACAGCGCCAAGCTAAGAGTGGCGGAAAAATTGTAAGTCGGAGGAAAAAACGATGACCGAAGCGGCATTCAAAAACAAAAAGAATACACAAGCGGCATCGGATAACTGCATCTCCACCCATCCGTCATATACGGAGTATTCGTGGGAAACGCTTATAAACAATAACCGTCCGAAAAACACCGCACATATGCAGAATACCAATCAGATAAATCGTGTGGGACCGGGCGGAAGTTCACGTACGGTAAATTCGACTGCGGCGGCTCGCAGACCCATATCATCGGGCTCCGGAACGCGTTCGGGCTACGGTCAGAGCGGAGCGGCTGTGGGCGCAAGGGCACGTACGAGCACAAAGAGTGCAAGCAAGACACGCGCTAACGCATCTGCCGCTGTCAAGGAGCAGGTAAAGAAAGCTGACAAAATCCGCAAAAAGTCCATAGTTGCAATACACACTATAGTCGTTGAGAAAAAGTATTCGTTCCCGCTCTCCATCGTGCTTATCGCACTCTGCTTTACGGTGCTCATTATGGCGATAGTTACCACTTCGGTGCAGATAAGCGAGATAACCTCGGAGAATTCCGCGCTTGAGCTCAAATATAATTCGATGGTATCCGAAGAAAATGAGCTGAGACTTTTACTTGAGACCCGTGACGATTTGCGCGTAGTGGAAACGATGGCGAAGGAGGATCTCGGTATGGTCAAAAAAGATCAGGTAGAGCGTTATTATCTGACCGTACATAAAGAGGACAAGATCGAGATAGTTGAGGAGACCGAGGAGACCCGTACGAGCTTCTTTGACGGTATCATGAGTCTTGGCGGAGAGTTTGTCGAGCGTATACGCGGATTCTTCGGAATGTGAGCACACAGGCATTATTTTAAATACCTTAGAGTATTATTGTAATAGTTTCTAACATATTCTCGGAGAGTAGGCACAATATAAGGTCGCTTACTCTCCGTAATTTGCCATATTATCGGGAGGATACAGATGCCGTTTTTATCACAGAAAAGTGTGATGTTCAAACGTACGCTCCTGTTTGCGGCGGTGATCGTCGCAGGCTGGATATTTCTTATGGTGCGCCTGTTCGGGCTTCAGATCGTAAACAACGACAAGTATCAGGCGATAGTCATAGATCAGCTCACCAGTGAGGTCACCACCACTGCCGAGCGCGGAAAAATATTCGATACCAACATGAATCTGCTGGTCACAAATACCACGGTGTACCGCGTATTTATTTCTCCCGTCGCCATCGCCGCCTTCGAAGAGGAGGACGATAACGATTATGTGTCGGGACAGGCGGCGCGTGAGATCGCCGAAAAGCTTGTCGAGGTTCTGGGAGTCGATTATGACACCGTTATCGAGAAGTCAAAAAAGCTTGGGCGTAAGGACGAGACCATCAAGAAGAATGTGGATCCCGAAACGGCAAGCATCCTTCGCTCATTCATCAGCGAAAAGGGCTTTACGGGGCTTTTAAACCTCTCCGCCGAATCGAAGCGCTATTATTGCTACGGTAATCTGGCAAGCCATCTCATCGGCTTTACCAATTCCGACGGTGACGGCGTTTACGGCGTGGAGGCTACATATAACGATTATTTAAAAGGCACATCGGGCAAGTATATCACCGCAAAAAACGCGGTGCAGCAGGAAATGCCCTTCAAATACGAGAGCTATGTGGGCGCGGAAAACGGCGCCAACATGGTGACTACCATCGACATGCGTCTTCAGTATGAATTGGAGAACCAGCTTCAAGCGGCGTATGAATCCGCACAGGCGACCAACCGTGTCTGCGGTATCGTCATGGATGTAAATACAGGCGGCATTCTTGCGGGTGCGGTGGTACCCGGTTACGACTGCAACGATCCGTATACTCTTGCCGAGGAATATCTTGCGGAGCTTAACGCAAGCGGTCTTACCGAGGGGACGGATGAATACAACAGTCTTCGCACCGAGCTTATCTATCGGATGTGGAACAACAAGATCGTCAATGAACCTTACGAGCCGGGCTCTACCTTCAAGATCATCACCTCCGCTATCGCTATAGAGGAGGGTGTTGTCAGCGTGGATGATCAGTTTTACTGCAGAGGGCACTATTTTGTCGATGGATATTCGACTCCCATCAGCTGTCACCGTCTCGCAGGTCACGGACAGGTCACATTCGCACGCGGACTCCAGCAGTCCTGCAACCCGCTTATGATGAACACCATCGAAAAGATCGGCAAGGAAACTTTTTACAAGTATTTTGAGGCGCTGGGCTACACAACCCGCACAGGCGTCGATCTTACGGGTGAGGCTTACGGAAGCTATCACGAAGAAAAAAATATGGGTAATGTCGAGCTTGCGGTCTACTCCTTCGGTCAGACCTTCAAGGCGACTCCGCTTCAGCAGCTTACCGCCATCTGCACCGTTGCAAACGGCGGATATCTTGTCACCCCTCATGTCCTGAAGGAGATGGTGGACGATGACGGCAACGTTATATATTCCTATGAGACCAATGAAAAGGTGCAGGTGTTCTCGGAGGAGACTTGCGAGACTATAACGCAGATACTTGCCGAGGGCGTAGCTACCGACGGCGGCGCCAAGAACGCTTACACCAAGGGCTACAGCGTAGCGGCTAAGACCGGTACCTCCCAGAAGCAGGATAAGTGGAGATATTACGACGCCGAGGGCAATGTAGTAACCGTCAACGACGAGTGGGTTACCTCCGACCGCCCCTACCGTATCGGCTCCACTGTTGCGTACGCACCCGCGGACGATCCGCAGATCGCGGTCATTATCATCGTTGACGAGCCGTCCTCGGGCGGTTCCTACGGAAGCATAGTTGCGGCACCGTATATCTCAAACTTCCTCTCGGTAGCTCTGCCGTATCTCGGCTACGAGCCTCAATACACCGACGAGGAGCTTGCAAAGATCGACGTGGGCATCACCGACCTTACAGGTCTGTCGGTTGAAGATGCAACGCTGTATATCACCAACAGAAAACTGAAATTCGAGATCATCGGAGGCGGCAAGGGCGTCGTCACCGCACAAACTCCCGCGGGCGGAAGCCGACTGTCGCTTGAAAACGGCTGCGTTTACCTGTATACGGGTGAAGCCGAGCCGTCGGATACGGTCACGGTTCCCGATGTTATGGGACAAAACGCGACCATGTGCAACCGAATGATCATAAATTCGGGGCTGAATATCAAGATCGAGGGCGCGACCAACTACGATGTCGGCGGAGGCGCTGTGGTAATTTCCCAGTCTCCCGAAGCGGGCACGCAGGTCAAGCCGGGTACCATAATAACTGTCGAATTCCGTTACATGGACGGAACGGACTGATGTCATAAACTCCCCCTCTTTCGCGTAATATCATATCAAAGGTATAATGCGAAAGGGGAAGGGATCAATGGCAAAGCTTTGCGAGCTGACACGTAAGGTCGGCATTACCGGAACAAATCTTGAGGGCTTTAATATCGAGTGCGGAACACTTCGCACAAATTCACTTGAATGCAGGGATGGCGACACCTTTATTTGCATAAAAGGCGGGAAGGTGGACGGTCACGATTTCATCTGCACCGCCGTGGAGCATGGCGCACGGCTTATCGTGTGCGAGCGCGTGACATCATATCTTGAGGCGCATCCCGAAATACCGTACATAACGGTTGAAAATACACGTCTCGCCTCGGCGCATATGTGGAATGAGCAGTGCGGCAGACCTTCCGAGCGCCTGATACTTGTGGCGGTCACGGGAACCAACGGCAAGACCTCCACCACATATTTCCTTCGTGAGATATTCAAGAGAGCAGGCTACGTAACGGGAGTCATCGGGACGGTGCGTTGCCTTGTGGGAGATGAAGCGGTCGTTCTTTCGGACAGTGCCGAGTCGCATGTCAACTCCATGACCACCCCCACTCCCGATAAACTCTACCCCATGCTTTCGCATATGGCGGATGCGGGTGTTGAGATAGTGTTTATGGAAGCCTCGTCCCATTCGCTCTCGCAGTACCGTCTGGATCCGCTTCGCTTCACCGTGGGCATCTTTACGGGTCTCACGCAGGATCACCTCGATTATCACGGCGATATGGAAGAGTATTACCGTGCCAAGCGCAGGCTGTTTTCGCTTTGCGGGGTAGCGGTGATCAACGCAGATGACAGCTATGCACTGCGGCTTGCATCGGAGATCGTTATACCATCGGTCACCTGCTCAGCACAGGGCAGAGCCGCGACGTATTCCGCTTCTGAAGCGGTATGCGACGCTCCCGATGGAATAGCGTACACATTTCGTGATAAGAATGAGTATTACAGGCTGACCTGTCCTGTGGCGGGCGGCTTTACAGTGTCAAATACTCTTGCGGCGGCAAGCTGTGCAAGACTGTTTGCAATTAAGCCCGATATTATTGCCGAGGCGCTCGGTGAGTGTCCGCAGATACCCGGTCGTATGGAGCGTGTTTCGCTTCCCGATGGGTGTGACTTTGAGATATTCATCGACTACGCACACACGCCCGATGCGCTTGAAAATGTGCTTCACACACTGCTTGCGATGAAAAAGCCCGACGGGCGGCTTGTGGCGGTGTTTGGCTGCGGCGGCGACCGCGATAAGTCAAAGCGCCCGATAATGGGCAGGATAGCTACCACTCTTGCAAACCTTACCGTCATCACGGGAGATAACAGTCGTACGGAAAATCCGCGTTCCATAATCTGCGATATATTAAGGGGAGCGGCGGAGGGCGCCGATTGTAAGGTCGTTGAGCGACGTGATAAGGCAATAAGCTACGTAATTGAAAATCATCGCCCCGGGGATGTGATACTCCTCGCGGGTAAGGGTCACGAGGACTATGAAATAGATGCTCTCGGAAAGCATCCGTTCTCGGAGATCGAAATAATCCGCGAGACAGCTTTGCGGATATGCGGCGGGTGAACCGCCTTCAAACAACAGAAAGGAACGGGCAAAATGGGCATAAAGTATAAAAAAGCGGTGTTTGATACAATGGAGCTTGCACGCATTCTCGGCGTTTCCTGCTCGGTAGCCTATGATATAACCTCGATCGTGACCGATTCGCGTGAGAGTGAGTCGGGAGCTCTATTTGTGGCTATAAAGGGCGAACGCTTTGATGGGCACGATTTTATCTCGCAGGCGCTGTCGCGCGGCGCCGCGGCAGTTCTTGCCGAGCGCATGCCCGAGGGACTTGACGAAGAGCAAGCGGCACGTGTACTCGTGACGGAAAGCTCGGTTGAGGCGCTCGGTAAGGTTGCAGGTGCGTACAAGGCTCGCATTCATCCGCGCACCGTGGCTGTCACCGGAAGCGTTGGCAAAACCACCACAAAGGAGTTTGTCTATGCGGTGGCGGGAGCAAAATATCTCGCCCACAAGACTGTCGGCAACTTCAACAATGAGATAGGTATGCCGCTGTCGGTGCTCGATATGCCCGAGACCACGCAGGTGTGCGTGCTTGAAATGGGTATGAGCGGACTGGGGGAGATCTCCAGAATGACTCGTGTGGCAAAGCCGGACATTGCGCTCATTACCAATATCGGAAATTCCCATATAGAAAATCTCGGCTCCAGAGAAAATATCTGTCGTGCAAAGCTTGAGATCACCGAGGGCGTGCCAGAGGACGGATATGTGATCCTCAACGCCGACGAACCAATGCTGTTCGCACAGAAGGGAAAGCTTAAGCAGAAGCTTATCTTTGTTTCGCTTCAGAATCCGCAGGCAGATTACCGTGCGCTCAATATCCGTGAGTATGAGGGCAGTACCGAGTTTGACCTGGTGGCGGGCAGACGTGTGGTCACCAATGTGCGTATTCCCTGCATCGGACGGCATAATGTATATGACGCCACCTATGCATTTGTGGTCGGTATACTTCTCGGAATGGACGACGATGAGATCAAGCGCGGACTTATGTCCTTCCGCAACACCGGAATGAGACAGAATATCTACGAATACGGCGGAATTACCATTATAGAGGACTGCTACAACGCAGGTCCCGAGTCCATGAAGGCGGCTGTTGAAGTGCTGGCACGCCTTGCGGATAAGAATCATTGCCGCAGTGTGGCGGTGCTTGGCGACATGCGTGAGCTGGGCGAATATTCAAAGCAGCTTCACATGGAGGTTGGAACGCTTGTGGCGTCGAGACATATCTCAAATCTTGTGACCTTTGGCAGAGAGGCGGAAAATATTGCTCTCGGCGCTATCAACCATGCGCTGAAGCCTGAAAATATCAGTATAAACACAAACATCGAAAATGTGCAGGCTACGGCTCGGACCGTATATGAGCTTGTGAGCCGCGGAGACGCGGTACTCTTCAAAGCCAGCCGCGCGGTACGCCTTGAGCGTGTGATCGAGGAATTGAAGCAGCTTATTGACGCGGATATGGATAAATGAGTGTGAGGTAACGGCTATGAAGACTACAATGATCGCGTATTTTATTCCCGTGATCGCGGCGACATTTATTATAACAGCTATATCCGCAAGGATTCTTATACCGAAACTAAAGAGCATGAAGCTCGGACAGCAGATACTCGATATCGGTCCGCGCTGGCATAAAAGCAAGGAAGGTACTCCCACAATGGGCGGTATCAGCTTCATTATCGCTTCCATGCTCGTGTTTATCGCGTCCGTCATCGCTATGGTCATGACCGATAACGGTGAAGGTGTTGAAAAGCTTATCATCGTTATGCTGTTTGCGGCGATAAGCGGCGCAATCGGTGTCGTGGATGATCTTACCAAGTTTAAAAATCACCGCAATGAGGGACTTACCGCGTCGCAGAAGTATCTTCTCCAGCTTGTTTCGGCGGGACTGCTGCTTGCGGCGCTCAAGCTGACGGGAAATCTTACCACCGAGCTTCGCATACCGTTTGCTGACGTTACAATAGAGCTTGGAATATTCTACTACATCTTTTCCATACTGCTCATTACGGGTATCGTGAACGCTGTGAACCTTACCGACGGCATCGACGGCCTTGCAAGCAGTGTGACTCTTGCGGCGGGCGCATTTTTCGCTGTAGCGGGATTTGTGCTGGAGGCGCTTCCCGTTACGGTAGCGTCGGGTATCACCATGGGCGCGTGCCTCGGATTCCTTGTGTATAATTTCTATCCTGCGCGTGTGTTCATGGGCGACACGGGCTCGCTGTTCCTCGGCGGACTCGCGGTCGGCATGGCATATATGATCGATAACCCGCTTATTATCGTGGTGGTGGGCATCGTTTACATCATGGAGGCGGCATCCGTTATTCTTCAAGTGGGCTGTTACAAGCTTACCAAAAAACGTATATTCAAAATGGCGCCGATACATCATCACTTTGAAAAGTGCGGCTGGTCGGAGCTCAAAATAGTGGGCGTGTTCTCGCTTATAACCGTACTTGCGGGAGTTCTTGCATATTTCGGAATTTAAGTATTATCGGAGGTGATCTGTTTGCACGACGACAAGAGAAATTACTACTACCGTCAGAATAATAACAGCGGCAGCGGGCGTGCGAACGCGACACCGCAGCAAAACCGCGAGTCGGCACAGCCCGGCCGTAATGCGGGTAATTACACGCGACAAAATGGTTCCGCCGCATCACAGAGGAGCTCTTCGGGACAGAATCCCGCAAGAGGCAATACGCCGCAGATGCAGGCGCGCCGTACCATAAAAGCGAACGGCACCCAGACGACCGCGCGCAGACAGACGACATCGCGTCAAACGTCGGCGCGACAGAATACAGCAGTACCGCGCACATCGGCGATGCAGCCTGCGGGAACGGCTTCCGTATCTGCAGCCGGAAATCAGTCGGGCGGCACGCTCGCTTGGCTTAAAAAGACCTTCGCGGTGGATCGTACGGTGCTCGAAAAACGTGACCTTGTACGTGAACAGGGAAGCATTGACTATGTGTTTTTGGTGCTCGTACTCATATTGCTTGCGTTCGGTACCATCATGGTGTACTCCGCAAGCTATGTGTACTCCAAAAATAAATACGATGACAGCTATTATATCATCTTCCGACAGTTTATTTTCATTGTCGTAGGCTTTATCGGTATGGGCTTTGCAACCTGGTTCAAGCCCGAGTGGTACAAGCGGTTTTCCGTACCGTTCTACATCGTGTGCTTCTTCCTGCTTTGCCTTGTACCTATAATCGGCGTTGAGCGAAACGGTGCAAAGCGCTGGCTTGACCTCGGATTTACCGATATTCAGCCCTCCGAGTTTATGAAGCTGGGTTTGGTGCTCATGCTGGCATGGTTCTGCGATCGCTACTATGAGCGTGCGACAGACAAATCAAATCTCATGCGCTCCTCATTTTTCGGCACCTTTGTTCCGCTTGTCATCACCGGCATCGCATGTCTGCTTGTTGTTATCGAGAAGCATCTTTCGGGAACGATCATTATGTTCATGATCGGTATCATCATTATTTTCGCCAGCGGCACTCCGCTTCGACTGCTGATCGGAATGGGCGCTGCGGGTGTGGTCGTTCTCGGTATATTCAGCCTGGTCACACCATACACCAAACGACGCATTGACATTTGGCTTCACCCCGAAAACGACCCGCAAGGCGCAGGCTACCAGACTCTCCAAGGTCTCTATGCCATCGGTTCGGGCGGCCTGTTCGGCGAGGGGCTCGGTGAGAGCTATCAGAAGCATATGTTCGTGTCACAGCCGCAGAACGACTTTATTTTTACCATAGTATGCGAGGAGCTGGGCTTCATAGGCGCTTTGGCGGTAATATTGCTGTTCGTTCTGTTTGCGTGGCGGGGATTTATTATCGCGATGAAGGCACCGGACACCTATTCTTCTTTGGTTGTTATAGGCATCGTAGGCAAGGTGGTGCTTCAAGCGCTGCTCAATATAGCAGTGGTCACAAACTCCATCCCCAACACGGGCATCTCGCTGCCGTTCTTCTCATACGGCGGCTCGTCTCTGTGCGTGCTGATGGTCGAGATGGGAATAGTATTGTCGATCTCGCGCTTCTCAAAACAGCAAAAATAGCGAAAATCGAATAGAAGAGGACACAAACAGTGAAAGTTTTAATGACCGGCGGCGGTACCGGCGGACACGTCAATCCCGCTATAGCCATCGCCAACAGTATACGCGAAAATCAGCCCGACTCGGTGATTGAGTTCGTGGGCACTTCCCACGGTATCGAAAATAAACTGGTACCGAAGGAAGGGTATAAATTACACCATGTTGAGGTACAGGGCTTCAAGCGCAAGCTGACACCCTACAACATAAAATCCGCATGGCTTGCGTTTACCTCGCCTATGAAAGCGAAGAAGCTCCTGCGTGAGTTTAAACCCGATCTCGTGGTGGGGACAGGCGGATACGTCTGCTGGCCGCTTTTGAAGGCGGCATCGTCCATGGGTATTCCCACGGCTATACATGAGTCGAATGCCATTCCGGGTGTGGCTGTAAAGATGCTGGCGCGTTATGTTGACCGCATCTATGTAAACTTCGATGCTACCGCCGCGGCGCTCGGTGATGCATACGGCGACAAGATCGTAAAGGTCGGAAATCCCATAAAGCCCGAGTTTTCTTCTCTTGATTACAAAGAGGCGAGACGCAAGCTTGGTATCGACGGAAAATATTCGCAGCTGCTCCTTTCTTACGGCGGCAGTATGGGCGCGGAGAAGGTCAACGACGAGATGCTTGACTTCATGCGCGACTACACGAAGAATCATCCCGAGGTGTTCCATATCCATGCTACAGGTGCTATCGAATACGAAGCCGCGACTGCTAAAGCGCAGGAATACGGGTTGACCGGATATGAAAACATACAGATAAACGAATATATCTACAACATGCCGGAGCTTATGGCGGCGGCGGACGTGGTTGTCAGCCGTGCGGGAGCCATGACGCTTTCGGAGCTTGCGGCGCTAAAAAAATGCTGTGTGCTGATACCGTCGCCTCATGTGGCGGACAATCACCAGTACAAAAACGCAAAGGTTCTTGCAGATGTCGGTGCGGCGCTTCTGTTTGAAGAAAAGGAGCTAACGGACGGTAAGCTCACCGCGGCGCTGTCAGCACTGCTCGGCGACCGTGACAAGCGTGCGGCAATGTCGAAAAATATCGCAGAATTTGCGCTTCCGGACGCAAATCGGAGCATATATTTCGATCTTCTGCGGCTTGCAGGTAAAAAATAACGGAATTGTGTGAAAAAATCTGCAAATAATCGCATAAATCGGCGTAAATTACTTGACTTTTTGTGCAGTGCTATGATATAATATTATAAAGGCGGTATCTTGCCCTCGCGCTGTGCGATGCGGCGGATATCACATAAAATCGTCGGAGAGGACAGCACTCACGGGGGAGAAGCGTATGAGCCGTTCGAGCGATCGCCGGGAGAGCCGATTCTTTGCCGGTGACGAGCAGGAGCTTGCGCAGATAAAAAGCAAGGAAAGTCTGCAAAAGTTTCAAAAACACAATCGAACAAGACGGCATTTTTCGAGACTCACATATTTTGTGATATTCGGAGTGCTGACGGCTGTGTTTGTTATCATATGTCTTGCTGTGTTCTTCCGCATCAAGGAGATCGAGATCGTCGGTTCTTCCCGATATTCAAAGGAGCGGATATTGTCGATCACGGGTATCGAGGAGGGGCTGAGCCTTTACGAGATTTCAAACTCCGATCTTGAGCCCCTGCGCGGACGGCTTGCGTACATAAAGCAGGCTCGCATTACAAGACAGCTTCCTCACACACTGATAATCAACATCACCGAGGATGAGCCCCGATACATGTGCGAACTTTACGGCGAGTACTTTATATTGTCGGACGAGCTTCGGGTGCTTGATCGAGTGTTTGAGCGCTCAGAGCTTGACGGAATGGGGCTTATCGAGCTGGTGTTTCCCGAGATAAACTCAGCGCTTGTCGGTTATGAGATCGAGTTTGCCGCAGAGGTCTCAGAGCGTTATGTGACGGCTTACATTGATGCGCTTGAATCGAGTCCGCTGTTTTCTAAAACAACGGCATTCGATCTGCGTGACAGATTTAATTTGGCGCTTATCGCAAGCGATATTTATCTTATTGATCTCGGAAACGGCGACGAGCTTAATACCAAGCTCACGGCGGTGGCGGGCATGCTTGAGAACGAGGTGTTCTCAGACGGTGTTCCGGCGACGATTGATGCTAATGATCCCTCGCAGTGCCCCGTCATAAAAAATCCCAACCTTGTGATCGAATTTGACGACTGAATACGTGCGATTTGTGCATTAAACGTAAAAAAATATTAAACTTTTTTAAAATCGCTTGCAAAAGCGAAGATTTAATATTATTATATTATTATATAATGAGCTTTATATCGAAGGATTTCGATAATCGGACATAGAAATTTAGGAGGATACTGAAAATGGCATTTGAACTGGACAATAACTTTGGCAATGTAAATATAAAAGTAATCGGTGTCGGCGGCGGCGGAAACAACGCTGTCAACCGCATGATCGCCGCTAATATGCGCGGTGTGGAGTTTGTCGCTATCAACACTGACAGACAGGCTCTCGCAAGATCCAACGCGGTCACCAAGATCGATATCGGTGAGAAGATTACGAAAGGTCGCGGCGCAGGTGCGAATCCCGAAATCGGCGCAAGAGCGGCTGAGGAATCCATCGAAGAGATCAAGAAGATGCTCGAGGGCACCCAGATGGTATTCGTTACCGCAGGTATGGGCGGCGGTACAGGTACCGGCGCGGCTCCCATCGTTGCCAAGACCGCAAAGGATATGGGCATACTTACCGTCGGCGTTGTAACCAAGCCTTTTGCATTTGAGGGTAAGGTTCGCATGGCGCAGGCTGAAGCAGGTATCAAGAACCTCATCGAGGTAGTTGACTCGCTGATCATTGTCCCCAATGAAAGACTCAAGCAGGTATCCGATACAAGAATCACTCTCGTAAACGCATTCGAGGTTGCCGATGACGTTCTCCGTCACGGCGTTCAGAGCGTTGCGGAGCTTATAGCAGTTGACGGCTTCATTAACCTCGACTTTGCAGACGTTACCGCTATCATGACAAACGCAGGCTACGCTCATATGGGCGTTGGCAGTGCAACCGGTAAGGAAAAGGCTGCACTTGCTGCAAAGGCTGCTATTTCCAGTCCTCTGCTCGAGACCTCCATTGCAGGCGCTCGCGGTATAATCCTCTCCATCACAGGTTCCGCAGACATGACCCTCGAAGATGTTGATACTGCATCGAACATGGTCAAGGACGAGGCTCATATTGACGCTAACGTTATCTTCGGTGTGGCATTCGATCCGTCTCTCGAGGACGAGATTCGCATCACCGTTATCGCTACCGGCTTCGACAGTGCTCCCAAGAGCATGCAGAACACCATCGAGGCACAGGCTAAGGCTGCCGCAGCAGCACCCGCTCCCGAAGCAAAGAATGAGGAAGAAGCTCCCGCAGAGGCTCCCAAGAAGGATCAGGGCGACGAGCTCATCTCAGACGACGATTTCGGCGAGATCCTCGGTATTCTCCGCAATAATAAAGGCAGATAAGAAAAAAGCCGCGCTCAGCGCGGCTTTTTTTATGATTTTGAAGATCTCTCGATGATTCGAAAATTGAAATGCTCCCGAGGGCTATTTTCGGGAGCATTCGATCATTTATCGGTCTTATCGTTCTTGTCGGTATCGTCGGGCTTCTTTTTTAACTTGTCAAACAGCTTTCCGAGGGGGGATTTATTTGAAAGATCGATGGTGGAATCCTTCAAGCGTGCGGCGAAGGATTGCTTGTTGTCGTCGTGGTCGGGAAATTCGCGTATCTCACGGTCGGTGTAGTATTCGACTGTTTCAACGGGAAGCTCCTTCTCGCGCAGGCGCTTTTCCACGAACAGCTTGAGGAGCATATACAGTATAGCGAAGATGGGCACGCTTATGAACATTCCCGTAAGTCCCCACAGACCACCGAGAACGGTGATGGAGAAGAGCACCCACAGTGAGCTGAGACCCGTGGTCTCGCCCAGTATCTTCGGAACGATGATATTTCCATCCACCTGCTGTATGATCACGTTGATTATGATGAATGGAAGAACTTTTGAAGGGTCAACGATGAAGATTATCAGCACGCCGGGGATCGCACCGATGAAGGGACCGATGATAGGAATGATGTTGGTGATCGCCACAAGCACGCTGACCAGCGGTGCGTAGGGGATCTTGAAAATTGCGCAGACCACGAACATCACGATGCCTACTACAAATGAATCAAGCACTTTGCCCATGAGATATGAACCGAAGGTTTTGTTTGTGAAGTTACCAAACTCCAATATGCTGTTGTAGGAACGCTCGCCGCTGAATGCGCGGATGATCTTTTTTACCTGAGCTATCAGCTTTTCCTTTGAGGAAAGAATGTATATGGCGAAGAATATACCGAGGATGACATTCAGAACACCGCTTGCCACGCCGGCGAAGGCATCAAACACTACGGGGACGTAGTCCTTTAAGATGGTGAAGGAGTTGGTGATCAGCGTGTCGAGATTGTCGGAGATCAGATCCAGTTGTGCGGAGATGTCGGACAGCTCTGCTCCGATGGATGAATCGGTAAAGTAGCTTACAATGGAATTAAAGAAGTTTTCAAGAGTCAGGTTGGCTCGGTCGAAAATGGAGTCGGGCAGAAATTCATCCAACCATGCCACCGTTCTTTCGATGTAGCCGCTCATCTTTGATACAAGGTCGGTGATGCTGAGTATTACCTGCGGGATAATGAGCAGGAACAGAATAGTCAGTATGATAAGCAGTATGATAAGCGCAAGAGTTATGGAAAGTCCGCGCTTTAAATAAAATCGGCGGCTTGATGTGACCTTGAAGCGGAAGATATGCTTTTCCGCCATTTTCATTATGGGATTTGCGATATAAGCCAGCGCGAGACCGATGTAGACGGGCATCAGTATTCCGTTGAGTGCCGAGAAGAAGGATGACACACCGTCAAAATTTATGAACATGGTACAAAGCAGCATTATCGCAAAGGCTGTTATCAGTACATATACCGCGATCGTTGTATATTTGCGATTCCAATCAATTTTCAATGGGATTCCTCCGAGATGATCACTTTAATTAAAATATTACTCAGTTAAATTATACTTCAAAAACCGGCAGGTTGTCAAGGGGATTTTACAAACTAAACAAAACATTTAACATATTTTTCAAAGATAGTTTCGGTTTTGTTGTCATAATCCCGAAATTTTGAAAAAACTTAAAATTTATTGTTTGCATCATTGCAAATTCGCGCGATTTGTGATATAGTATTATTATGTATATTTATAACTAAATGATGTTTATGCAAATGGTGTAAAATACACAAATTAACATTATGCGATAAACAGTGACGCCCCGTCAGAACAATGGCGGAGCTACTGTAAGTCAAAAGCGGAGCAAAAGATATGAAAAAGATCAAAGTCGCACATTCCGGTGGCAGCTACAACATTTATGTAGGCGAAAATATTATTTCCGATGCGCTTGGAGAAGCGCTTTCCGAGCGCGAATACGACCGAGTGTTCCTGGTTTCGGACAGCAATGTTCATGCATACTGGGGTGAGCATGTTAAGTCCGAGCTCGAAAAATGCGGAAGAACTCTTGCGGGAGAGCATATATTCAAGGCGGGAGAGTTGAGCAAGCGTCTCCAGACTGTTGCAGATATGTATGCGGCATTTGCGGGGGCGAGTCTGACCCGTAAGTCGCTTGTCATCGCCCTCGGCGGCGGTGTCTGCGGCGACATGGCAGGCTTTGCTGCGGCGACGTATCTGCGCGGTATCGCAGTCTTACAGATGCCGACCACATTACTCTCGCAGATAGATTCCTCTATTGGCGGCAAGACCGGCGTTGACCTTGCGGTTGGCAAAAATCTCGTCGGAGCATTTCATCAGCCCGTGGCGGTCATCGCAGACAGCCGTTTTCTCGATACGCTCCCGAAGCGATACATCGACGATGGCATGGGTGAGGCGATAAAGTATGGCTGTATCGCGGACAAGGCGCTGTTTGACGGCATAGCGAACAACTCCATAGACCGCGCTGAGATGATCTACCGCTGTATGAAGATCAAAGCCGAGGTAGTCGAGGCGGATGAGTTTGAGCAAAATATACGCGCTATTCTCAACTATGGACACACTCTCGGTCACGCCGTTGAAAAGCTCGGCGGCTTCGAGAGATTCTCTCACGGTGAATCTGTGGGTATCGGTATGCTGTACGCAGCGCGCATCGGTGCTGCGATGGGGTATGACGGTACATATGAAGCAAAAATACGAGAGGTACTTGAAAAGCATTCGCTTCCCACTGTGATGGACTACCCTGCGGATGAGCTTATGGCGGTCGTCTGCTCCGATAAGAAGCGCACTGCGGATGAGATCAAATTCATCCTGCTTGAGGAGCTCGGGAAAGCGGTCATTGTAAAAATTCAGCTTACAAGGCTTGCTCGGATACTTGAAAAATAACGCAGAATTTAATTTTGAAAAGAGGTATATTATCATGTTAAAAGCAGGATTTGCAAGAGTTGACATCACGCCCCCGTTCGGAAGCAATCTTTCCGGATATTTCTATGCGAGAAGTATGGACGGCATCCGCGACGTGCTGGAGCTTAATGCGCTGGCAGTCGGAAACGGCGAGGATACTGTCGTTGTAATTGCAGCCGATCTTATCGGATGTGTAATGACAAGATGCGATGAGATCAGAAGCCTTATCGAGAAGCGTAGCGGGGTTCCTGCAGATCATGTCTACATCCACTGCATGCATCAGCATACCTCCGTGCGCCTTGGCAAGGCAGGTGAGACCGATACAAACTCCCTTGTAGACGATGAATACATAAGCGTGCTTATCCGAAAGTTTGCAGATGTGGCACAGCTTGCGCTTGCGGATATGTGCGATGCGGAGGTTTCTACTGCCACTGCTCCCGCAAGTGAGCCGATCGCCTTTATCAGACGCTATTATCTGAAGGACGGTACCATCGTTACAAATCCCCCCGCTGAGCTTAAGGAGCAGCTTGCGGGAATGGTAGGTGAGCCCGATAATACCATGCGCCTTGTTCGCTTCAAGCGTGAGGGCGCTAAGGATATTGCGCTTGTTAACTTCTCCACCCATCCCGATGTTATCGGCGGCACCAAGGTCTCCGCCGACTGGCCCGGCTTTACCAGACGCTTTGTGGAAGCCGATATTGCCGACGTCAGCTGCGTATTCATAAACGGTGCGCAGGGTGACTCCAACCACCTTGATTTCATGCACGAAAAGCGCACAGGCTATGAGCATTCCCGTTTCATGGGACGCATAGTTGCGGACGCGGTACTGAGCGTATGGGACAAGACTACTCCCGCTGTGGGCGATAAGGTCACAGGCGAGATCGAGATAGTATACAACAAGACTCGCACCGAAGGTGAGGAGCGCTACGAGGAATGCAAGAAGTTCTACGAGGACTACGAAGCGGGACTTCTCGGAAAGCCTCATATTACGGTTCTTGCGGAAGCATGCCGCATAATCGAAGTGCGCACTGCGAAAATTTACCGTCCCGTACCTGTAAGTGTGGTCTCATTCGGCAATGTCGCGCTGGTAGGCTTCGGCGGTGAGCCCTTTACCGCTTATGCGACACAGGCGCGTGCGGTGGCTCCCGATAAATTCGTTATTACCAACTGCTGCACCAACGGCTACGAGGGCTATCTTCCCACAGCTTCTGCCTTCGAAGAGGGCGGCTACGAGGCTAAATCCTCACGTTTCAGCCCGAATCTTGAGGAGCAGTGCATAGGCGCGGCTAAGAAGCTGCTTGCAAAAATTTGATTATTCGGAGACTTTATTTTGAAAAATATGATTTTTTCGCCTTCCGTTATGGACGGTAAGGTGCGTATCCCATCATCCAAAAGCCAGTCGCACCGCGCACTTATGTGTGCGGCACTGGCGGGTAATTCAATAGTGCGCGGTGTCGATATTTCAAATGATATCACTGCCACCGCAGGCGCACTTCGCGCTCTCGGAGCAACGCTCACTTATAATGAATCGGAACGTACATTTTTCGTTGACAAGCCTTGCGCACGCGGTATCGCGGCGGGCGAGGTGAACAGCGGTGAGTCGGCATCGACTCTGCGGTTTTTTATTCCACTTGCCGCCGCAATCGGAGCTGATGTCACCTTTGTGGGCGAGGGCAGGCTTCCCAAGCGTCCTACCGACATCTATAAGCCGATGCTGGAAGCTAACGGTGCCGCGCTTACTTATCCCGTGAGCGGCGATTTTCTGCCGCTTCATGTGTCGGGGCAGCTCACGGCGGGTGAATACTCACTTCGCGGTGATATTTCCTCACAGTTTGTCACGGGTTTACTCTACGCGCTCTCGCAGGTGGATGGGGAGAGTAAGATCACGCTTACCACACGCCTTGAAAGCAAGCCATACGTCGATCTGAGCCTTGACATGCTGGGACAGTTCGGCGCCGAGATCGCCGAAACGGCAGACGGTTATACCGTTAAGGGCGGTAAGCTGAAGCCGCTTGACATTACTGTTGAGGGCGACTGCTCACAGGCGGCGTTTTTCGCAGTTCCCGCAGCGATGGGCGGCAAGGTAACACTCAGCGGTATCCGCCGCGACACAAAGCAGGGCGATTTTGCGCTGTTTGACATCGTAAGCCGTTTTGGGGCAAAGGTTGAATGGAACGGCGGCGACGTGACAATTACGGGAGCGGGGAAGCTTACCGCAAGTGATATTGATGCCGCTGATATTCCCGACCTTGTTCCCGCGCTTGCCGTTATGGCGGCGGTTGCCGAGGGAACCACACGTATATACAACGCGGGCAGGCTTCGCATAAAGGAAAGCGACCGCATTGCCTCCACGGCGGATATGCTTAGGGCTCTCGGCGCTGAGGTCAGCGAGCGGGAGGACGGTCTTGTCATCGTTGGCAAGAGGTCGCTCACGGGTGGCAAGGTATGCGCCTGCAACGACCACCGCATCGCCATGGCGGCTGCTGCCGCAGCTGTAGGATGCACCGGCGATGTTATCGTTGATGACATGAGCTGTATAAACAAATCCTATCCCGAATTTGTGCGGGATTTCATGAGCGTTTGCTCAAGGTAGTCTGGCGGATGAATATGATAGATCCTAAATGCGCTGTGGCGCTTGACCGAGTCACGGATTATGATGCGGATGTTATAGAAGCGGTCATACGTGCCCAGATCGAGCGGCTTGGACTTGAAGGCATGTTCGATGACAAGCGTGTCGTTATCAAGCCGAATTTGGTCATGAAAAAAAGCCCCGAAGCGGCGGCAACTACACATCCGATAGTGCTGGAAGCGATGATCCGCATACTAAAAGAGCGTACATCGGACATAATAATAGCAGAAAGCTCGGGCGGACTCTATACGAGGGAGACATTACGATCGGTATATCGCGGATGCGGTCTTGCGGAAGTGGCGGAAAAATATGGCGTAACGTTAAATTATGATGTCACCTCCCGCCATGTCGAAGCGCCGAGCGGACATACTTCAAAAATGTTCGATATCATCACACCCATTCTCGATGCTGATGTGATCGTAAATCTCGCAAAGCTGAAGAGTCACTCGTTGACCGGCTACAGCGGGGCGGTGAAGAACTATTTCGGTACCGTACCCGGAGTAACAAAGTTTGAAATGCACGCAAGATTCCCCGATTACAACGATTTCGGCTCTATGCTTACGGATCTTTGCCAGCTTATACTCGAAACCAAGCCCACCTTCAACCTGCTTGACGGCATACTCGCAATGGAGGGCAACGGTCCCACTGGCGGTAATCCGCGAAAGCTTGACTGCCTTATTTCCGGCGTAAATCCGTTCAATGTGGACATTGTCGGATCGTCGCTTATCAATGTGGACGGCGTAATTATGCTTGAAGAAGGCAAGCGCCGCGGCTTTTGTCCGGATTCGGCGGAGGGCGTGACGGTTTTGTCCCTTGAAACGCCTGCGGATTTCGCGGTAAACGATTTTGAAAAGCCCGATACTGCGAGAAATTTCAGCGGTGGTTCACTACTTGCAAGGCTGCCAAATATGTTCGGCGGCAGACTCAACGCATGGCTTCAGCCGCGACCTGTCATCAACACAAAGGTCTGTGTCGGCTGCGGAGAATGCGAGCGAAGCTGTCCGAGGCATACCATTGAGATGCGCACGAATGGGAAGGGCAAAAAGCAGGCGTTTATTATCGACGACGAATGCATAAAATGTTACTGCTGTCAGGAGCTTTGTCCCTTTAAGGCAGTCAAAATAAAGAAAAATCCGATCATCAAGCTGATCGGAGGTTAGTTTGGAGATTTATATGACAACGATCACCCGCAGGGCGCCGGCAAAGGTAAATCTGTATCTTGAGATCAGCTCGCGCCGTCCCGACGGATATCATAATATCGAAAGCGTTATGCAGACAGTCACGCTGTTTGATGAGCTTACCTTTGAGAAATCCGAAGCAGTGGGACAGAATATCACGCTCACCTGTGATGGCGGCGAGCTGCCCTGTGACGGCACAAATTTGTGTCACCGAGCCGCGAAGCTTTTTTTTGAGGCAGCCGGGGTGGACAACTATGGGCTTTCGATGCACATTGACAAGCATATACCGATATCGGCAGGACTGGGCGGCGGAAGCTCTGATGCGGCGGCGACACTAACGGCATTGAATGAACTGTACAGTGCGGGATTTTCAAAAAGCGAGCTTTGTGCCATTGGTGCGCGGCTCGGTGCGGACATACCGTTCTGTATAATGCAGGGAATAAGCGTAACACGCGGTATTGGCGACGTTTTTTCACCCTGCGCACATCTGCCGGACTGTCATATTGTTATCGCCTGTCACGGCGAGGGTGTTTCGACCCCGTGGGCGTACAAAAAGCTTGATGAAATGTATGATTTCGATTCCCGAAATGTGTGCGCAGATGATTTTGCCGCGCTTATCGGAGGCGGTGAGCTTAAAGTCATCACGGCGGGGATGACCAACATTTTTGAATCGGCGGTACTGCCCGAACGTGCGGCGGCTCGTGAGATACGCGAGCGGCTCAGCAAGGCGGGAGCACTGCGCGCCATGATGAGCGGCAGCGGACCCTCGGTTGTCGGTATATTTGACAGCGAGAATACCGCGAGATCGGCACAGCGGATGCTTTTAGACAAAGGCATTACCGCGCATTTATGCAAGCCCTATTATCCCGATGAGGCGTAAGCCCTTTGGGGTGGGAAATATAAAAATTCGCAAAACGCGAAGAACGGAGTTAAAAATGAAAACAGCGAACAAATTCACAGCCCTTGCGCTTGCTGCGCTTATGGCGGCGACACTTGTCGCCTGCGATAAGAATTCGGGCACGAGCGGCACCTACAGCTACAGTGAAGGACTTGACGAAAACGGCTTTTTTGAAGGTATTAAAGCATCCGATATCGTAACGCTTCCCGAATACAAGGGTATCGACATCGACAGCGGTATTCCCGTTGCCACCGATGAAGAGCTTGACGAGCAGCTTTCAAGCGTGATCTCCTCCTACAGCCACTACGAGGAAATAACCGACCGTGCGGTAGTTGACGGCGATACGCTTAACATCGACTATGTAGGCTCTATCGACGGCGTACAGTTCGACGGCGGCAACACCGGCGGGCTTGGCACCAATGTTACCATAGGAGTTACCAATTATATTGACGGTTTCCTTGATCAACTCATCGGTCACACTCCCGGTGAGACCTTCGACATCGTTGTTACCTTCCCCGAGGATTACGGCAAGGAGGAGCTTAACGGCAAGGAAGCGGTATTTGAGACTACCATCAACTACATTCAGGGCGATTATATCGAAGCCGAGCTCACCGATGATATCGCAGTCGATTACGGCTTTACCACCGCAGACGAGCTTGTTGCGGATATCGAGGACTGGATAGTCAGCACCGACAAGTTCTATTTCTTCACCGATCTGCTTGCAGAGGCGACCTGTGACGAGGTTCCGCAGAGCGTAATTGATTATCTTATCAACTATGAAAAGGCAATGTATGAGTCCGAGGCGGCGATGTACGGCTACACTATCGACGAGTACTTGTCCACGGTAATGGGCTACGAATCGTGGGATGCGTACGTTGAAGCGAATGCGGACGCTTACGTGGCTGACGGCACTCTCTACCTTGCGGCACAGGCAATCGCCGAACTCGAGGGCATCTCAGTCACCGACGCGGACATCGAAGCCGCCGGTTATACCGAATATGTTGAGCAGTACGGTAAGCCTTATATCAAGCAGTTCATGCTCTACCAGGAAATTCTTCCCCAATTTGTCATCGACAACGGCAATCTCGTTGACGGTCTTGACGACGCGGAGTAAATAAAAAAGCGAGGCTGTGAAAACAGTCTCGCTTTTTTGCGGCTTAGGTGGGTGGAGTGCTTCGCACTTTCTTCACCCCTGTCACATAACTATCTCCGCATGACTGCCGCCGACGCGGTCTTTGGTTACTACGATGCGGCGGTCTATGCGCTCCTTCAGCTCGGATACATGGGAGATGATGCCCACAAGACGACAACTGTCGGAGAGCTTTACAAGGGTGTCAATAGCTTGGGAGAGGGAGTTTTCATCGAGTGAGCCGAAGCCTTCATCAACAAACATGGTATCAAGTCTGATGCCGCCTGCCGAGGATTGGATCTCGTCCGACAGACCGAGCGCGAGCGACAATGAGGCTTTGAAGGCTTCTCCGCCGGATAACGTGCGCACACTGCGCTCGGTGCCGTTGTAGTGGTCAATGACATCCAGCTCCAGACCGCTTTGCGAGCGATTGTTTTCGGCGACCCCGCGGCGCTTTAATTCGTACTGTCCGTCAGACATCAGCATAAACCGTGTATTTGCACGGGCGATTATGCGGTCGAAGAAGGTCATCTGTACATAAGTTTCGAGCATTATCTTTTCCTTGCCGCCGAGACTTCCGCTGGCGGTGTTCGACAACGTGCGAAGAGAAGAAAGCCGCTTTTCTACCGCAGACAGCTTGGCGGCGGTGCGCGTGTATTTTTCAAGCGCGGCGGTGTTGGTCTCCATCCGCACTCTCACAGCGGTGATACGCTCGGTGAGGTTGTTCTTTTTTTCTATGAGCTCATCTCGCTTCCCGCGGGCAGTATCAATATCAATCTCGGGCGCGTCCGCAAGAGCGGATTCCAGCCGAGCAATGCTGTCGGCGAGTCCGTTTACTTCGGCTTTGCATTCTCCGTGACGGTTTACGGCATCATCCAGCGCGGTGCGCAGTTTCGCAAGTGCTGCCATTTCCGCATCAATACACGCCTCGGCGGCGGCTCTGCTGTTGAATTCAAGCTCCGACGCATTTTTTCGGAGATTATCATCAAGTGATGCCAGACGGTTCTTTCCTGCTGCCACCTCGTCTCCGAGACCGCGAGCTTCGGTATCCATTTTTTCAAGAGCCTCCATAAGCTTCGGAATGTTTGATTCAAGCTCATCGCGGCGGCGGATACGGGATATCTCTACCGCGAGACTCTTTTCCACCTCCGAAAGAGCGGCGTTGCAAAGTGTCGTTTCGTTTGCGGTATCGGCGGCAATATCGGTACAGCCGACGGGTAAAAGCGCGGCGGCAAGCTGTTCGATGGCGGCAAGCTTTTCGTCGCACTGACCGATCAGCCTTGCGGCTTCCGCACTTTTTATTTTAGCCTCATCAAGCGTTTTTTCACTTATATCTGCCGCTTGCTTGAGCTCTGCCTCACTCGGGGCGCTGTGAGATTTTTCGGCGGGATGCGGATGATCGACAGCGCCGCATACAGGGCAGGGTACGCCGTCAGACAGCGTTTCTGCGAGTATTCCCGCCTGCTCGTCAAGAAACGCTCTGTTAAGCTTCGCAAGCGTTGTCTGCATGCGCTCTGCGTGGTCGGCGATAAGTGAGTATTCGCGCTTTGCCGCATCACGGCACTTTGTAAGCGCCGAATAGCTTTGCAGCTCTGCCGCAAGCTGTGCAAGCCTGTCACGGCGTGCGGACAGCTCACGTCCTTCTGCTTCAAGCCGTTCCTTCGCTTCACCGGCGGTTTTAAGCGTAGCAGCCTCATCACGCATTTTTACGAGCCGCAGTTTTTCTGTATCATATTTTGCAAGGGCGGCTTCGAGCGCGGCAGATCGCTCGGCGATCAAGCGTGCCGCTTCCGATTGTTCGGATCTCAACGCTTCAAGCTCGCCGTATTTTGGCAGGCTGTCACGCAGACGTGTGATATGCTCATGCAGTCGGTCACGCTCGGGTGCGCGTTCACTTTCGCGTTCGAGCGCGGTGGCAAAGGTATCGAGCATAGCCGTACGTGCGGCAAGCTGTGCCTTTGAATGAGCAAGCTCTGTGCGGTTTTTGTTAATTTCCATCGCCTGACCGAGAGTGTGTGACAGCGCTTCAAGCTCGGCTTCAAGTGTGCCCAATTCTTTTTCAAGCTCGGAAAGCTCCGTGCTGTCGGCGCCTATAATGCGCTCGGTCAGTGCAGGCACCTCGGAGAGTGGCAGCTTCCCCGACTTTGCGGCTTCAAGCTCATCATAAAACGCCTCGCTTGCCGTCATACTGTCGATATATTGACGAGCACCTGCAAAGAGCAGCTCGTATTCTCGGTAGGCGGACGATGCGGCGCTTTTTAATTCGTCCTGAAGTCCTCGGTACAGCTCTGTGCCGAACAGCTTGCGGAAGATCTTTATACGTGTATCGGTGGAGGCAAACAACAGCTCTCTGAAATCCCCCTGCGCAATCATGGCGATCTGTGAAAACTGCGTTCTGTCGATGCCGATAAGCTCACGTATCGCCGTATCTACTTCACGGGTCTTGGTTACAACGCTCCCATCGGGACGGATAAGCTCGGCTTCGGCGCGCTGTATGGTCATACCGCCGCCGCGCTTTGCTTCACGCTCATATTCGGGATTTCGGCGTACCGTGTAACGACTGCCCGCATAATCGAAGATCAACTCTACCTCGGTGGGCGTGTCGGAAGAAGCATATTTTGAGCGAAGCTGTGTGGCATCGCGATGAGAGCCGCTGGGTTCACCGTACAGAGCGAAAGTTATAGCATCGAAAATAGTGGTTTTTCCTGCGCCTGTGTCACCGCATATAAGATAAAGTCCGTCGTGCCCGAGGCTGTCCATGTCAAGTACAACCGTGCCCGCATAGGGACCGAAGGCGGAGAGTGTCAGCTTTATCGGTCTCATCTCGTTCCCTCCTTGCTTTGAAGCTTTTCGATAAGCTCGCTCACAAATTCTCGCTGCTCATCATCAAGCGGACGGTCGTTCTGTTTTTCGAAAAAGTCGGCGAAAAGTTCAAGCGGCGAACGCTTTTCTGCCGCCGTGTCAAGCAGAGGCGCGGCAGAAAAGCGAGTACGGCGATTATCATAATCAAGCTTCATAAGGTTAGGGTAGATCACTCGCAGCTTGGTTATGGCGTCGGGAATGTCATCCTCGTCGGTCAGCGTAATGTGTATATAATCATCGGTGGCAGTCCCCTCGTAATTTTTTCGCAGAGTAAGCGAGTCGTAGCTGCCGCGAAGCTCGCGCAGGTCACGACACGGTATTAGCGGCAGCTCGGTTACGGAGATATCGCCTTTTTTGCCCATGTCAACGACAGTGACGGACTTTTTCTGCGAGACCTCGGAGAAGGAATATTTGAGCGGTGTGCCGCAGTAGCGCACAGTATCGCTTCCCACCGACTGCGGACAGTGGAGGTGACCGAGCGCCACGTAATCGAAGCCGTCGAGCACCGAAACGTCAACATTGTCGGAGCCGCCCACCGATATCTCCTCCGAATCCGAACGTTCGGCGCCCGTGATGAACTGATGGGTCACAAGTACATTGCGTACAGTGTGATCGGGCGACATTTCACGGATGGCAATACGCAGTGCGTCGGTGTAGGATTCACAGGATTCATCGGGAAAGTATCTGCGAACATGGGCGGGCTTTATAAACGGCAGAAGGTAGAAATTGACCGTACCGTGGGCATCGGAAAAGCTCACAGGGGTCACGTTTCCGTCCCAAACGGGGGAGAGATGAATACCTGCGGGGCTCATGAGCTTTGAGCCGAAGGCAATACGCTCGGGCGAGTCGTGGTTCCCGCTGATAATGAGTGTCGGCACGCTTCGGGCGTTCAGCTCCGAAAGAAACGAGTCAAATAACGCCACCGCCTCCGCAGGCGGTACAGGCTTGTCGTATATATCCCCCGCGATAACTATCGCATCGGGATGCTCCGTGTCAATAGCAGCGAGTATTTGTCCGAGTATATATTGCTGATCGCAGGTAAGCGAAAACTCAAACAACCGCTTACCAAGATGCAGATCGGATAAGTGAAAGAATTTCATACTTCCTCCGTTTATGTGGTAAATTAATGTATATCTGCCTTATTGAGATGATACCGCACAGCCGAGGCGAGCGGGTGACGAATCGCATCGGCGTCTGAGAGCAAAACAGCTCACTGACGTCGCAGTATGTGGGGCAGCCGCCCCATGAACCAATATCATTATACCACAAATCCCCACAGAGTGCAAGAAAAAAGCCGATATACCATGTATTTTCAGCAAAAATATTGCATACACTATTGACAAAGGCGAAATAATCGTGTATAATTAAATTGAGCTCAATTGAATAGTGCATAATATAACGGAGGTATACGATGAATATTTACGATTTTTGTGTAAAAGCACAGGATGGCAGTGAGGTGTCGCTTGCGGATTATAAGGGAAAGGTGCTTCTTGTCGTAAATACGGCAACGGGGTGCGGATTCACTCCCCAGTATCAGGAATTGCAGGAGCTTTACAGCGCTCATAAAGCCGACGGGCTTGAAATACTCGACTTTCCCTGCAATCAGTTCGGCGAACAGGCACCGGGCGACGACGCGGAGATACACTCCTTCTGCACGGGCCGCTTTGGCATCACCTTCCCGCAGTTCTCAAAAATTGACGTAAACGGCGACAACGCGGCTCCGCTTTACAAGTGGCTGTGCGAGAACAGCAGATTCGAGGGCTTCGGTCTGAGTCCCATGGGGATCGCTATGAGCGGGATTCTTAAGAAGATGGACAAGGATTATAAAAAATCAAGCTCGATCAAGTGGAATTTCACCAAGTTCTTGATCGACCGCGAGGGTAATGTTTGCGCACGCTTTGAGCCTACCGCTTCCATGAAATCGGTGCGCGAAAAGGTTGAGGCTGTACTGTAATTTGGATGCAGATCTGTTCATTTGCCGAAGCCCCCAAACCATTACATTCTGATCTGCGACGGTGGGAAAATGACAAAAAAGATGTCGATACGGTTGAAATTTCGGCTGTGATATGTTACAATATAGGTAACATATCATTTGGAGGTAACCGATGGATAATCCGAAATATGATGCTTTGAAGCTTGAAAATCAGATCTGCTTCCCGCTTTATGCCGCTTCCCGTGAGATCATCAAGCAGTATAAGCCGTTTCTTGATGAGCTTGAGCTTACTTATACACAGTATATAGCTATGATGATACTTTGGGAGAAAAAGACCGTGACCGTTAAAGAAATGGGAGATATGCTCTATCTCGATTCGGGGACGCTGACCCCGCTTCTAAAAAAGCTGGAAGCGAAGGGGCTGGTTACCCGAACACGTTCACATGAGGACGAGCGGAATCTTAATGTTGGGATAACAGAGAAGGGCGAAGTACTTAAGGAGCGTGCGGTTGATGTGCCGACCGGGCTCGCGCGGTGCTCAAGGCTCGACTCCGAGGAAGCGGTCACGCTCTATCGTATACTTTATAAAATACTCGGAAAGGAAGTATGATCCCGATGGAGCTTTTTGAAATGATATATAAGCGCAGGTCAGTCCGCGCTTATATAGGGGCGGCGGATTCGGAAAAGGTTATGGCTATATAGGCAGTTTTACGATATAACATGGAACTGCCGCATTTAGCGTATGTTCTGCATAAACATTCGGAAATAAGTGAAGCTTGCCACAGCGCCGTTTTCACAGGGGAAAACCTGCTTCACGCACCGAAGGCGCGCTTAATTTGCCTTGGCAAGCTTAGTCACAAAAAATCAAAAGCACTGCTTGCGCAGTGCTTTTGTCGTAGCCGATGTTTACATCGGCTGGTGACCCGTACGGGAATCGAACCCATGTTACAGCCGTGAAAGGGCCGTGTCTTAACCTCTTGACCAACGGGCCGTATCCCAGCCTATTGGCCGAGAAAATGGTAGCGGAGATTGGACTTGAACCCATGACCTACCGGGTATGAACCGGTTGCTCTAGCCAGCTGAGCTACTCCGCCATTTGGCAACCCGAGACGCTTTTCGCAATCACGGTGCTTATCTATTATATCACAAACGAACCTCTTTGTCAATAGGTTTTTAAAAAAATATTTTTGTAATTTTTAGGATTTTTGAGCGTATATTGTCGATTGGAGAAAAGATGAAAAATTGCACAGAAAAGTATTTTGATTATTTGTCTTAATAGTGCGGATTATGTCTTGATTTTTCACTTTGTTTGTGATATCATTATTACAGCAGAGAAATTTTTACAAAACACAGAGTAGATTCTAATGCGTAAAGTGTCCCATGAACGGGGAGTTGTCTTGGGAACGAAAGGCATCATGCCTGCGGTATTAGAGTCGCATCCCGCTGTTACATAACGGAGTTATCTCCTATATGTGGCAAGTACGGAATGACTGTCGATAGGAGGTATTTTTATTTATGAAATTCAAAGATCTGCGACGTGAACCCATTTACAAAACTCCGTTTACCCCTGCTTATTGGAAGGATGCCGCATCCCAACTGTTTGATGTGCGTATCCTTTGTGCCGCGGCGATACTTATCGCCATGCGTGTGGCGCTCAAATCCGTGTGGATACCCGTAGGTCCCGAGCTTAACATTACCATAGGCTTTTTTGTCAACGCCCTCGGCGCTTCCATATTCGGACCTGTAGTCGCCGTTATTGCGGCGGCAATAAGTGATACGCTCGGATGCATACTGTTCCCATCGGGACCCTACTTTTTCCCGTTTATTTTTGTTGAGATCGCGGGCTCGCTGATATTCGCGCTGTTTTTGTGGCGCGCAAAGCTTTCGGCGACACGCATCATCCTCTCGCGCTTTGCGGTTGTGGCGGTTTGCAATTTCATACTCAATCCATCCATAATGATATGGTACTATGCATGGCTTAATAACGGCGGTACATATGCTTTTATAACCATGCCGCGTGTTATAAAAAATCTCGCTCTGTTTCCCGCAGAAGCGTTGCTGCTTGTAATATTCCTCGGCGCGCTTATCCCCGTGCTTATCAATCTCCGCCTTATACCAAAGGCTCAGAGCGGAGACACGGTCATAGCAAAGAAGCATGTCATACTTCTTGTGATACTGTTTGTTATCGCGGTCATTATTGTACTCGGCTACTACTTCATGTTCCTGCCCACTCAGCCGCAGTCTGAATCCGTGACTGTGGGTGATCTGAAGGTGACGATCAAATCCGACCGCGGCACGTACGACGCGGATGATATAACCGCAGACACGCCCATAAAGCTGACGGCAACGCTGAAAAACAGCGGTAAAGAAGATATCACGACCTGGGAGGACGGGGAGCAGATACTTTTAGTCAAGCTCATTCCGTTAAATCTCGGTGAGACTGCGGCAGAGCCCGTATCGGAGCTTACGGTCAAGGGTGAAATGACTGTAGTGAACGCAGGCGGCTCAGTAAGCGTTACGGGCGAATTCTACTGGACTCCCGAGCAGCTTGACTCCATATACAGAGGCGACTATCATGCGGCGGTGCAGGCGGTCGTCACAGTTGACGGCGAGGAGCGGCTCATCGCTGAAGCGATTGAATTAAAGATCAAATAAAATCAGAATAAATTATTATGGGAGGGGTGACATTTTACCCCTCCCTGCGCTCTTATTTTGAGATTATCATCGACAACATCTGCATTGCCGCGCCCCTTGTTACCGATGCGTAGGCATCAATACTGCCGCTGCCGGTACCGCGAAGGATACCGGCGCTATAAAGACCGTGCATCGCATTTACTGCCCACGTGGGAACAGCGTCACTGTCGGCGAACACCGCTACGGAATCACCGCCCGTTATGCCCGTGAGGCGCGAGATGATCACTGCCGCTTCCGAGCGGGTGATCTGATTGTTTGGGTAGAAGCTTCCGCCCGCACCGTCAATGATACCAAGAGCTTCCGCCGCGGCGATGGAACCCTTGTATTTCTCGGGAATGCTCGCATCATCCGCAAAGCCTGTGCGGTCGATGGAGAATCCGCGGTAGCCTGCGGCATTCATGGCAAGAGTGAGAAATTCCGCACGGCTGATATATTCGTCGGGATAAAACAGCTCATTTTCCTCTGCGGTTTCAATAACGCCCGCGCGGACACAGGAGATGACCGCAGAATTCGCCCAATGTCCGTCCATATCGGCGTATACTTCATCTGCCGACGGGATGTCCACACGCAGAGTGAGCTTTGCGGGAGCGGAGCGATTGCCGTATTTGTCGGTGGCGCAGACAATGAAGCTGTCCTTGCCGTCAAAATCCGCGTTTGCCGTATACTCATAGTAGCCGCGAACTCGGTCGGTGAGCTTTACGGTTCCGTGGGATGGTGCGGAGAGGATCTCGAAGGTCATGACATCACCCTCGGGGTCGGTGGCGGGAATTGTACCGAGGTGCGTGATTCCGGAGTACACACCGATCTCGCCTGACGAGGCGCTGATGCTGTCGGAAACGGTGATCACGGGAGCCGCGTTGACGGTTTTAGTGGTGTACACGGTGCAGGTGTAGACCGTGCCCGAAAGATCTGACCCGCGGCAGAAGCTGAAGTCGGCGGAGATGGCATCGTTTCCGAAGGGGACAAATTTAAGCGCATCAAGATTACGTTCGGACACTGTCTGTCCTACTTCTACGTATTTTGCGCCGAGCTGGAGACGTCCCGTTGTGGGATCGGGCAGGCTTGCGATGGTGATCTTACCCACCGACTCAACTCCCAGTGCTTCGGAAAGCTCCTCCGCGGAAAAATAAATATCGGTGCCCACAAGACCGTTTGTTGCCACTGTGTATTCGGCGGCGATGATGTCGAGCGCGGGTGAAAGCTTGGCTTCGGCGCGAGTTGGCAGGGCAGTACCTAAGATGAGCATAGCGCCGAGCGCCACGGAAACTCCGCGCGCAAGCTTGACGGATTCGTTGTATTCTTTCATTTTATCCTCCTGTATGATATTAATGTAATTTTTATTGCACGTCTCTATTTTTGCCCTCATACGGTCATTTATGCGTATTTTTGTAAAGATTTATCATTACAAAGCAAAAAAATTTCAAAAATTATTGCTTTAGTATATTGAAATCTTTTTGCAACTGTTGTATAATATATTGTAATGTAATTTATTTTGGAGGAAAACGAAAATGATAGATATCAAAATCGAAAGAACCAAAACACCCAAAGCTAAACCCGATTGGGACAAGCTCGGCTTCGGAAACTTTTACTCTGACCATATGTTTTTAATGAACTACACCGAGGGCAAGGGTTGGCATGACGCACGCATCGTGCCTTATCAGAATTTCTCACTTGACCCCGCTACCATGGTGTTTCACTATGCACAGGAGATCTTTGAGGGCTTAAAGGCATACCGCACTCCCGACGGCTCCATTCAGATGTTCCGTCCCGACAAGAACTTTGAGCGCATGAACCGCACCAATGAGCGTATGTGCATTCCCGCAGTAAATGTTGAGGACTGCATCACCGCGCTTAAGACTCTGGTTGACATCGACAGCGATTGGGTACCCGTTAAGGAGGGCACATCTCTGTACATCCGTCCGTTCATCATCGCTACCGATGTTCATCTCGGCGTGCATGTGTCTAAGACCTACCTCTTTGCAATAATCCTCTCTCCTGTAGGCTCTTACTATGCGGCGGGTATCAATCCCGTAAAGATCTTCGTTGAGAGTGAGTATGTACGTGCTGTCAAGGGCGGCACGGGCTTCACCAAGTGCGGCGGCAACTATGCGGCATCCCTTATCGGTCAGAAGAAGGCTGAAGAGCTCGGCTACGCACAGGTACTGTGGCTCGACGGTATCGAGCATAAGTATATCGACGAGGTCGGTGCGATGAACGTGTTCTTCGTTATCGACGGCGAGGTCATAACTCCCACTACCGAGGCGGGCTCTATTCTTCCCGGCGTTACCCGTATGTCCTGCATTGAGCTCTTAAAGAGCTGGGGCTACAAGGTCAGCGAGCGTCGTCTCTCCATCGACGAGGTTATAGCAGCTCACAAGGCAGGTAAGCTTGATGAAGCCTTCGGTACAGGTACCGCGGCAGTCATCAGTCCTATCGGCGAGCTCAACAATGACGGTGACAAGATGATCATCAACGATGGCAAGATCGGTGATATCGCTCAGAAGCTGTATGACAATCTCACTGGCATCCAGTGGGGCAAGCAGCCCGATACTCTCGGCTGGACCGTCAAGGTAAACTGATTTTTCATGGGCTGTCGCAAAACCGTGCGACAGCCTTTTGATATTATATAAGGTAAATTCTCGTTTAGCCGAGGCGAGCGGGGGGTGTCGGGGGGCGGATTGCATCGGCGTATGAGAGCAAAGCAGCCCCCCGACCCGCGCCGCCCGTGGGGCGGCACGGAATACGGGGTGTGGGGCAGCCGCCCCACGTATCTGCGAAGCTAAACGATAATTTAAGGCATTTCAACAACTACAATATAACACAAAACATGAGGTGCAAATGAAAAAACAGATAAAACTCACATTAAAGCGGGTTTATTTCAGCGATGCGCTGGGGTATCATCTTGCGGTGGAGGAGAATACGGGGCTTTTGGTCATGGAGGTGGTGGATACCACAGGTGACATTATCGGTATTCCCGGGCAGACGAGTGCCGAGACACCGTCAAAGCTGCTTTTGGGGCTTACAAGGGAAGAATTCGATATGAAGGATACAAATCCCGAGCTGCTTGATTCCTTTGCCGCTATGCTGATGACTGCACTGCCGAAGGACAGGGTGATTTTTGAGACAGGCGTTCGCCTCGAGCCGCGCGAAGAGACTATTGACGACGGCGACTACGCAAAGTGGCAGAAGGAAGAGTTTGAAAAGCGCAGAAAAGCTGCCATTGCGGCAAGAGCAGCAAAAGCGAAAAAGCTTATCGGCGAGATGCTGGAATGTGGCGAGGGCTGGTATATTTCCACCAAGGGCGCTTGCGGTAAGATACCGACAATTGACGGAAGCGGCGCAGTGCAGATATTCACAAAAGAAGAATACGCCAAGAATGTTATAGAAAAGGCATCCGAGGTCGACCTTGAAATTCGTCACATGGACAAAAACGGTATAAACACGTTTTTCGCAGATCTGTTCAAGTACGGCATTTTAGGCGTCAAGGTTGACCTTCTGCAGGAGCACAGCGGCGAGGTGGCGCGCGACGACTTTGCTAAGCTTGGCGATATTAAGGGGTATCAGCTTCTTAACAGTAAGACCCATTCGCTGATGATACGCTATCTGCAGGCAAAGCGGCTTTGTGACGAGACAAAAGCGAAGCTGTCGAGCGCCACGCTTTGGAACATGTTCTGCAAGGAGTTCCCCAAGGGATTATACTTTGTTCCCATGTGCCTTGAGGGCGAGGAGGGGAACGTCACTGATTCGGGGGAGATTTACTTCACCGAGCGCGCCGCGAAGCTGATGCGTGAGACCAAGCCCGCTATAGTGGGTCTGGACAAATACAAGTCTGCGGCGGGTGGGGGAAGAATGAAGTTTGTGGCGCTTAAAAACTCGACTGCAGGCGAGGAACGCAGCTTTTTCCCTATTTTCACCGACATTGTCGAGCTGAAGGCAGTCTTTGCAAACAGAGCTAAGCTGTGCATGATAGCTTATGAAGATATACGGGAGAACTACGGCAAATTCTTCGGAGTCGTGGTAAATCCCGCCGGCGTTAATCTGACTATCACCGCTGCGGGCATGGAAAACATCGAAAAGGAAAAGGACGGTCCTGTCAAGGTCTATAAACAAAAGGAAGATGATGGATCTGAAGAATCCCAAAAGGAATGAAAAATGTCAAAAAACCATCTCGGAGCATTGACAACCCACCAATAATAGGTGTATAATATAAGTTAGTAAATTCATACGTATTCTATAATATCATTAAGAGGTTACATCAATGGTCAAAAATTACATCAAAATGCTCCGAAATGAGTTTTCGGGGTATAACGCATCAAAGCTTATTAAGGATCTGCTCGCGGGTCTGACTGTTGCTGCAGTGGCACTTCCGCTTGCACTTGCATTCGGTGTTGCCAGCGGTGCAAATGCAGCGGCGGGACTTATTACCGCCATTATCGCAGGTATCGTAATAAGTGCGCTTTCGGGCGCTTCTTTCCAGATTTCCGGTCCTACGGGCGCCATGAGTGCGGTGCTTATCACAATAGCTACAAATGAAGCCATCGGTCTCAACGGCGTATTCCTTGTCTGCATTATCGCAGGCATTATACTGCTGGTCTGCGGTATTTTCCGCCTCGGCAAGCTGGTGTCGCTGATACCGAGACCTGTTATCACGGGCTTTACCTCGGGTATCGCGGTTATAATTGCACTCGGACAGATCGACAACTTCTTCGGAACTGTTTCCGAGGGCAGCTCGGCTATAGATAAGCTGATCTCTTACGGCTCGCTCGGCTTCAAGCCGCATCTGTGGACACTGCTGCTCGGTCTTATCGTGGTCGTTATCATGATAGTGTGGCCCAAAAAATGGAACGCAAAGGTACCCTCATCGCTTATCGGTATCATTGTTTCCACCGTTATCTATGTCATCTTCCGCTTTGACGGCGTTGCCACTGTCGGCGAAATTCCGAAAACGCTGTTCCTTGAGGACAGATTGTCTTTTGCGGGCTTGAATCTCGATATGCTGACTGCTCTTCTTCCTTCGGCGATAACCGTTGCGGCGCTCGGTATGATCGAGAGCCTGCTGTGCGGTGCTTCGGCGTCGAGAATGAAGAATGAACCCTTTGATGCAAATATCGAGCTTATCGCGCAGGGCGCGGGAAATATTTTGATCCCCTTCTTCGGCGGAGTACCCGCTACGGCGGCTATAGCGCGTACCAGCGTAGCCATTAAATCGGGCGCACAGACGAGACTGACGGGCATATTCCATGCACTGTGGCTGCTTGCGGCAATGTTCCTGCTCGGAAGCGTTATGGCGCTGGTACCTATGTCGGCACTTGGCGGTGTGCTTATCGTTACTGCGTGGCGCATGAACGAATGGCATGCTATCAAGTATATGTTTAAGAAGAAGTTTGTCGGCGCTATCCTGCAGTTCCTCATTACTATGCTTGCAACGGTAATATTCGATCTGACGATCGCTATCATTATCGGTATCGTGTTCTCGTTGATGGTATTTGTCAAGAACGCGGCTCATTTGGAGGTCACCTCAGCTAAAGTGGAGGCATCCCGCCTCGCGCCTCGCGGTGAGCTTGGAAACGGACATGATGACAGTGCAGTCGTATATGTTACGGGCGACTTGTTCTTTGCCAATATCGGCAAGCTGTCGGGAATCCTTACCGAATGCGGTGAAAAAGAGGTGCTCGTTTCACTGCGCGGTGTGCCGGACATCGACATATCCTCAGTGGAAACGCTTGAAGAATGGTGCCGTGAGATGCGCGCCGACGGCAGACGTGTTATATTTTGCGGAATGAACAGCAAGGTCGAAGCGGTACTGCGCCGCAGCGGTATGTACGAGGAATTCGGCGATGAATGCTTCTTTGCAAGCATTGATAAGGCGCTTATGGCAGATGTCGAATAACCGTGCCGATATATGCTAAAACTAACCTAAAAGGAGGGCGTTAGTATGAAGATAACATTAAATCCCGATGCAGATGTCGTTAAAACTGTCAAGGAAGGACTTGACGCCAAAGGCGGCTACTGTCCCTGTCGTCTTGAGCGCACCGATGACTTTAAATGCATGTGCAAGGAGTTCCGCGAGCAGATAAAGGATCCCGATTTTGAGGGCTACTGCCACTGCATGCTTTACTACAAATCTAAATAAACGGAGGAATATAAAATGGCTGAGATCACAATTACAAAGGACAATTTCGAATCGGAGGTATTAAAGTCCGAGCTTCCCGTAGTCGTGGATTTCTGGGCGACCTGGTGCGGTCCTTGCCGCATGCTTGCTCCCGAGCTTGAAGCGTTTGCCAAGGAAAACGAGGGCAAGGTCAAGGTCGGCAAGGTCAACGTTGACGATGAAGGCGAGCTTGCACAGCGCTTCGGTATCATGAGCATTCCCACTTTGCTGGTGTTTAACGGCGGCGAGATGGTGAAAAAGAATGTAGGCTTCATCCGCAAGGCGGAGATTGAAGCACTGATCGACTGATAAAAGGGCGAGGGCAGCCGTGTTACAAGTCCGCTTTTAACGGATTTGTTCATGCTGCCCTTGCCCCAATGTCGTTTAGATAAGGCGGTACAAGTTTAGGTAAGAAAAATGTAATATTCCGACAAGATAAAGCAATACCGCCGAAAGCGACCGTTACGGTTACTCTCGGCGGTTGCATCTTTTCGTTTTTTCACAACACAAATCGCAGGTTTTTTTTATTTCGATTTCTTCAAGCATAGAATCGGATTTGTCGGCGATGCTTTCATCAAGCTCTGCGGTGCGTCTTGCAAAAGGACTGCCGAATGAATAACGTACGGCAGTCCTGTGTCTTTTTTGCTTATATTTCCGTTTGCTCTTTGAAATGCCGTTTGATGGCTTCAAGGGATTTATCGCTGATGGCATGCTCAAGACGGCACGCATCCTCGGATGCGGTCTCCTCATCTACTCCCAGCGATACCAGCATTGCTGTGAGCACGGTATGACGCTCGTAGATCTTTTCGGCGATCTCACGGCCGAGCTCGGTCAGTGTGAGCGTTCCGTCGGCAGCCATATTTATGTATCCGCCGTTTTTTAAAAGTCCCATCGCGCGGCTGACGCTCGGCTTGGAGTAGCCCATGTATTCTCCGACGTCTATAGAATGGACGTTTGCGCTTTGCTTCGATAATACATATATGGTTTCAAGATACATCTCCCCGGACTCCTGCAGTCGCACAAATAGCACCTCCTTTACATTGTCGGTTTTCAAGTATTATATATATCATACCATATAAATATGAATATTTCAAGCATTGGGGACTATTTTAAAATAAAGAGAAGTTGTACAGTATATACAATATTGC
>JAFUOH010000020.1 GCA_017482055.1 Clostridia bacterium
ACCGTAAACTCGTAGGGGCGCATCACGATGCGCCCGTCCATTCGGTATGGTTTTACCGTTCGGACGGGCGCATCGTGATGCGCCCCTACAGGTTCATATCGAGTTCTTATGCACATTATGCACTAAATGCAACAACTCCTTCCTTTTTGAAGTTAAGTGTTCTGCTGTCGCGGAACGTGAAGCGTCCTTCGTACGTGATGTACATCTTCACTGCGGCAAACCCGCAACTTCACCAATACAGCAGAAAAAACATGCGGCTGCTTCATGTCTGCAATGAATCCGCCATCCCCCTTGACAACCTCCTCTGCCGCATGGTATAATTACCATAACACCACATCAAAAAGGCGGTGATCGTATGAAGAAACGCTTCATCCCACTTTACATAATATACCTTGCGGTGATAGGCTTTGCAGCCAACAGTTATGCGCTGATCGCACGTAAGCCCGAAACGTTGTTTGTTATCATACCGGCGTTTCTTTTTGTTAATACCGCCGCGGGCATCGTTCATTTGAAATCGAGCAAAAAGCGGCTCAAAGTCTGCTTCCACGGCGCGTTACTGCTGTCGATATTCGAGCTGTCGGTGATAGCCTCAGCGGTTTACCATATTGTGCTGGCATTTTATACCGTACCGCATGATTGGACGACGCTTTTGTGGAGCGCGCTTGTATGCATCGGATTTGAAACCTTTCTCTTTTGGAACGGCATCATCTGTGTTTACGCCACCTCGGCGCAGCTTGGCATAAAACAGCGGGTGATCGGGCTTTTGTGCGGCATGATACCCATCGCGAACCTTATAGCTCTGCGGATGATAGTCAAGACCGTATTCCATGAGGTCCGCTTTGAAGCGGATAAGGAAGCGCTTAACAAAAAGCGTGCGCACGATCGGATCTGTGCCACAAAATATCCGCTTGTGATGATACACGGGGTGTTCTTCCGAGACTCGAAATATTTCAACTACTGGGGGCGTGTACCCGCCGAGCTTGAAGCCAACGGCACGGTGATACACTACGGTAATCATCAATCTGCGGCATCAGTTGCCGACAGTGCGGCGGAGCTTGCAGAGCGTATAAAAGCGATCGTGGACGAATCGGGCTGTGAGAAGGTAAACCTCATCGCCCATTCCAAAGGCGGACTTGACTGCAGATATGCCCTTGCGCATATGGATATAGCTCCTTATGTGGCGTCGCTCACCACGATAAATACTCCGCACCGCGGCTGCCTGTTTGCTGACTATCTTTTGACGAAGATATCGCCCGAGCTCAAAACCAAAGTGGCAACCATGTACAATTCCGCTCTCCGAAAGTTCGGCGACGAAAGCCCGGATTTTCTTGCGGCGGTCGGCGACCTTACCGCTTCCGCCTGCGCGGAGCTCGGATGTGTCACTCCGCCCGAAGAGATATTTACTCAAAGCATCGGATCAAAGCTCAACTGCGCCGCCGGCGGAAAGTTCCCGCTCAATTTTTCCTATCATCTTGTAAAATATTTCGATGGTGCCAACGATGGGCTTGTCAGTGAGGATTCCTTTGCGTGGGGGGAGAATTACCGTCTGATCACGGTGAAGGGCAAGCGCGGTATATCTCACGGCGATATGATAGACTTGAACCGTGAGAACATCGACGGCTTTGACGTGCGTGAATTTTATGTGGAGCTTGTAAGCGAGCTCAAAAACAGAGGGCTGTAGTGACTGTATCTATCGGACATTATTTAAAAAAAGAAGTCCCGTTATCATATTGACAATCAAAATGCCGCATGTTATAATTATTCTGCCCAGACTCAGACAGGGAGGTATTGGTTTTATGAAAATCACACCTATCGGCTCTCCCGAAACAGTAATGCATAACCCCGACAGCCGCCATAATTATTTCGCATGGCCTACCGTGACACGTCTACAGAACGGTAAGCTTGCCGTTGTGGCATCGGGATTCAGACTTTTCCATGTCTGCCCTTTCGGTAAGACGGTCATCTCCTACAGTGAGGATGACGGTTATCCATCCACTGTTGAGCTTTCCGACGGAAGCCTGCTTACCGTATTCTACGCGCACACGGACAATGATGGGCTTGCTGTTATCCTGCAGCAGAAGTGGAGCTTTGAAAAATAATTTGCGAAAGGAAATATAACCATGAAAATTACACAGATCGGCACTCCCGAGATCGTAATGCACAATCCGGATAGCCGCCACAACTATTTCGGCTGGCCTACCGCGACGCGTCTGCAGAACGGTAAGATCGCAGTTGTGGCATCGGGATTCCGCCTCAATCATGTCTGCCCTTTCGGTAAGACTGTCATTTCCTACAGTGAGGATGAGGGCAAGACTTATACAATGCCTGCACCCGTTATCGACACGGCGCTTGACGACCGTGACGGTGGTATACTTGCGTTCGGTAAGAGCGGCGTCATCGTAACTTCCTTCAACAACACCCGTGGCGCGCAGAGAAACTGGGCAAAGGGCTGGGCGGTAAAAATGAACGTTAAGGAATATGTAGACAGCTATCTCGATATTGTCTCCGATGAAGAGGAGGAAAGATATCTCGGCTCTACTTTCCGAATCAGCAATGACTGCGGCGTGACTTTCGGCGATATTCAAAAGTGTCCCGTCACATCTCCACACGGCCCCTGTGAGCTTCCTGACGGTTCGCTTTTATGGGTTGGAAGAATGTTCAGCGGAAATGATGCCAAGAAGGACGGAGAGTCTGTAAAAGCATACAAGGTGAATACTGACGGTACATGTGAGCTTGTGGGCGGTATTGAAAATATTGAAATCGGCGGCGTCGAGATGCTTTCCTGCGAGCCTCATGCGTTCCCGCTTGACGACGGCACTATCCTCTGCCATATTCGTGTGCAGGGCAGCGGTAAAGATTCTACCGTATCCAACGTGTTCACCACATATCAGTCCGTGTCGAATGACAGCGGCAGGACATGGTCGAAGCCCGAGCCGCTTCTTTCGCTTCGCGGTGGTGCTCCCGCACATATCATGAAGCACTCCTCAGGTGTGCTCATCTCGGTTTACGGGTATCGCGATGCTCCCTTTGGTGTTAAGGCGATGTTCAGTAAAGACGGCGGCAAGACTTGGGACATAGACCACGATGTTTATATAAACGGAATCAGTGCGGATCTCGGTTATCCGTCAACAGTCGAGCTTTCCGACGGCTCGCTGCTGACTGTATTCTATGCGATTCCCGAAAAGGGTAAGCCTGCGATCATTATGCAGCAGAGATGGAAATTTGAGCTGTGATGCAGTAGTGCAGATATATCGAACACAGTGCTTGCGTGCGCACATTTTTAAATAATTTTCAACTTTTTCCCGCATCCCCGTTGACATCGAGCCTTTTGCGTGGTATAATATAAACAATAATGCAAAATTATATCACAAGGAGCATACAAAATGAAACATATCACTACTTTAAATACCAAGAGCCTTTGCGACAGCGCAAAGAACGGCGGCTGCGGCGAGTGCCAGACCTCCTGCCAGTCCGCTTGCAAGACCAGCTGCGGTATCGCTAACCAGAAGTGCGAGAGCAAGACCTCCCGTATCAAGACTCTTGCAACCAAGAGCCTCTGCGACAGCGCAAAGAACGGTGGCTGCGGCGAGTGCCAGACCTCTTGCCAGTCTGCGTGCAAGACCAGCTGCGGCATCGCAAACCAGGCTTGCGAGAAATAAGTCAAAAATAGCCGCCGAGAGGCGGCTGTTTTGATTTATGTCACGAAGTCCGGTTCGGGAATTGAGCGCCACACCGCTTTGCGGTGGAGCGGTCAGGGAGGCGCTGCTATCGCATCCGCCATCCCCCACACCCCACCCGGCTTGGCTGTAGGCATGTCAAGAATATATAACAAAATGCAACACACATAAGGAGACTATTAATGATACATTGCTATAAACTCGGCGGGCTTAATATCGTGCTTGATATCTATTCCGGCTCCGTTCATGTAGTGGACGAGGTCGCTTACGATATCATCGAAAACTACGAGAGTGCCGATAAAGCTGCTTTGGGAGCCGAAATAACGAAGAAATACGGTATCACCGCGGCTGAGTTTGACGAATGCTGTGAGCAGATCGAAGAACTGCGTGAGGCGGGACAGCTTTTTGCCGAGGACACCTTTGAGCCGCTCGCGGGAAATCTGAAGGAAAAATCCAAGGGTGTTGTCAAGGCGCTGTGCTTACATATCGCCCACACCTGCAATCTCAACTGTTCTTACTGTTTCGCAAGTCAAGGCAAATACCACGGCGACCGTGCGGTGATGAGCTTTGAGGTCGGTAAGCAAGCATTGGATTTCCTTATTGCCAACTCCGGTACACGCCGCAATCTTGAGGTTGACTTCTTCGGCGGTGAGCCGTTGATGAATTTCGACGTGGTAAAACAGCTCGTCGCATATGCTCGTTCGGTTGAAAAGGCAGCAGGGAAGAATTTCCGCTTTACGCTGACCACCAACGGTCTGCTTATCGACGATGATGTCATCGATTTTGCAAATCGCGAGTGCTCGAATGTCGTTCTCTCGCTTGACGGACGAAAGGAAGTCCACGACCGATTCCGTGTTGACTATGCGGGTAACGGAAGTTGGGAGAAGATCGTTCCGAAGTTCCAAAAGATGGTGGAGGCGCGCGGCGGCAAGAATTACTATATGCGCGGCACCTTTACACATGCAAACCCCGATTTTTTAGAGGACATCAAGACTATGCTCGACCTCGGCTTCAACGAGTTGTCCATGGAACCGGTGGTATGTCCCGAAAACGACCCGTCTGCGCTCACAATGGAAGATCTGCCAATTGTCATGGAGCAGTACGAAAAGCTCGCCGAGCTGATGCTGGAGCGTCACCGCGCGGGTAAGCCGTTCACATTCTACCACTATATGATCGACCTGAAGGGCGGTCCTTGTATCTACAAGCGCATTTCGGGCTGCGGATCGGGTACCGAATATATGGCGGTCACGCCGTGGGGCGACCTTTATCCTTGCCATCAGTTTGTGGGTGAGGAAAAATTCAAGCTCGGCGATGTTTGGAAGGGTGTTACCAACACAGAATGTCAGTGTGAATTTGCCGCCTGCAACGTTTACACTCGTCCCGAATGCCGTGACTGCTGGGCAAAGCTTTACTGCTCGGGCGGCTGTGCGGCGAATGCATATCACGCTACGGGCTCGGTCAACGGAATCTACAAATACGGCTGTGAGCTGTTCCGCAAGCGCATGGAGTGTGCGATCATGCTCGAAGCCGCAAAAACGCTTGACGAATAATGAATACACCTATCTGCGATTTTGTAAAAAAATACGCTCGGAGCTCCGCCATACGTCTGCATATGCCGGGACACAAGGGCGTGCCTGTGCTCGGTGCGGAGCCGCTGGATATAACCGAGATCGACGGTGCGGACGTACTATACAGCTCGGGTGGAATCATACGTGAGAGTGAAGAAAACGCCGCAAAGCTGTTCGGTGCCGCACGTACGGTGTATTCCACCGAGGGCTCGTCGCTGTCCATACGGGCAATGCTGTATCTTACGGCGCTTTATGCCAAGGAGAACGGCAAAAGACCCATAATTGCTGCGGGGCGCAATGCTCACAAGGCGTTTTTGAGCGCGGCGGCACTTATTGACTTTGAGGTGGTATGGCTCTATTCTAAAACGAGAGGGAACATGATCTCCTGCGATATCACCGCCGCGCTGCTCGATGAAATGCTCGCATCAATGACCGAGCTTCCGTGTGCGGTATACATCACGTCTCCCAACTACCTCGGCGGCACTGCCGATATTTCGGGGCTGTCCCTTGTGTGCCATAAGCACGGTGTTCTGCTGTTGGTTGACAATGCTCATGGGGCATATCTAAACTTTTTGAGTGAATCGCGCCATCCAATGGCGCTGGGAGCCGATATGTGCGCCGATTCCGCCCATAAGACACTTCCCGTACTGACAGGCGGCGCGTATCTGCATATTTCGAAAACAGCTCCGCATATGTTTGCCGAGCAGTGTGAGCGCGCCATGGCGCTGTTTGCCTCCACCAGTCCGTCATATCTTATACTGCAGTCCCTCGACTCGGCAAATCGGTACCTTTCAAGCGGTTACCGCCAGAGGCTTTGCAAATATGAGCGCGGTATCATCGGACTCAAGGCGAGCATGATACGTCATGGCTATAACGTGTACCAAGACGAGGCGCTTAAGCTCACCATTCTAACAAAGATGGTGGGATATTTGGGACACGAATATGCGCAAAAGCTGCTCGAATACAATGTGGTCTGCGAATTTTCCGACCCCGATTACTGTGTACTCATGTTTACTCCCGAACTCGGTGACGACATACTGACTCGCCTTGAGCGGGTGATTGCAGAGATACCGATAAAAGACCAAATTACTGCCGGCTCCCCGCACGCCGTTGTGTCGGAGGCGGTAATGACACCCCGCGAGGCGATGCTTTCGCCATCGGAGGTGATACCTGTAAGCGCCGCGCTCGGACGTGTGCTTGCGGATGTCAATGTATCCTGCCCGCCTGCTATTCCAATCGTAATGTGCGGGGAGCAGATAGGCAACGATGCTCTGCGAGCGTTCGAGTATTACGGCATAACCTCTGTAAGGGTAGTGAAATAAATTGACGGGAGCGTGTCTCCACCTGCATCGCATAGCGCTTATGCGTAGGTCGGAGACACGCTCCCGTAGTATTTGCTTTGAAGAGAAGATTTAAAATGCCGTTTATAACGAGGTGCAGGCAGAATTACATACAATATATAACTTTTTAAACATTTCAGCGCTTCTTTGATGCGTATACAAATGCTGCTCCGGATATGGCGGAGAGCGCTGCGGCAATAACCACAGGATCAAAGGTTGCGGGAGCGCTGACGGAAGGTGCGGGAGCCGGAGCGGGTGCCGCTACTTCCGCTTTATCGGAGCTGAGATCATAGTATACGATGCCCTTGGGACCTTCGCCTGCGTAATCGGGAGCAAAATTATAGTGTTTTCCATCATCATTGAGGTCGTTGAGCTGATACTTAAACCCGAGCTTACCGGAAGTTATCATATCGAGAGATCCCTTGGTACAGGGAATTGCACACTCGATAACATAATTTGTATCGGTATATACGGTCTTGTATTTGATGGTGCTGTAATCAATATAAGCATAGTCAGCGGTGTTACCGTAGCATGCGTAGCCATATGCGTCGATTCCGACCTTGATCGTGGTCTTGCCGTCAAGGCAGAGACGCATCTCTATGTTATCGTTCTGATACGGATTGTTGCCTTTTGCAAATGCTTCGCCGGCAGTAGTAACGTCATTGTCATCGACAACTGCACATGCATAAAGATATTCGTCATCATAGAGGAAATAGATCATACCCTTGGCGTTGTTTTCCCAACCTGCTGCAGCGGCGCCGGTATGGGCATTTGTGCCTGTACCAAGCTCGATTGCAAGTGAGTCGGTATAAATATCATCAAGCTTTCCGTCAACGGTCGGTGAACCGATCTTAACGGTGTTGTCAGCGGCAGACGAGCCTACTGCAAATAGAGCAGATGATAGCATAGCCGCAAGGAATAAACAGAATAATTTTTTCATAGTGAAACTTCCTTCCCGTATTTTTATTAAATAGCTGAGCTGTCATCAACAGCATGTACTTGTGCGCACCCCGAATATATTTGCTGAAATATAATCCACATTCGGTAAACAAATTATATCATAATATCAGAATAAACTCAATAAATATATTGCTCAATAATGTTGCTGCATTGCTCTTTTTCGAAAAAATGAGGTGGAATTCTTGACAGGCATAGTCTGAGATTGTATAATTAATACATAAGAAGCTATCGGTGTGTTTTTATTGTCACTACGATGGCTGTGATGCACAAGATGGGCCGTATTTTGCCAAGCTGTTGCCGTTTTAACCGATATGGAAGCCACGGAGGGGGCACATGGAAAATTATTTTCGCGTAAGTTATCATCAATACGGAAGAAAAAATTTTGATCAAACCAGGCACCGTCACGAGGATTGCTATGAGCTGGTACAGACATGGGTTGACGGAGGCACCGTACTGATAAATGATCGACTCTATCCCATATGCCGCGGAAGTGTTTATTTAATAAACGCAATGAATATTCACAGTACAAACCCACCCTGTCCAAATGAATACGAGCGCAGCGTATTAACTATTGATCGAAGCTATGCGGATGCGCTTTTTAAGGTGCTTGGACTGTCTGATTATATGGATCAAGTGCTGATAGCAAACAGCGGCGGCTTTTTTCGACTCGATGCACGCACAGCAGAGCTTGTAGACTCCGAATATAAAACGTTGTACTCCGTCGATCCGACCTGTGAACGCGAAAAGACGGTATTTGTGAGAGCTATATCCACAATACTGCCGCTCATCATTAATCGCGGAGCGGCAGATGAGGCAAACAATACCTCCATCTCCCGTGTGCTGAATTACATCAACTCCCACATCAGCGAGTCTCTCTCGATCAACAGCATTTCCGAAGCCACTAACATAAGCAAATTTTACCTGTGCCGTGCTTTTCGCAAGGCGACGGGCATAACCGTTATGACTTATATCTGCGAGCAGCGTCTTGCCATTGCCAAGGAATTACTTCTCGAAACGAAGGAATCTATACTAAAGGTAGCGTTAACCAGCGGATTTATAAACTCATCTTATTTTTCTCAGCTGTTTCGCGCAAGAGAGGGCATGACCCCAAGCGAATACCGCCGCAGATATTCAAAATAAACCGTAAGCGAGTCAACGGGTCTCCATGTTTTTTTACCGTAATTCACGAAAATTACTTGATATTGTTACAAACAGGTGATATAATATAAAGTAGATTAGTATGCAATTCGGGAGGACGGCACATTGGATATAACTATCGGCTGTGACTTCGCCGGACTCACCGTCAAGGACTGGCTTTATAAAAACGGTATCTCCCGCGGGCTTATCACACAGCTTAAAAAGCGAGAGGACGGCATAACCGTAAACGGGGAACACGTCACCGTGCGGCGCGTGCTCGCGGTGGGAGATATACTGTCAATTTCCGCCGATGACCGTGCTGAGGATGAAAACGAGCTGCTCGTTCCGACAAAAATGTCGCTTGACATCATCTATGAGGACGACGACATGATCGCCGTCAACAAGCCGCCGGATATGGCGACACATCCGTCGCTGGGGCATTTTGACGATACGCTTGCCAATGGGCTTGCTTATTATTTTGGCTCGCGCGGTATACCGTTTGTGTTTCGTGCTATAAATCGGCTTGACCGAGATACCAGCGGCGCTGTGCTTATCGCCAAGAACCGCATTTCCGCGGCGCACCTGACGGCGCTTATGCAGTCGGGGAAAATACGCAAAACTTATGTTGCGATATTAAGCGGTAGAATATCTCCCGAATCGGGGACGGTCACAGCCGCCATACGCCGACGTGAAGCAAGCATTATGCTGCGTGAGACATGCGAGGATGGGGCAGATGGGGCAAAATCAGCCGTTACAGAGTATAAAACACTGTTTGCCTCGGATAATGCTTCGATCGTACAAGCCGAGCCGATCACGGGACGAACGCACCAGCTTCGCGTGCATTTCGCGTATCTTGGCTGCCCCATAGTGGGTGACGGATTTTACGGAAGTGCAGAGACGGTGCCAACCGAATATGACAGGCTTATGACGCGGCAGGCGCTGCACGCCGCAGCTCTTGAGATAGATTTCGGAGATCGTGTTCTGAGGATTTCCGCTGAACTGCCTTACGACATGGAAAAGCTGAAGAGGTATATTAAAGGAGCATAAACCGCACATGAGCATTCCAAAGCTTAGATATATAATAAAAACTTACTGTCCGATTCCCTCGCTGATCTTGTTTATCGTCGCTCTCATTGCGGGCGCCGTACACATAATAAGCGAGCTGTCGATGGGATTTTCCGATTTTTTCAACCGCTATATAAGCTCGGTCATCCGCGGTGCTTTGGGGACAGTGACAAGCGTTTTGCCGTTTTCGCTGGCGGAAGCGCTGATATTGTTTATCCCGGTTTTGTTCATAACTGCGCTCGTGTGCTGTGTTAAGGCTACAAATCGAGGAAACCGTGAAGGTATACGGTATGTGGTGGGGCTGACTTCAGTACTGTCGCTGCTGTACACTCTGTTTGTGTTTTCATCAACCGTTGCGTATAATGGCACGTCTCTTGCAAATAAGCTTGAGCTTACGCAGAAGCCCGTTACCACAGAGGAGCTTCGGGATGCCGCCGAATATATGATCGAAAAAATGAATGCTGAGCTTGGTGAGGTGGATTTCCGTTATGGCGGCAGCTCGGTCATGCCGTATTCTGTCGGCGAAATGAATGATCTGCTGCTCGAAGCCTATGACAAAGCCTCGGACAAGTATCCGTTTATCCCGCGCCTGCGCTCACGTATCAAGCAGATAGCGCTGTCTGAACCGATGACGTACACGCATATCTCGGGAATGTACACCTACTACACGGGCGAGGCGAATCTCAACGTTAATTTTCCCGATTACAACCTGCCCTTTACCGCCGCCCATGAGCTGGCGCATCAAAGGGGGATCATGCCCGAGAACGAAGCGAATTTTATGGCGTTTCTTGTCTGTATCGAGTCGGACGATCCGTATATCCGCTACAGCGCCTATCTTAACATGTACGAATATCTAAGCTCGGCACTGTATTCTGCCGATTACGACACCTTTGCTGCAGTCTATACAAGCCTTGACCGACGGGTTAGGGGCGAAATTTCCGCTTACAACGAATTTTTTGAAAAATACCGTGATAATACCGCTGCTGATGTAAGCAGCGCATTGAATGACAGCTATTTGAAGTCACAGGGACAGTCAGCAGGTGAAAAAAGCTATGGAATGGTGGTCGATCTTGCCGTTGCATATGTAAATTCACTGCTCGATTGATTAGAATGAAAGGAGCGAGCGCATGAAGCCAAGATATGTAAAGTTGATTTCTGCCATGATCTGTATTATTATTGTATTTGCAGCAGTGGCACTTGTGCGGACCGAGCTTTCGGGCACTTCTTCATCTATCATTTGCTATTATAATGACCGTGCGTGGTCGCTTTCCGGCAGTTATCCCGTGGATGTCAATACCAGCGGCGTATACTATGTACCGCTCACGCTGTTCGTTCAGCTTCCCGATGTCAACGTTCGTATAAACGAAACGCTTCAGACTTTTATCATTACTCACGGTGATCTGTACCTTTCATTTGATACCGCCAGTGATTTTGCTGCCAATCAGGACAAGATCCGAACTCCTATCTCCACTTACGAGCGGTACGGAGAACGTTATGTGCCTGTTGAGATAATCTGCGCTTATTTGGAGCTCGGCTATGAAAAGGTCATAAGCCCTGCCACCGGCGCGGCAGCCATACGCATTACCGACGGAAATGAGGAGTATTCCTTCAGCACTCTGCTGCGGCGTAAGCATCCCGGATTCTATCCCGAGGATACGACCATGCCACAGGTCACGACTCCCGTTACGCCTCCCGTTATCGTACAGCCCACATTGACCGAACGTACAGTTTATCTGACCATCGAGGATTGCCCCGGTGTTTACACAGATGATATATTGGCCGTGCTTGACGAATACGGCTGTAAAGCCACCTTCTTTATAATCGGAAACAAAGCGGCGGCGGACATTGAAGCCGTCTCAAAAATAGTTGCGGGCGGACATACCGTGGCTCTTCATACTATGTCGCATGACACTTCGGTTCTTACCGACGGTGAGGCAATACTTGCCGATATCGAGGCGGAAAACGAGCTGCTTTCAAGGATCATAAAGCAGAAATCCCATATCTGGCGTGCGCCGAACGGCTCGGATAAGTTACCATCGCTTACCCCCGAGGTGCGCGTAATGCTTGCCGCCGAAGGCTACATTATCTGGGACAGCAATGTTAATGTTCCGTCAACCTACAGTGCCGCGAGTGCTGCAAATACGGCGATCAGAGGTATACGCAACAATGAAGCTGCGATACTGCGCTTCACGGACAGCGCGAACACCGCGGAAGCACTCAGAAGAGTATTGGATTTTATAAACAACAACAGCGAAGCATGTGAGGTGCGCACCATCTCGCCCGCATTTGATGAATACTCCGGTATCGGAGATGACAAGGCTTAAAAAGATGCCTCTTGGAAAGGAATGATCATATAATGCCCGAAACGACTCAGAAAAAGAAGGTCCTCGTGGTCGAGGACGAAAAGAACATTGCAATGACACTTGCCTACAATCTCATGAAGGCGGGTTATGCCTACGATCTTGCGTTTGACGGCGAGGACGGTCTTAAAAAAGCGCTTACAGGTACCTTTGATCTGATACTCCTTGACCTTATGCTTCCGAAAATGGATGGCTTTGAGGTCTGCCGCCGTGTACGCGAAAAGTTAGCGACCCCTATTATTATCGCAACCGCCCGTGTTGAAGAGGTAGACAAGATCATGGGCCTTGATATCGGAGCCGACGACTATGTGACAAAGCCGTTTTCGATGAACGAATTGCTTGCGCGGATCAAGGCAAACATTCGTCGCTCGTCAAACGAGATGGTTGCATCCGCTGCCGAAGCAGCAGACACTACGATCACTATCCGAGGACTTGTGATCGATACCGTAAAGTACCAGGTGACCCGTGACGGTGAGCCGATCGAGCTTACCAAAAAAGAATATGAGCTTCTTACCTTTATGGCTAAGAATCAAGGCAATGTGTATTCCCGCGAGCAGCTGCTTGCCGAGGTATGGGGCTACGATGGTTTCTACGGCGATACCTCGAGCGTGGATGTTACCGTCAGCCGTCTGCGCGCCAAGCTGGAGGCCGATGCAGGCAAGCCCGAGTATCTGTTTACCAAGCGCGGTATGGGGTACTATATAAAGTAAGCTATGTATAACAGTCTGTATTTCAAGATCATTTTGATCCTCGTTATCTTTATGATAACGGTAATGTGCGTTATCGGAACCGTGCTTATCAACAACGTAAACAGCTTCTATATGGATGAGTTTACGGAACAGATGGAGCAGAATCTTTCTGCGGGCAGTCCGCTGACGGAGGAACTGCGAGGGGCGCTTGCAGTGGATGATTTTGCCTCGGAGCAGTTAAAAATTCTAAATAGCTACCGCGGTGTGCTGGGTATTGACGATTACCGCAATTTCTACATCCTTGACGGAGACGGAGCGTTTCTTGAGGGCTCGGACTCCGAGCTTGGCAGCACACTTCAAAAGACCACTAATCTTATCGCCGCAATGCGCGGTAAGCCCGACAACACTCAGCCGCTTGGCGCGGATTTTGCCGATTATGCACTGAAGCTTACCGATGCTGACACGGAATGCATAATCTACGTGCGCGATTCCATGGAGGAAATGCAGCAGTTCACCTGGATTCTGTTCTCCATCATTCTCCAGGCGTTGATGTTTGGTCTGATCTTCGCCATAATTCTGGCATTTTTCCTCTCAAAGGCAATCACCTCGCCCATACAGAGTCTTACACGCGGCGCAAAGCTTATCGCGGCGGGCGAATTTTCGCATGAGCTTGATATTCATGCAAATGATGAGATCGGTAAGCTGACCGATACTTTTAATTACATGAAAAAGACTCTTAAGAATACCCTTGAGGAGGTCTCCGGCGAGCATCAGAAGTTAGAGACGGTGTTTACTTATCTTCACGACGGAGTTATCGCTTTTACCGAGGACGGAAAGGTCATGCACATCAATGAGAGCGTCAAGGAGCTGCTCGGTTCAAAGTATGATGAAAAATTCAACTTCTCGCGCTTCATAGAACTGCTTGATATAGACTATAACCCGAATTTCAGCGTAGAATATGTTGACCGTAAAGATGGTGTCGAGGGTGACGGCTATAATGTCAGCGATGTCATGTTCGACGGCAAGGTGCTTGATGTAAACTTCGGTGATATCAACTATATGGCGGACAACACCTCCCACCGCGGCGTGCTTGCCGTAATCCATGACGAGACCGGACGTTATGAGCTTGACAAATCCCGCCGTGAGTTTGTGGCGAATGTGTCCCACGAGATGCGGACGCCGCTTACAAGCATCAAGGGCGCTTGCGAGACTATACTGTCCGACCCCGACATGGAGCCCGATATGGAGGATTTCTTCCTCCATATGGCGGTGGATGAGTGTGATCGTATGACCCGCATCGTATCCGATCTTTTGGTACTCTCGCGCCTTGACAACAAGCGCACCCAGTGGTCTATCGAAGCCTTTGACCCGCACAAGATCCTTACTCACATATGCGAGGTCATGCGTGTGGATGCCGATGCGCATTCTCATGAGCTCATATATGCTCCGTCCGGAACTCTTCCCGAGATCACTGCGGACAAGGAGCGTATCGAGCAGGTCATTATAAACATCATCTCGAACGCTATTAAATACACCCCCGACGGCGGTACTATAAACATCGGCGCACGGGCTGCCGATGAAGGACTTGAGATATGTGTCCGAGACACAGGTATCGGCATTCCCGAGGAGGATCTGCCGCATCTCTTTGAGCGTTTTTACCGTGTTGAGAAGTCTCGTACCAGCGAGACAGGCGGTACGGGTCTCGGACTTGCCATAGCAAAGGAGATCGTGGAAGCCCACGGCGGTACCATCTCCATTGAGAGTATCCGAGGCAAGGGCTCTACGGTAACACTTCTTTTGCCGTTTGAGACAAAACTGAAATCGGTGGAATAATATGAACAATACAGCCAAGCGGCGTATCACAAACGCCGTGGAGATATTCAAGACCGTTCTGATGGCACTGCTTGTGGTAAGTCTGATATTGCTTGTGGTGATATATATAAGCGGCATGCGGGTCTATGAGAATATGGTCATGAAAAAAAGTCTCGGTGAGAGCTTTGATAAGCTGTGGAGCGTACAGAGCGGTACCGAACCGGAGGGACTTGATGGGGCGTATCTTATGCCCGAATTCGTGGGCTACAAGCAGTCTACCTTTTTGTCACCGCGGGGATGCGTGGGAGACAGCGATTCGGTGTCTGAGCTTTATGATCTGATTAAGCCCTGCATACTTGAACTGTTCGGAAGCGATGCGGTCTGCCGTGAGCTTCCCGTGGATTACGGCGCCGATACATTTTTTGCGGCGAGGGAAAACGAAGAGTTTATTTATCTGCGCTACCATCAGCCGGTACTGTATCAGCTGATATATGCATATGCTGCCGATACACTTACGGTCTCCGAAGCCGATGTGGCATCGGGAAGCGAGGGAAATATCGGGGCATATGTCAGCGAGCTTATCATAATTCCGGATAAGGATTTTGCCGCTCACCGTTTTGTTGCTTATGCAAGCGACGGTGACGGCAGATACTATGAGTTCCGTCCCGCTCAGCATATCGTCACATCAAGCTTTTATATATCCAAGCTGGCTGACGGCGGCGGAAATATCAACACCTATGAGTTTGAGTTTGCGGACGACGGGCATGCTGTTTTGATCGATGGTGAAATTGAATGCTCGGTGATCTCATCACAGGCGGCAGTTGTTGAAGAAGAGAGCACGTTAAACGGACTGCTTCGGCTCTTCGGGTACAATCCCGATAAGCTGGATGGTTACTCCGATGAGGGGGCAGATGTTTATATCGACTCTCACAGCCAGCTCAGAATAGGTGAGGGAAGCATACTGTTTTCCACCTCGGATGCATCGGAGACCTCGGGCGGAACGCTTCGCGGGCTCGGGATCGACACCTTACTTGGTTACACGGGTGACGGCACGCCGAGTCTGTTTGACAAGCTGACGGCGGTGGACAATCTGATCGGAAAACTTGATGCCGTTTCTGCAGATTTTGCGGGAGGCGGGGCGACGGCTTGTCTCGGAGATGTATACAGCGACGGCGCACTTTTGGTGGTGGAGTATTTTCTGACCTACAACAACATTCGTATCGGTTCCGAGCCGTATCTGCGCGCGGTGCTGACTGATAATACCGTCTGTGAGCTGGAGCTGCGTCCGATTACGGTCAGCTCGACGGAGGAGAGTACCTTAACGCCGCAGCCCGACTATATTTTACGCAAGCTTACTGAGCTCGGCAGACTTTCGGCGGATACGCATATCGCTTCCGTCAGCCTTAATTATACCGGAAGCGAAGCTGAATGGACCGTGGAGCTTGAAAACTGAAACAGCATCAGAGAGGAGGAATCGCCGATGAACTGGTCGTCGGTAAAGAATCTGCTTATCGCCATACTTTTAGCGGCGAATCTGTTCCTTTTATTTAATATCGTGCGCCAAGACCGCACCCGCGGTTATGTGGATGAGGAAGAGGTGTACGGCGCTGTGGAGCTGCTTGCCGAGCGCGGACTTGATGTGGATGTAAGCGGTGTGCCGCTTGAAAAATTCAATGCGCCTGTATATGAGAGCCTGTACAGCGATGAATATTACACAGAGGCAGCACAGACACTCAGCGCATCGCCGCGTGAGCTGTTGCTCTCTTTGCCTGACGGCGGCTTCAGCATCAGTGCCGAGAACGGTACGGTGGTGGAGTTTGATACGGAATTTGGCTTTGCTTATATGAAATATGGCAATTCCGAATCTGCGGCATATACTAAGATTACAGCCGAAAATTTCGCTTCCGAGGCGGCTCTTTGGGATGAGATCGGTGCATCCCGCCTGAATGCGCTGATAAAGCGTGCTGAGGATTTTTTGGAGCTTTGTGTGGGAGATGATTATATTCTCTCCGCCAAGGTCACGGACAGCTACCACGATTCGGGAAGCGGTTTTACTTATCTTCTTGCGCGTCAGCTGCTTGGCGATTATCCTGTATACTCACATTATGCTGTATGCGTGTTTGACGGCGATGAGCTCGTTTATGCGAGCGGACGGTGGTATTTTGCACCGTTTGACGAGGACTACAACACCGAGCTCATTGATCAGGTCAATATACTGTTCACCGATCTTACCGCTTTGCGTTCATATTCTATAGCACCCTTTGCGCTTGCTGATATATCCGATGCAGAGGCTCAGTTTCCGACAAAAGATACAGCGACAGACCTTGATGATACCGCTCTGCCTTCCGTAAAAAGCATGCAGGCATGCTATGCAATATACTGGAATGCCAATAAAACCGCACTCTATTTCATTCCTGCATGGCAAATTGACCATAATGATGGGCAAACTGTCGTATATAATGCGACAAATGGCACAGTATATTCGAGGAATTAGTAAACATTACAGCAAAATGTAAATCTTTTGTAAACAGGGCTTCCATTTTCAATAAAAAAGTGTTATAATATTATAAAGATGAAGCCAAATTTATTAACAAAATGTTAAGCGGATTTGGAATTTTATGCATTCCTGCATTTATCGCGGCATGACCACGGCGGGTCACTGCCGATTAATATAAAAAGTGCGCCGTTTTACCTTGCGCACGATTCTACGCCGGGAAACGAGACTGAGATATGGAAAAAATAATCATAAACGGCGGCAGACCCCTAAACGGTTCCGTCGAAGTCAGCGGCTCTAAGAATGCCGCGATCCCGATAATACTTGCGACTCTGATGGTAGACGATGTCTGCGTTATCGAGAATGTTCCTTCTATCAGCGATATAAGCCTGTCGCTTGAAATTCTTTCGGCAATGGGCTGCCATATCAGAATGCTTTCAAAGAACACCGTCGAGGTTGACTCGCGCGGTGCCGTGGGCGGAATATCCCCATATGAGCTTGTACGAAAAATGCGCGGCTCCTACTACCTTGTGGGTGCTGAACTCGCACGCTGGGGCAAAGCCTATGTCGGACTTCCGGGCGGCTGTGATTTCGGCGTGCGCCCCATTGACCAGCATATTAAGGGCTTCAAGGCGCTTGGCGCTCAGATCAATGTGGAAAGCGGATATATTGATGCAAGAGCCGAGGAGCTGAAGGGTACCTCTATTTACTTTGACGTTGAGACCGTGGGCGGAACCATCAATGTGATGATTGCCGCGACTCGGGCGGCAGGCACTACGGTTATTGAAAACGCAGCCCGTGAGCCGCATGTTGTTGACCTTGCAAACTTCCTTAATTCCTGCGGAGCGAAGATCAGCGGCGCAGGTACGGATACCATAAAGGTAAAGGGCGTGGAACGTCTTTACGGAAGCACTTATGCGATAATTCCCGATATGATCGAAGCGGGCACATATATGTGTGCCGCGGCGGCAACCGGCGGACACCTCAAAGTGGCTAACGTGATTCCGAAGCACATGGAGTCTGTCTCGGCGAAGCTTGAGGAAATGGGTGTTAAGCTCATTGAAAACGATGATTCGATTGAAGTTATCAGCACGGGTGAATTAAACCGTGTAAATGTAAAGACCGCTCCTTATCCGGGATTCCCCACTGATATGAATCCGCAGTTCGGCGCACTGCTCTGTCTTGCAAACGGTGTATCCTGCCTTACGGAAAGCATTTTTAATAATCGGTTCAGATATGTTGAAGAATTAAAGCGTATGGGTGCATCAATTAAGGTAGACGGCTCGACCGCAATCATCGAGGGTGGACAGTCTATGTCGGGTGCTCCTGTAAAAGCGGTGGATCTGCGTGCGGGCGTTGCGATGATAATTGCCGGTCTTGCCATAAAGGGCAGAACCGAGATCGAGGATATCCACTACATCGAGCGCGGCTATGACGATGTTGTAGGCAAGCTCCGATCAGTGGGTGCGGATATTAAAAAGGTCATCGTTCCCGATGCCGCACAATACGAAAAAGCGAATTGAGTTTTAAAATTAAAGGGTGTCCCCTGTGACACCCTTTTGGTTTATTGTATGGAATTATTAAAGGACGAAAATCTTATCCTGATAAATGATGGGCTGCGGCTCATTGAAAAAAAAGATGGGCTGACGTTTGGGACAGATGCGTATCTGCTCTCGGCATATGTCAGACGGCAGAGTCGGGCACGGTGCGTTGATCTCGGAAGCGGGACAGGCATTATTCCACTGCTTTTGTTAGCTCGCAAAAAAGCAGCGCAGGTACACGCGGTGGAACTGCAGCACGATTTTGCGGAGCTTATCGGACGCAACGCCGAACTTAACGGGTTCGGAGAGACTCTGTTTTCGCACTGCGCGGATGTGCGCGGTGTTAATGCCGATATGTTTGGCGGTACCGTTGACATAGCAGTGTCGAATCCGCCGTATATGAAGGTATCGGGTAAGGCTAACGAAAGTGAACGTAAAAATATCGCGCGTCACGAGATCGCAGGCGGTATCGGTGACTTCTGTGCTGCCGCTTATCGAGTTCTCAGGCATGGAGGACTGTTCTACACTGTGTGGCGTCCCGACCGATTGTGCGAGCTGACCGGTGCGCTGAGTGCGGCAAGGCTTGAGCCCAAACGCATGACGTTTGTTCACGCAAGAGCCGAGCTTCCACCCTGCCTTGTTCTGTGCGAGTCCAAAAAAGGTGCATCCCCGGGAATATATGTAACCCCCCCGCTGATCATGTACACTCACGGCAGCGTTTACACGGAAGCACTTACAAAAATCTATGAAACAGGTGAATTCGATGAGCCTTACAAAAGACCCTGATGTATACTACGCCGATTCCGGCGAGGAAAAGAATAAAATCAGCGGCGGTACGCTGTATCTTGTCACCACTCCCATCGGTAACCTTGCCGATCTGTCGGAGCGTGCAAAAAAGGTGCTGGCGGGAGTGGATTTTGTCGCTGCCGAGGATACGCGAAATTCCGCTAAGCTGCTTGCCATATTCGGTATCAAAAAGCCGATGGTGAGCTATTACGAGCACAACAAGCGCGAGCGGGGCGAGATCATCTGTGACCGTCTCGCGGCGGGGGAATCATGTGCGCTCGTCACCGATGCGGGAATGCCCGGTATAAGCGACCCGGGCGAGGATATAGTAAAACTGTGCGCCGAGCGAAATATACCCGTGACGGCGGTGCCCGGCCCCTGTGCCGCCATGACTGCGCTGACGCTGTCCGGGCTGTTTACCGCAAGATTTGCCTTTGAAGGCTTTCTGTCCACCAACAAGGGTGAGCGCAGGCGTCATCTTGACGAGATAAAGCATGACAAGCATACCTTGATCTTATATGAAGCGCCGCATAAGCTGAAGGCTACTCTCGCCGATCTTTATGCCGCGTTCGGCGATCGTAAGATATCGCTCTGCCGCGAGCTCACCAAGCTCAATGAGGAGATAATGCGTACTACACTTTCGGAGGCGGTTAACTTGTACAGTGAACGTGAACCGCGCGGTGAATATGTGCTGATAATCGAAGGGGCGAACGATGCGGAAGCGCTTGAAGGGGCGTTTTGGAGTGAAATGAGCGTCGAGGAGCATGTGGCATATTATGTCTCCGAGGGAAAGTCGAAGATGGATGCAATCAAGGCGTGCGCCAAGGATCGCGGGGTTGCCAAGAATGAGGTTTATAAGGTGGTTAATAGGTGAGAAATGGGGTGTTGCACTAAAGTGCAACACCCCATGTGTCATTTCATCCCGCATTCTTCGGTGCCATTTTTGACATCTGCCGCTGTGCCATGACCAGCCCATAGTAAATGCCTTTCTTTCGCATAAGCTCTTCGTGGGTGCCGACCTCGGCGATCGTCCCTTTGTCGAGCACGATGAGACGTGTAGCATTGCGCAGGGTTGAGAGGCGGTGTGCAATGGCAAGAGTGGTGCGATCCTTGATGAGCTTTTGCAGAGACTCTTGAATCTGCCGCTCGGTCTCGGTATCGAGGGAAGCGGTGGCTTCATCGAGGATGAGTATGCGCGGATTGTGAAGCAGTGCGCGGGCGATGGATACGCGCTGACGCTCGCCGCCCGAGAGGGTATGTCCCTTTTCGCCGACCTTTGTATTGTACGCATCGGGCAGCTTCATGATAAACTCATGTGCGCCTGCTATTTTTGAGGCTGTGATGATCTCATCTCGGGTGGCTTCAGGCTTGGCGTAGGCGATGTTGTCGTAGATTGAACCCGCGAAGAGGAAGGTTTCCTGCAGTACCACACCGATCTGTGAGCGCAGGGAATCCTGTGAAATATCACGCAGGTCGACTCCGTCAACCTTGATGGAGCCCTCACCGATATCATAGATACGCATAAGCAGGTTGATAAGCGTGGATTTGCCCACACCCGACTTGCCGACGATGCCGATCATTTCACCCGGTTCGATATGGAGGTTGATCTTTTTCAGTACCTCGGCGGTCTCATCGTAACCGAAGGAGACGTTTTCAAAGTCGATGGTGCCCTTGATTTTCAAATCAATAGCGTTTTCGCTGTCTGCCACATCAACTTTTTCGTCGATGATCTCGAATACCTTAGCTGAGGAGGTCATGAAGTGGGCAATACGACGAGGAAGATTTGCGATCCAGCGAAGCGGACCGTAGATCATGCTGACATAGGAGGAGAACTGAGCCATTTCGCCAAAGGTCATGTCTCCGCCGAGGATGGCGTTACCTACATAGAAGAGCAGGAAAAACTCGCCGATGCCCATGAAAAAGTTGAGTATGGGCCAAACGATGGCGAAAAGCCGCTCTAACTTTATGGATACGTCGCGGTAATCTACGGAAATTTTGTCGTATCTCTCTGCCTCACGTGCTTCCATGCCGAACGCCTTGACTACGCGGATGCCCGAAAAGATATCGTGCAGCGTAGTATTGGCTCGGGAGCTCATATGCCACTGTGTCTCAAACAGCTTATGCATCTTACCCCAGAAGAAGCGGAAGGAAAATGCCACAATCGGTGCGGGGAACAGTATCAGGATCGCCAGCCGCCAGTCATGCACAAACAGCATGATCGCCACTGAGAGAAGTATTAATGCCTGTTCCACGATATCAGGCATAGTGCCTGTGATGAACTGCTGCATCTGCGTGGTGTCATGATTTACACGGTTCATAAGATCGCCCGCTGTGCGTTTGGAGATACGTGCAACGGACATCATCTGTATCTTTCCGAACACCATTTCGCGCAGCCTTATGATGACCTTGTTGCCTGTCGCTACGAGCACTCGGTTTCGGAATATGGCGATGAGATTCATCACGATGTTGACCGCCGCAAGAGACACGATAACGACAATGAACTGTGTGAGCACTACATTTTCGGGTGTGGGAGTGTCTATAAACTCATCCACAAGTATGCGGTTTAAGTAGGGGGTCAGCAGATTGACTCCCGTAACTGCAAAGAAGAGTACCACGGACAGGAGCAGGTGCCATTTGTATGGCTTTGCGATGTCAAATATACGTTTGATAATGCCCTTTTTGTCAACACAGCGGGGGCATATGGTAGAGCCGGGCGGAAATGGTCTGCCGCATTTTTCGCAGACACGGTTTAATTCGCGCATAAAATCGGAATTGAATTCGCCTGTTTCTTTGTATCGGTTTATACGTTTCATAACAGCGCCGTATTCCGCAGTGTGCGAATTGTCTCCTCGGCAGATCAACACATCTGAGTCGTCGATCGTACACTCGGCGACAACACTTCCGACACCTGCCGTGATGCGGAAATCCTCTGCATCCGAGAGTTTTATTTCTTTTGTACGCTTGCCGTCAAGGTATACGATGACCGCTTCCTTTGTCAACGCGACCAAACCGTCAGCGCGTTGATCATGACGGTTGTCATCGGTCACGCGGTCTGATAGGTCATACTCAAAGGCAGTGATCATATCCTCGCGGGAGAGAGTCGGATCAATCGTGTGCAGGTGTTCCCATAAGCGTTCGTTCCTTCGCCGCACACGCTCGTCGGCAATCGCCTCATAGTCAAGCGTTGTGGTTGTATTTGACTTCATATATTCTCCTTTTACAGATAAAGCTCGATCTTCTTATAGCTGTGACGGTCAAGGGCTTCCATATCGGGTATCTCGTAGCGGTTGCCGTCAACGTCGATGATGAATGCTCGCTCCTTGCCGTCGGGGCTTGACGCCTTGATGATGCTGCGGAAGGTATCCTTTAATGTGAACGAGGTCTCACCGAATTCGCATTCGCATTTCCAATAAGAGAAGCCGTAACGCTCTTTGACGGAGATTATTCTGCGTATCACGGGTGTGTAATATTTTGCTTCAAGCTCGTGAAGGAGCATGGAACGGTCGGGCTCGTCGAAATCGTCGAGAGCGCGAATGAGACCGATCTCCTTTTTATCGCGGTCGAGCACGGAGATGTATTCAAAGGGCATATCAAAGGGGAATGCTCGGGAGAGAAATATGCGCTCGGCGAGCTTTTCGACCTTCCCGTCACCGAGGTCGGTCGTTACCACGGCGGGACGGTCTTTTTTCTCATCTTTGCCGTCCCTCTCGGAGTTTTCCGCTTTTTCGTCGGGCTTTGACTCTTTTTCGGGTTTTTCCTCGTCGAAAAGTGATTCCTCGCGCTTATCAAGCACTGCGCGAAGCCCGATAAAGCCGTTCTTCTCCGTGATCTTACAGTTGTCACGGTTCAAATACACTATATCTACGATTCCGCGGAGCTCGTTTGGCACCGCAGAGTTGATTTTTTCTTCGGACATGGTTATCCTCCTTAATTTAGGCTTCAATGCCGATGTTCTTCAGTGCTTCTGCCTGCATCTTGTAAAGCTTGTAGTAGATGCCTTTTTTGTTTATAAGCTCGAGATGAGTTCCGAATTCGGGCATCTTTCCGTTTTCGATGACGATCAGCTTATCCGCATCACGCAGTGTCGAAAGTCGGTGGGCGATCATGATGGTGGTACGACCCTTGACCAGACGTTCAAGAGCTGTTTGTATCTGCCGCTCGGTTTCGGTGTCCATTGCGGCGGTAGCTTCGTCGAGGATGAGTATCTTCGGGTTTCTGAGTACTGCGCGGGCAATGGATACGCGCTGACGCTCACCGCCCGAAAGATCCTTGTAGCCGAAGCCGATGCGCGTCGAATATGCGTCGGGAAGCTTCATGATAAAATCATGCGCTCCCGCAATTTTTGAGGCTTCAATGACCTCGTCAAGCGTGGCGTCGGGACGTGCGTAGCGGATATTTTCAAGTATGGTTCCCATGAAGAGATAGGTCTCCTGGGAGACTATGGAAATATTCTTTCGCAGATCGGTGAAAGAAATGTTTTTGACATTCACGCCGTCGATGAGTATCTCGCCCTCGTTTACGTCGTACAGGCGGATAAGCAGGTTTGCAAGCGTAGATTTGCCCGCGCCTGTGTGACCTACTATACCGATGACTTTGCCCGCCTCAATATCAAAGCTGACGCCGTCGATGACCTTGCGGTTTTTGACATAGGAAAACTCCACATTATTGAAGGTGACGCGCCCCTGCATATTCTCCATTGAAACGGGATTTTCGGCTTCGACCACCTCCGGTACCGCATCCATGACTTCAAAGAGACGGGAGCAGGCGTTCATACAGTCGGTTGCCCAGTAGGAAAAGTCCATGAAGAAATACATGGGGTTATAAACCATATTCATATAGGCAATGAAGGTGAGGAGCATACCGTAGGTGAGCTCACCCCTTATCACCATCCAGCCGCCGAAGCCCCATGCGAAGATATTGCCAAGGTAGAGTATGAAGTCCGACAGAGGCCATGCGACATTTTGGAAGTTTGCAAGATTCTTTTCATTGGTCGCGAGTCTTTCGGAATGGCGGTTGAATCGTTTGACCTCGTTCTTTTCCTTGGAAAACGCCTTTACCACTCGTATGCCTCCCAGCACATCGCTGAGTGCGGAGCTTAATGAGCGGGAGCTGGAATAACGCTTTGCATGCAGCTTATCGAGGCGGATGAAGATAAACCGCACGATAAAGCCGAACAGAGGTATCGTGATGAGTGACAATGCTGCAAGCAGTGGATTGAACACGAACATCATAATAACGAGCACGACTATCTGCACAGCGTTTATTAAAAAGTAGGGCAGTCCGTCGCAGAAAAAACCGTAGATGGTCTGCGCGTCGTTGTTTACCTGCGTCATGAGACCGCCTGTCTGACGTCCCGTGAAGAAGCTTATGGAAAGCCGCTTTATGGCGTTGAAGATGGTCTGCTTTAAATCGTAGGACACAAGACAGGCGATCTTCGAGGTGATGACACCGTTTACGATGTTTAAAAGCAGAGTGAACACGCGCATTCCGAGTATCATACCGAGCACAAGCAGTATCTCGCCATAGAAGCTGCCGCCGTCACGCAGAACCTCGTCATAGTAAAACGCTGAGCCGATATAGGGGGACAGTACGCCGAGTGCGCTCATTGCGACAAGTATCACGATAATGATAATAAGCTGCAGCTTGTATTTCATAAACAGCTTTGCCATTCGGCGTATCAGCTTGCCCTTGTCCATACAGCGCGGACAGATCTTACGGTTGGGGTCGGGATAGCGTGAGCCGCATTTGGGGCAGAATTGGGTTGCCTTGGAGTCTTCCTCATCAAGCTCCGGTTCCTTGCCGTCCTTTATCTTCTTTATATATTTTGCAAACAGGCTCATTTGCAGCTTGCTTGTGTTAGTAAAAAGGGCAAGCAGTATACGTCCGTCAGCATCCTCGCTTTGTGCCGTGAGACGGCAGGTGGAGAGCATCTCCTCCACAGAAAAATCCGTAAGGGTCGAGAGCATATGGCATTCATAGGAAAGCTCGGTAAAGGTGGCTTCCAGCCTTGAAGCGGATGCGGCGGAAAAATGCCTATTGACACCCGCCTTAGGGTTAAGCGTCATTATTCCCGATATGATAAGCAGCTCGTCCTTTGTGGCGGCAAGGTAGCAGTCGCAGTGTACCTTGTCGCGGTTCATATCGCATTTTGCAAGAAGCAGCAGCTTATCCTCGGAGATGCCCTTTTTGTCAATATTTTCAATGAGCCCCGAGGGGTAATTATCAAGTGCGATCAATTTTGGTTCCTCCAATGTGCCGACATTGTAATGCGCACAGCTCGGCACGGGTCCGTGCGCCAACACAGTTGTTACCTTTAATTATACAGCTATATTTGTAGAATGTCAATATAAAGTTGTTTTTTAGCCGTTTTTTACACCATGCAGAAGAGTTATCTGTCACGAAAGCCCGCCAGGTTACGAATCGCCGCCTCGCCGCCTCCGAATGCCGCTGAAAGTGACACGCGGAATTTATACAGCAGCTTCATAAGATACCGCTCGGGTGCGCGACCTTCCAAATGGTGTACAATTCCTATCGCCGCACTGTAAGCTTCGGCGGAGGTGTATCTGTCGGTGAGGAGTCGGCAGTCTGCGTCCGACAGAATCAGACAGCCCGCAGGTTTGTCTGCCATAAGATTCAGCAGAGCCTGCTCAAAGCAGAGCTGCCCGAGATTTATAAGCGTTCCGCCGTATGGATTGGTCAGCTCGGGGGCGAACCGAAGCTGCAGCGTTTCAAATTCCGCGCGCGGAAAGGAGTTTACAAATCGGTTCTCAATGCTCAACTCTTCAAGCAGATGTATCATCCCGCCGATGCCGCGCACCGCTTTATTTACGGTGGGCAATGGATAGTCTGCCGTGATGAGGCTTCGTCGCGCATCGAAGCTGATGTCATAGGCACGTATCAATCGCCTCAGATCGCTGTTTAACAGACGGTTGTATGTAATACATACTGTGTCGATGCGTGTTTTTTTGACATGGCTCAGCATGTACAGGGCTTTGAGGGTATATTCTCCGGCAAGCTTCATGCCGTCCTCACAGATATCCCACAATGGCTCGGTTAATACGCGGTATACCGCATCGGTGGGCGATGAACGCAGCAAGGAAAGATCGGCGGTATAAAGCAGTGAGCCGAGGAGCCTTGATGCTGCAGTCGATTCTACGGAGGTGGAGCGCCCGCCTGTGTAAAGCAGTATCTTGGCGGCAAGACATTCATAAAGCCGGGATTCGAGGGTACCGTACTGTTCCTCGGTATAAAGACCGCAGCGCAAGGCTTCATTTGCAAGAGACAGCAGATAATTTGATTTGCTGAGTCTGTCGGGATCAAAGTCGGCAGTCGCTGTTAGCTCACTCTTCATCGGAATCCTCCGTTTCTTCGGTATGGCCGCCGTTTAGCTCGCGCACATAGTTCTCTATCCGCTGTGTCAACAGTTCTATAGAACCTTCGCAGGTACCCTCGAACTCATCGAGCATGTATTTTATAAGCTCATTGTCGGAGACGGAATCATGTGCTTCGGTTTTGACAAAGTAGAAGCTTTCCACAAGCGTATGGACAAGCTCCTCCCAATCGGCGGGTACTGCATAGCGTGACATTGAAAACACAAGTATCAGCTTCTCGATCAAACCCGTGCCAAGCTCGATACGGCTGTTCTCTCTTAACGCACGGAGTCGGGTCTCCGCCACCTCGCGCGCGGCAGTGTCAGACAGCATGAGTCCGCGCGATGCGGTGAAGGTGTTCAGTGAGGCGATCGTTATGGCATCCGCTGCCGCAACTGCCTTGTTTAGTTTCAAAATTCCCGAAAAGCTTGTCAGCTCGTTCATCGTTTCAACCTCCTGATAATGAATGTAAACTATCTGTGAACATTTGCAAAAAACCATTGACTTTTTATGCGGAATGTGATACAATAGAAGTGTAAAATAGGTGTGATTTGTGCAATTGTGACATAACAATATTATACCACTTGGCAACTGTGTTTGTCAAGGGCTTTTTGTTTTTTAGGGGATTTTTCATAAAAAATATCGTGGGAAGCGTTTTGCTTCCCACGAGTGTTTATAAGGCTCAATATTTTTCAATATCTATACGGGTGACCTTGTCGGTGATCTCCTCGCCGAGAAAAATGGATGCGATGCGCTCAAAGCCTTGCGGTTCATCGCTGACGTAATATTTTACCGCACCCTCACGCTCGGTATCATGCATGCCGCGTGCGGTGATTATATCGCGCAGCTCTTCTGCTGCCGCGGCTCCCACGTTGATGAGCGATGCGTTTGGAATGACCTTCGCTATAGACGGTGCGATGATCGGATAATGTGTACATCCCAGTATGAGCGTATCGGCGCCTGCTTCGATGATGGGCTGCAGGTGTATTTCGGCAGCAAGGCGTGTGATTTCCTCGTCCTTGCTCACAAATCCGTTTTCTACAAGCGGTACAAACAGCGGGCAGGCAGATGAGATGATCTTGAAATCGGGAGAGATCGCCCGAAGTCCTGTATCGAATGCTCCGCTTCCGATGGTGGACGGCGTTCCCGCGATGCCGATGATTTTGTTTCGAGTTGCCTTAGCGGCGGCGCGGACTCCTGCGTCGATAACTCCGATTATCGGGATACTCGGATACTTCTCACGCAGGATTACGAGTGCGTTTGAGCTGACAGTTCCGCATGCTACAAGCACCGCATCAATATTATGCGATGCGAGGAAATGCATATCCTGCAGCGAATATTTTATGATCGTTTCGCGGGAGCGAGTGCCGTATGGCACACGCCCTGTATCGCCGAAATAGACGATATCTTCAAATGGAAGCAATCGGCGCACCTCTTTGAGCGCGCTTAAGCCTCCGAGACCGCTGTCGAAGATTCCGATCAATTATCGGCCCTCCTTTTCGAGTGCAAGGGTGATAAGTGCGTCGATGAGGTCGGAATAGCTCATTCCGTCGCTTACCATCAGCTTGGGATACATGCTTATCTGAGTGAAGCCGGGAAGCGTGTTTATTTCATTAAATGTAATCTTTTCTTCACCATTATCTTCGCTGACGAAGAAATCAACACGTGAGAGTCCGCTCACACCCAGTATCGAGCAGATCTTTACGGCATATGTGCGCACATCCAGCATGGTCTCCCACTTGATGTCTGCGGGAATGAGACAGGACGAATTGCTGTCGGCGCTGTACTTGGCATCGTAGTCATAAAACTCACTGCCGGGATTGATCTGACCGCAGGTGGATGCTACGTAGTCGTTGTTTCCGATGACGGCGACCTCGATCTCCTTGCCGTTTATGTATTCTTCGACTATGATCTTTGAATCATGCTCGGCGGCGAGAGTTATTGCACTTTCAAGTTCGGCTCTGCTGTCTGCTTTTGAAGCACCTACCGATGACCCTGCGTTGGCCGGCTTGACAAAAAGAGGGTATTCACCTAACGTTTCACATGCATCGAGCACTTCTGTCTTATGGGTGTTAAAATCGTTTCGCAGTATTATTTTGCATTTAGCCTGAGGAATACCGAAATTGTTCAGAACCAGCTTGGTGTAGCCTTTGTCCATGCCGATGGCTGAGGTGGTGCATCCACATCCCACGAATGGTATGCCCGAAAGCTTCAGAAGACCTTGCAGTGTGCCGTCCTCGGCATTGGCACCATGCATGATCGGGAAGATAACATCAATATGTATACGCTGTACCTGTGTGCCGTCAGCGGGGAACAAAAGCAGACAGGAGTCGGAGACTGACGGGGAGAGTACTGCTTTATTGAGTGTGGCGGTATCATTGCACCATGAGCCGTCCTTGATGGCGGCAATGTCGCCGGCGTAGTGGTACCAGTCGCCATTTTTTGTGATACCGACAGTAGTGATATCGTATTTTTCGCGGTCGATATTTGATAAGATCGAATGCGCGGAGATGAGCGATACCTCGTATTCCGAGGATCTTCCGCCAAAAAGGCAGAGGAGCGATGTCTTGTTCATTTTTGTTGTTCTCCTGATTACATAATTATATAAGGTTAATATTATTCTATTCTTGGGGGCTGTGATTGTTGCGGGTTATCTCTGCAACGCGTATATTCCCGCCGAAATCTTTGTGAAAACGGCAATTTAGTCTTTGCAAGCGGCAAAGCTCGGCGATTTGCTCTGACTGATCATATCCGATCTCAAGCAGCATTACAGCGTCTTGCTTCATATGCTTTGTCAGATCATTTATAAACCGGCGGTAGAAGATCATCCCGTCTGCGCCTCCGTCGAGTGCTATACTCGGTTCGCACCGAACCTCGGCAGAGAGCGTAGCAATAACGGAAGTGCTTATATAGGGTGGATTTGAGACGATGACGTCGGCGTTTTTTATAATCTCCCCGGTATCGGCGGTCAGAATATCGGCTTCGATGAAGATAATGCGATCATATACTTCGTGAAGCTTTGCATTTCGCTTGGCAAGCGAAAGGGCTTTATCGGAAATGTCAACAGCGGTCGCTGATGCCGAGGTGTTTTCTTTCAATACAGACACAGCAATGCATCCACTGCCTGTGCAGAGGTCGAGTATGTTGGCATTTGAGCCGATACGTTCGAGAGTGAGCATTACAAGATGCTCTGTATCGGGCTGAGGAATAAGACAATCGGGCGAGACGATAAAACGGTGTCCGTAAAACCATGCTTCGCCGAGGATGTATTGAAGCGGGATTCCGTTCATCCGTTTGATTACGGCAGTGTCAATAGAAGATGGAAGCGCTTCGTCTCGGTGCATTATACACCACTCTCGCGGTTTGCCTGTGAGGACACGCACAAGCTCGGCGGCTTCGTGAGTCGGAGCGGCGGCACCGAACTCGGTCAGACATTTTACAAGTGATAGATAAGTCATGATGTTTGATCCTTTCAATATATTATTATAGCAGAAACTGCACGGAAAATAAATAGTTTTAGATGAAATTCTTGAGATTTAACGGAATGTGTGTAAAACGTACATAAAATGTGCGTATTATGAACGAATAATGCACAAACCCACCAAAACGAAAAAAGTTAAGAAAAGGGGTTGACAAAGAGGGAGGGATGTGGTATAATAATAAAGCTGTCGCGAGCGAGGGAACAACCCGAAGCGAAGCGAAAGGGAAAAAGTTTAAAAAACTCAAAAAACTTTTGCAAAACCTCTTGACAAACGGCTTGAGATGTGATATAATAATCAAGTCGCCTGCAAGAGCGGGAGA
>JAFUOH010000021.1 GCA_017482055.1 Clostridia bacterium
GGGCTGTTGCACTAAACGTATATTGTGTATAACACCGTAAACTCGTAGGGGCGCATCACGATGCGCCCGTCCATTCGGTATGATTTTACCGTTCGGACGGGCGAAGCAGACGAAGTCTGCTGTGAATCGCCCCTACAGGTTAATATCGAGTTCTTATGCACATTATGCACTAAATGCAACAACTCCTTTTCTTGACTCTTCCAAGCTTATATGCTATAATGATCGTAAATTAAAATTTTTTGGAGGATGTAACATTATGGCAAGTTTAAAAAATAACATCCGGGCAGCGGGCAAAAACTACATTGCACCGTTTTTGTGGCTGCACAACGAGGACGATGCGCTGATCGTGCGCGAGCTGCACCGCATACATGACTGCGGCATCGGAGCGGTCTGCATCGAATCCCGTACCCACAAGGAGTTCTGCCGCGACGACTGGTGGAGCGACGTGAGACTGATACTGGACACCTGCAAGGAGCTCGGCATGAAGCTGTGGATTCTTGACGACATACACTTTCCGTCGGGCAACGCCAACGGTATCTTTGAGCATAAATACGCACATCTGCAGCAAAAGAACATCCGTCAGCGTCATATGGACTTCGCAGGACCCGTGATCGGTGGCTGTGTGATGGTGGACGAGCACAAGGCACTGCCCGAGGATGAGATAGTCGGCATCGCCGCCATGCGCCGCACCGAGGACGGTCAGCGCTTCGACGGTACGGTGGTGGACCTCACCGACACCTACAAGGGTGGGCGTGTGTATTTTGACCTGCCCGAGGGACTTTGGACGCTCACAGTCATGAGCGTGACCAAGGCAGATGTGGGCAGTCCGTTTTACTGCGACAAGCTAACCCCCGAAGCTACCGACGCCTACATTGAGGAGGTTTACGAGCCCCACTACGCACACTTCGCCGAGGATTTCGGCGACACCCTGCTGGGCTTCTTCGCGGACGAGCCTGCGTTCCACAACAACAAGAATCGCCGCACGCTTCCCGGTGACCGCTTCGCCGCACATCCGTGGCACAAAAACGTGTACGACAAGCTGTGCGCGCTGTGGGGCAAGGATACCGTAAAACAGCTCACCCGCATCTGGTTCGACTTTACCGACGGCACCACCGAGCCTGTGCGCGAGACCTACATGGACGTGATTACCGCTCTCTACCGTGACTGTTTCTGCGGACGCATCGGTGACTGGTGTGAGCGCCATGGGGTCATGTACATCGGTCACATCATCGAGGATATGGGGCTTCACAAAATGACAGGCGCAGGTCCCGGCCACTACTTCCGCTCACTTGAGGGGCAGCACATGTCCGGCGTTGACGTAGTGCTTCATCAGATACTCCCGGGGCTTACCGAGGTATCGAACACGGGGTATGTGTCCTATCAGCAGATGGACAATCGTTTAAACAATTATCTTCTGGCAAAGCTCGGTTCCTCGGCGGCACACATCGAGCCGAAGAAGCAAGGGCGCGCCATGTGTGAGATCTTCGGCGCCTTCGGTTGGGCGGAGGACACCGTATTAATGAAGTACCTCACCGACCATTTTCTGGTGCGCGGTACCAACTATTTTGTTCCCCACGCCTTCTCCCCCAAGGAAAACGACACCGACTGCCCGCCCAACTTCTACAACACGGGCAAAAATCCGCAGTACAAGTATTTCCGTCTGCTGATGGAATACATGAACCGCGCCTGCGCCGTCACCGACGGTGCGACGCATATCCCCACCTGCGCGGTGATCTACGATGCGGAGGCTACCTGGACCGGTGCGGAGTATACCGACAACAAGGACATCTGTAAGCTGCTCTGCGACGCACAGCTGGACTACGATATCATCCCGTGGGATCGTATCGACGACATTGACGCCGACGGTAACATTAACGGCGAGCACTATCCCGTGATCCTTCTGCCATACTCGGCGTATTTAAGCGAGTCAAACCGCAAAAAGTCGGAGCGTTTAGCAGACCGCGTGGTCTGCATCGGCGAGCGTCCCATCGACGGGTTCACATTCGTTCCCATGGATGAGCTTGTTTCCTACATGGAAAAACACCGCGATATATCCCTCTCGGACACCGCGCGGTATGTGCGTTATTCTCACTACGAAAAAGACGGCGTGCAGTGCTATTTCCTCTCAAACGAGGACGTAAACCGCACCGTCACGACCACGGTCCGCCTGCGCGGCTTTGAGGGCGGCGACTACGTGCTTTGGGATCAGTTTGAAAACACCGTCGTGCGCCGTCACAGCGTCGATGGAAGTATCCCGCTCACCCTTGCGCCTTACAATATGCTCGTACTGCTCATCGGCGATACCACCGAGGTTGGCGACATTCCGCTCATCTTTGAAGCTGCAGTGGGCAACGTCGCCGAGCTTGCTCCCACCTGGAAGATTGAGCTATGCCGCGAGCAGGAGCTTCCGAATTACACCCTCTGGAAGACCACCGATACTCTCGAAAACGTCACGGGACATGATGCATTGCCCGATTTCACGGGAAACATGCGCTACACCGCAAAAATTGAGCTCAGCTGTGGTAAGCGTGTGGTTCTGGATCTCGGCGAGGTGGGACAGACCGCAGAGGTGAAGTTAAACGGCAAGCCCGTGGGCGTACGTATATATCCACCCTACCGTTTTGATGTGACAGAAGCGGTCCGCAACGGCGAAAACGAGCTTGAAGTCGTCGTCGCCAACACCTGCACCTTTGAACAGCGGGATAATTTCTCGAAATTTTTGCTTATAAAGCCCAGCGGGCTTCTCGGTCCCATACGCATGATAACAGAATCGTAACCACATAAAGAAAAACGTGAGATGCACCCACATCTCACGTTTTTTGTTTATTTCACTTCAATAAGGACCGCCATGTTGCGCCTTGGCAGCATCACTGTGACATCATTGCCCGCCATACGTACGGCACAATCGCTTGCCGACGGGTAGAGGATACTCGCTTCCTTAACGCCGCTCATGGGAATCTTAATCTCAGTTTCATCCGAATCGAGCCGCCATACTGCCAAGCGTGTACACCCACCACAGTCATACGCCGCACAGAATTGTTTGTCACCGTATGTGGGAAGTCCCAACGGATAGAACGGGATCGATCTTGCAATATCCCCTCTGATATTCTTATAAACCGTGATGGCTTCCTTCATAAGTGCCAGCTTTTCATCATCCAGCGCCGCGATCTCACCGCTTAAATGTATACGCAGAGGAAGAGCGTTAATCATATTCATCGCCACCGCGTCTGTGTCATCATTGCTCTTCGGATAAGCCCACACCGCTGCCTGCTCGGGTATAAGCGTTGTCGCGGCGGATGCCGCTATACGCGCGTTTTCGGTGTATTTGGTTTGATCACTCGTAGACTGCAAATGAGCGTGGGCAAGCGAAGCATATTCCGTTCGCATTCCACCGCTGGAACAGTATTCAAGCACCAAGTGGGGATACTTCGCTGTAACCTCGTCAAGAAATGCAAGCAAAGCGCGATTATGCGCAAGCAAGCCGTCGCCAAAGCTGTCGGAATCCACCTCGGTACCTACACCCGCATCTATATTGTAGTCGGCTTTTATATATCCCACGCCGTATTCGCCCACAAGACGGTCAAATACCGACATCACATGGGCGCGAACCTTCGCATTCCTGAAGTCGAGCTGATATCTTCCGTGATCGATCACACGTTTACCGTGGCGCATGAAAAAACATTCATCTTCAAACTTATCCGCAAGCGGGCAATTAACGCCCATTACCTCGGGTTCCAGCCAAAGTCCGGGCACCATGCCCTTTTCTTTAATATAGTCGAGCACCTTTTTGAGTCCGCCGGGGAAACGCCATTCGCAAGGCTGCCATTCACCTACCGTATCCCACCAGGATCCGTCAGCATACCAACCCGCATCAATGACATAATACTCCGCACCGAGTGCGGCGGCACGGTCGATCATGGGGTATTCCTTTTCCTCGGTAGGATCGCCCATGAGACAATTCATGTAATCGTTGAAGATAATGGGAAGCTTTGCATCGGCATCATTGCGCTTAGCAATAGTTCGGCGGTATTTGGTCATCTCACCGAGCGCTTCATTAAAATCCCGTCCCGCGGTAAGACACGCCTTGACACTCTCGAATGTCTCTCCCGCATCGAGCTCACGGTACCAGCCGTGTTCCTGTTCGTTGGGACCAGAAAGCTGGAGATATAACATATTTGCGATATCTGAGATCTCCCACTGCCAGGAACCGTTATGCTCTATCTGCCATATGAGCAGAGATTCAGTCTCGGTATTTTTAATGGCTCCCATGGGCAGATATTCCTTTGTGGGCCATGTGCCCGTGCTTGAAACGGAAATACGCTTCATGGAAAAATTGTTATTCTTGTAATATCCGAGTTCTTTCAGTGTATACTCTTGCCAGCTCGACTCACGCATCCATGTATTGTGGGGAATATACACCCGCAGCTTATCGTTAGGAGACAATACGCCCTCGTCAATTCCCGTGAACGCGAAGCTTGACACATATTCAAGTCCAACACACTCGTTCGAGGTGTTGGTCACCACATTCCAGGTGCGCACTGCCGTAATATCGCGGTATATGAGATAATGTGCGGTGACATTGAGCTTTCCGTCGGTGAGAAGGAACTCCACCTTTTTGCCCTCTGCCGTATCATACGCGGTGTGTGACACATATTTGAGCGCATAGCTTCCGTATGTGCCTGTATGCTTACCGCCATGATGGTCATTCTGATCTTTTCCGCTCACATGAAGCTGTACGATCGGGCAGAACTTTGCCTTTTTCGGTGCTGACGGCTGTTTTTCGGAGCGTGAAAAGCTGCGGAGTATGACCGTCTTATCCTCGGTCACCTCAAACGCTATATTAAGTCCCTTTATACTGTAATCAAGTATCATTCTTTATTCCCTCAGATAAATTTAAAGTTAATATGCTGCACTTTAGTCTCACCCGCTTGCAGATATTCGAGCAATCCGTCTGCCCGCGCCTTTGCTCTGCCTCCTCCGAGAGGAGATGTGGACGGCTCAACTCCCAGCACATAGTCACCCTCTCCCATCATCTTCCATTCACAGAAATACGGAAGCTCTGAGGTATCGTAGGACATTACAAACCCCTTATTTAGCTTGGGATTGTATACGGAAATGTTGGCTTCTCCCTTTATGTCGTAGAAGAAGCATCTTTCCGCATAGCCCGCCTGTGGCTTCTCCATAATAAGGGAAGTATCAAGCTCTGCCATAGCAAGCTCACTGCGAGCGCTGACTCGCTCGGCGTTGATCTTAAGCTCGGTATCCTCGGTGAGCAGTGGATAGCCCGCATTGAAATGATACAGCACCTGCAAAGGAGCTGCCGAAGTGCCGATATTGGTAACCTTGTCGGTGATGCACATGGTATTACCATGCAGCGGAACTGTATATTCGCGCTCCAATATGAACTTACGTCCGAAAAGTATCGCATCACGCATTTTGGCTTTTATATGTATCTCATCATTTTCGATATAGTACATCACATGCTCGGCAGGAGTATTGCCGATAGTACCGTGCTGCGGCACAACCTCCCCATCATCCTCACAAGGAGCGCCGATGTTATTAAGTCCGCAGGTAGTGAGAAAGCCCGCATTAAATGATTTCAAAAATCCCGTTCCAACACCGTCATAGTAGGCTGGCGCCACATACCCGCACGCCGCGAAATAGCCGAAGTTTACGCCGCCGAAGCTGAGACGGGAAATATCCGCCGCGCGATCAAGTGATACGGTAAACTCCAGTCCCACACCGTTTCTCACCTGCAAAAGGCGCATACCGTCTCCCTTTCCGCCTACAAGGCGGTGCTCTTCGACTCCGTAATATTGACTTTCATGTCCTATATAGCAGTTGCGCATTTTATTTCCTCCGCTATGAATAGTTTTTCTACATTTTATCACGTTCTTTAAATTTTGTCAATATGCTTTGCGCAGAATGATTCATACAGCAAAAAAGTTCAGTATAAAACCGAAAAATTCAGAAAAAAGCCGCCGAAGGGATGTCTTCCATAAAGCAGGTTTACCTGCCGCGATGATCAACCTCGTAGGGGAGTTCTGTGAACGCCCGCGGGCGAACGAGTTCGCCCCTACAATAAAAAGGACAGAGAGCAAATCTGATGTCCTTTTTCACACGCCTTGCCCCCGCAAGGTATAGTGTGTTACACTTTTTAGATGTACTGTCGGGTGGCGATAAGCCTCCCTTGTGTAAAGGGAGGTGGCACGGCTTGCCGTGACGGAGGGATTGTAAAAGTTAGATTTGCGCTCAAAACAATCCCTCAGTCGCTTCGCGACAGCTCCCTTTACACAAGGGAGCCTTGGCTACTGCTAACTCGTTAGCTTTCAAACAGGTGAAATTTGGGTTGTGGTCTTTAGTTAAGGCATAAGAAGCACTGCTTTTGTGGACACAAAACAGAAGCCCCGCGCGAGGCGGGGCAAAAGGTCATTCATTCAGCAGCTTTTCAATTTCTTTTCTCTGTTCCTTTGTATATTCATAGATTGTTGACCAAAACCATTTCGTTTCAATAAAATCTTCCGCGAAAGCATCGATTACCTTTAGCGCGATTTTAAACTGCGAAGCCGCTTTTTCGATCTCTCCGCTTGCCTTTAAGTGATTGCCAGCAATAATCAACATATCGATCAGATTTTCCGCAGAAATGTTCTTTTGTTTCTGCGCCGCCTTATAACTATCATCTCCATCCAACAAGGATGCCATAAGCTCCAATTTCGTAAAATATATTTCGGGAATCAACTCCAATGTCGGCTTGACAAGATCATTCTGACCGTTTCCCTTGTAGCAGGTAGCAAGAATACGGCAAGCATCATACTTCACGGAATCATCTTTGGTGGACTCAATGAGCGTTTTGCAAAGAGCAATTACCTCGTCTGCTCTCTCCTGATAATCCAATGTATAAAGCAAATTGTTTAATATGATGTCATTACCGGGGAATCTCTGCAATCCTTCGCGTAAAATCTTCTCCGACTTCGTCGCATCGGTAAAACGGTATTTATATGCCTCATGACAGATTGCCTCAACCTGCTTTTCCATCTCGTACAGATTAAAATCAAAAAGTTCATCGATGGAAACTTCAAAGAATGACGCGATAGCAGGAATCATCGTAACGTCCGGCATTGTATTTCCATTCTCCCATTTTGAAACCGCTTGAAATGATACACCAAGATAGTTTGCAAATACTTCTTGGGATATGTTTTTCTGCTTTCGAAATGATTTGATTTTTTCTCCAAGTTTAATCATAGTTGTTCTCCTAAATTATTTTGGATCAGCGCTTATCCTGATACTATTATAGCATATTTGCTTATAAAAACAATAACTCATTTGGAAAGAATTTTTCTAATGTAAGTTGATTTTTTAATATAAAAAACTGTATAGTCGTATTTCTACAACTATACAGTTTTCTGCTTTATCGCAGGTACACCAAAGGCGGCTTTTTGCTTAAATTTTTACTTTTCTGCCCATTACAAAAACGTCACGCATATTTATATCTCCGTCGAACACGATAATATCCGCGTCATATCCGGGAGCGAGTACGCCTTTGTTTTGCTGCATTATACGAGCCGGAATCTCTGTTAACATCTTCACTGCATCGGTGAGCGATACGCCAACCTCTCCGATCATAACACGTATAAGACGGTCAGTCGTGGCGATGCTTCCCGCGAATGCACTTCGGTCAAGGAGTTTGCATACACCGTCCTCGATTATGAATTCGGTACCCACCATACTGCGCCCGCGCTTGACATCGGTGCCCGCAGGAGGCAGACTGTCGGTAATAAGCGCCACACGTTCGACGCCCTTGATCTTTAGTATCAGCTTTATAAGCTCGGAGGGCAGATGCTTGCCGTCGGCGATTATTTCAACATACATATTATCGTCAAGATACGCACTTTCGATGACGCCGAGCCGCCTGAACCCGTGGTCGCGGGTGATTGTGGAGGTGCAGGAGTACAGATGTGTAACAAGTCGGCAGCCGTTTTTCACGGCGACCGTCATGTCGTCACCTACAGCGTTGGTGTGACCTGCCGAAGCAACGATCCCGCGCTCCGTAACATAGCGGCAGAACTCGCCGCCGCGGTCATTCTCGGGCGCATACGTCCAGCGTGCCACAGCCCCCGGGTGTCGCTCGATCAATGAGCGGTAATCCTCGGCAACGGGCGGCGTGATGTGGTCGGGACACTGTCCACCGCACTGTTCGGCGGACAGATAGGGTCCTTCCATGTGCGCACCGAGAATATTGGACATGCAGCGCTTGTCACGCTTTGCAAGGTCGATATACTCCACAGCTTTTTCCATCACGGGCATCGGCGCCGCCGAGATGGTGGGACAGATGGAGGTCGTACCATGAGAAAGATGAAAATTGCAGCCGTTTACCACGTCATCAAGGCTCCGCACAAAGTTAAAACCCCCGCCGCCGTGTGTATGGATGTCGATAAAACCGGGCGAAACATAGCTTTTGCCCACGTCAAGCCCCATATCAAAGGGGAGCTCTTCATCGCCGACCGCTATGATCTTTTCATTTCCAAAATATACATATCCCGAAACTATTCTGTCCCCGAGGATGATCCTCTCGCTTTTAATACGTGTAATCATAACAACCCCGAGCTCTTATCGTCAAGATACAGTACGGCGTTCGGCTGACGGCGCAGAAGAGTCGCGGGGCAATTCTCGTTTATCTCTCCCTCCAGCGTGCGCTTGACGGCGTTCGCCTTGGTGGCTGCGGGAACGATACAGAAAAGATGCGGCGCTGCCACAAGTGTGGGACAGGTCAGAGTCATCGCCTGCTTCGGTACACGGTCGATACATGGGAAGCAGCCATCGTTGACCTGCTGCTGTCTGCATACCTCGTCAAGCTCCACCACCTTGACGGTCTTGTCATCGTCAAACTTCGCCACCCACGGATCATTGAAGGCAATATGACCGTTTTCGCCGATGCCCATCACCACGATATCCGTGGGATTTGCACGCAGGAGCGCGCTGTAACGCTCACACTCCGCTTCGGCATCCGCAGCTTTACAGTCGATAAGCTCCACCGACTTAAAGGGCACTTTTCCAAAAATATGATCGGTGAGGAATCTACCGAAGCTCTTATCGATGTCCTCGGCCGCAAGTCCTACGTACTCATCCATGTGGTAGGCGTTGATGCGACTCCATTCGATGTCGGTATAAGCGATTAGCGAAGCCAGTACCTCATTCTGCGAAGGTGCGGCGGCAAAAACCATGTTGATCTCGGGCTTCTCCGAAAGCAGTGCCAAAATGCGGTCATGTATATCCTTGGCGGCGACCTTGCCCATTTCGGTACGGTCGGGCATAATTTTTACCCGCAGTAAGTCTTTTGTAAATTCTCTCATTTAATTATTTCCTTCAGCTTGTCAGCGGCCACTACAAACGCGACCTGCTTGTTTTCGAATTTATACGGGCTGTTGATCTCTCTGCCGGTCAGTGCCTTTACGTCGTCCTGAATACTGAGATGGGGTTCAAGGGTCACAAATACGTCTCTGTCATACCGCTCGGCATGCTCACGAAGTATCTCCGCGATCTTCGCTTCCCCGCATCCCGGCGGTACGATAGCGTGACTGTACAGCGCATCCTTTATGTGGAAGTATTCGATGTACGGATTCAACTTCCCGTACGCCTCCACGGGGTCGTGCCCGCCGTACACAAAGTTACCCATGTCAAACACACAGCGCAGCCAGCCACCGAAGGTGTCGAGCAGGTCAAGGCAGGCATCGGCAGTCTCGCCGTAAATGCCGCCCTCGTTTTCGTGGCAGAGGGTCAAGCCGCAGCTTCCCGCAAGCTCGATCATCTGCCCCAGCTTGTCGATGACCTCATCGCGGTAGTCGGCGATATTTTTGCCATCCGCCGCGTAAAAGCTGAACATGCGCACATTTCTTGTGTCAAGTATGTTAGCCGTTTCAAAAACGCGGCGGCAGGTCTCAAGGTGCGCCGAGAAATCGTCCGACAGTTTGATCTTACCAAGCGGCGAGCCGACAGACGAAGCTCTTATACCCGCGGCATCCAGCTTACGCTTTATCTCCCGCGCCTCGTCGGCGTTTATATCGGCGATTCCCTTAGCGCCTATGAAACGAGGCTCGATGTAACCTATTCCGTTTTCACACAGCGCTTTTATCTGTGTGTCGAAATCTCTCGAATATTCGTCCGCAAACGCAGACATTATGTACTTAGCCATTATATCTCAGCGGCTGCGTTCACCGCTTCCTCCTCCCCGCTTTCAAGGGAGCGGAACATTGCGCACATGATGTACACGGGAGCGATAAACTCGCGGTAGCTCTGCGGCTGAGCGCCGCCTGTGAGTATTTTGTGGAACTCCAAAAACTCGGGAGTGTAGGTATTGCCGTCTGCAATGGCAATTTTTCCGCCGAATACCGCCTTTTCAAGGCTTACCGTCGCCGCGTAAAACGCTCTGCCGTCCACATACTCGGCGGTAATGTCATAATTTTCATAGCGAACCATGAAGGTTATAACATTTCCGTTACGGTACGACTTGACGGACTTCGGATAATATCCGAAGATCGCGCTCATTATCTGCACCAGATGCTGTGCGTAGAAGAAGAAGCCGCCGTACACATTTTCCATGTGGATGGGCGCTCTCACAAATCCGCCGTACACGGAACCGTATTCGCCGGAATCAATCTTCGCTTTCAGCTCCGTTACGTCCTCCGCGTGTACGCAGGAGGAACCGCCTACCACCTTGACGCTGTGCGCCTTCAGGTCCTTCATGAACTCGACTGCCTCAGATTCGGTGATGGTAATGGGCTTGTCGATAAACATTGGTATACCGCTTTCTATGTAGGGCTTTGCATACTTATAGTGGTTGTCGCCGTGGCGCGCGGTGACGATAAGACCGTCTATCTTTCCCACCAGCTCGTCATAGCGCTCCATCATGGGCACGCCGAATTCGTCATGAAGCTTCTGCATAGCCTCAACCTCGTCGCTGTACACGCCCACGAACTCCACGTCGTCCACAAGCTTCTGCTTGTAAACGATGTCAATAAACGCATTGGCGTGTGAATTTTCACAGCCCAGTATTGCCACCTTATACATACGGCGCCTCCTTAATATTTAACCGGCATAGGATTGTCGGCGTGTACCTTTTCGATGACCTGAACGATTTTGGCAATATTCTCGATCGGCACAAGCAGCGGAGCGCCTGTGGTGAGCGTATCGTACAGCATATGATAAAAGTCAACTACCGCAACGTCAAATGCGCTTCCGCCGATCTTACCCTCTTCCACATGAGTTATGAGCGTTTCTCCGCAGTATGAAGGCGTACCGTCCTCTTTTTCGAGAGGCTCCCAAATAACAGGACGCTCGGGGTTTTCTCCGTCAACAATATATTTCATCTTGTAGTCCCCGGTGGTGCACAGGAAGGTGCCGTGGTCGCCCTGAATTTTCAGAGTATGCGGTTTAAACGCGTCGCAGGGAGATATTTCCACATCGATTACGGGCTTGCCGGGTGCGGACATGATGATCTTGGCGTAGTCCTCCGCGTCACCGCTGGCAAGCGCAAGGTCGATCTTCGAGTATTCGACCCGTGCAAGCTCGTCAAAATCAAGAAAGCCCAGCGCCATACCGATGGGATGAGGTCCGGTATTGAATACGCATCCTGCCATTTTCGCCTGAAGGGTCTGCCAGTCCCAGCGGCGCGCGAAGCCGTTATAGCAGATGCTTACCTGCTTGATATTACCGAGAATACCGCTGTCAGCCACCTCCTTGGCTTTCTTGTAAAAAGGTGCGAGGAAGGTCTGCTGGAATGCCGCCAGAGTTACGTTGTGCGCCTTTGCGGTATTGATAAGATCGCATGCCTCATAATAATTGCGCGCGAGGGGCTTTTCGCAAAGCACATTAAAGCCGTGACAAAGCAGATCCTTGGTGATCGGATAATGCATTTCCGAAAACGAGGCATTGACTGCAAGATCAATGTCATCGCGTTCGAAAAGCTCACGGTAATCCTCATATACCGTGCAGCCGGGATATTCGGCAAGTGCGCGCTCACGCCGCTCGGGATCAAGCTCGACCACCGCTGCAACATCATACCAAATATTATTTTCGGACTTATAAAAATCTCCATGGATTCCACGTCCGCTTCTGCCCTGACCTATGATAGCAAGCTTTAATTTTTTCATGATACTCCTCCTTGAAAAGCGATATTTTCTGTTTACACGTCTATTATATTACAATCTAATCCGCATGTAAATTGAAAAAAATGTTTTTTATATTGCAAAAAGTGTAATCTTGTGATAAAATAGAATCATAATACCGGACAGCTCAAGAGGTGGACGCATATGCACTCACAAACTACCATATCTCACTACGAGGACAGCACACTGTGCTACAACCACAGCATAAAGCACCAACTTACCAAGGACAGCTTCTACGCACATACTCATGATTCATATGAACTGATCTTCTACAAGCGCGGTGATATTACATATATGGTCAACGGCAGACATTACACGCTTAAGCGTGGAGATCTTGTGATATCCCGCCCGTCCGATATCCACTGTATTTCATGCGAAAGTCCCTGTGACTACGAGCGCTACTGTATACTGTTCGATGAAGCTATTCTGCCCGGTGATGTACTTGGCAAGCTCTCTCCGACGGTTGATGTGATCAACTTCGATCAAGATTCCACTGTACCGAAGCTGTTTGAAAAAATGGATTATTACAGTGAAAAGCTTGAAGGTGAGACCTTAAAGACTGTTCTCAACAATCTTATTGCGGAAGTAATGATAAATGTAATGCTCGAAGCCGAATCCGCAAGCAAATGCGGCTATTCACAGGCAAATCAGATCATCAGCAACGCTATATCCTATATCGATGAGCATCTTCTCACTCTCAAGGGCATCGAGGATATCTGTAATGAGCTGTATATTACAAAAAGCCACCTGCACCATCTGTTCATGAAGCACCTGAATATCAGTCCAAAAAAATATATAACCTCAAAAAGGCTTTCCCTTGCACAGCGCGAGATCGCCGCCGGCGGAAAGCCTACCGAGGTATATTTAAAATGCGGTTTTTCCGACTATTCTGCATTCTACAGATCATATACAGCCCATTTCGGGCAGTGTCCATCTAAAAAAAACACTTCCGCGCACGTAATGATAAAACGCCGGGATCTTCTGAAACGTGCCGGAGAATAGTGCTGCATCTTATGGGCAGTCCTTCAGCAATTCCTTCATATACGCCCCAAGAGCATTTGCCCAGGCTTCACAGCCGTCATCTTTCGGATGTCCGCCGTATTTTGCCATGTGAGGCTCATCGGCGCTCTTTTCAAGTATCGGAACATTGTCAAAATATCCGTCGGCGAGCGCGGACAACTCATCCCTTAATGGAGTTGTTGCATTTAGTGCATAATGTGCATAAGAACTCGATATGAACCTGTAAGGGCGATTCACAGCAGACTTCGTCTGCTTCGCCCGTCCGAACGGTAAAATCATACCGAATGGACGGGCGCATCGTGATGCGCCCCTACGAGTTTACGGTGTTATACGCAGTATACGTTTAGTGCAACAGCCCCATTCTCTTTTATTTCATCTTTATAATCAAAGGGCGGTATGCTCTGGAGGATGACTTTTACCCCCGCTGCTTTGAGCGCTTTTACTACCTTTCGCAGATTTTCTGTCAATGTCACACCGTCATAGCCGCGAAGGAGGTCATTTACACCGAGGCATACTACCACGATATCGTTTTGCTTGGCTTTATTTAACCATACGCCGTCTGTTGCGGCATCGGCACATCTTGCATAGCCTATCCCGAGATTGTGGTAGGCGTTTTCTTGCCCTAACATATCGGCGACACGGGCATTCCAGTGGAGGTAAGAATTATTGGTGCTTCCGATCCCCTGTGTGATGGAGTCGCCGAGGAAACCGATACGGCGTTTCACCGCACGGCGGCACCCGACCATGGAAGGAACCGGCAGCTTTTGCGACGGGATCCACTTGCCGTTTTCGGATATAAATGCCGCCACCTGCAATTCGGGATGGCACACCACCCGATCACCGGTAAATGTAAGCTCAATGCAGAGATACTCGCCCTCGGCAGCTTCAAACATGACAGGATCGGAGGCGAACAGTTCTCCGGGTACAACATGCTTATTATTCACGCCGGAAAAAGTCAATCTAATAAACTGTTTCGGTTCCTGCGGATCATTCATCCCGCAGGATGTGCATATTCCGACTCTTGCGTCAACTATTTCCCAGCTTCCGCCGAGATCATTGCAAACAGAGCGGCTGCCGTCAGAAAAAGTGCTGTCGGTGATATTGGAAAACAGCAGCGAGTATTCATAGTCACCGCCGCAGAACAGCTTGTAGTAAACTCTGCCCGTCATTACACCATCGGTGTCAAAATGTGATTGGCTTGCAGAGCCTGCCAGGGTATTTGAGACGTAATTTTTAAAAAACTCCAATTTTACACTTCCTAAGCGAGAACTTCGAGATTGGTCCGTAAAAGATATCATCCGCACCGCTCATAATCCGACAAAATTCCTCGAATTGTGCCCAACGTTCGGGATAAATGTCAAATTCGTACGAATGTCCCCAGATATAGAAGATCTACAGTGTGTCGGTCTTAGGTTCAAGGAATCGCTTTCCAAGTTCAAAAAGATTGTCCCAATCACGGTGATGATAAATAGTGCCCTTATACCGATACATATCTCCGTAAGGCTCAACGCTCTCGGTCACACCAATGGTACGGACATATTTTATTGGTGTGTTGTTTTTGATAATTTCCGCCACGCGATAATTACAGTTTATTTCGCCCAAGGGTATGCCATACCCTTGATCTCGCAACCTGCCAGCTCGGAGAGATTAATTCGATCCTGCTCAACCTGTCGAAGAACTTCGATGTCGTCCTCGATATATTAGGACCTCTGATCATTATTTGGTTTCATTTTACCACAGATTCAGTAGTATATCAATCAGAATATTTAATGATATCTTCCTCCGAACATAATAAAATGACCCTTGATCGCCGAATCAACACTGCGATCAAGGGTCATTTCTGTTCACTCTTGATATCTAACATCTTTTGTTATCCTCACTTTCATCGTATTACCTTCTGCTGCTATTTTACAACTATTAAAACACCTGCTAATTCATCTTTCTCCATTGGGAGTACCATCTGTTTTGCATGTACATTTCAGCTGCAAAAGGCGAGTTTTCAGACTTTCAGTAAAGGCGTTTTTTGAAATAATAATTTTCATCAATTCTTCTTTGAAACAACTCACAAATCTATATCAAGCGTAACACCGCCGTGTTTGGGTCCTCCCGACCCCTCGAATTTGTTTGTGCCATTAGCCTTTTCCGAAAGTTTTTGACTTACTTGTTCATTGGACTGTCCTCCTTCTCTGTGTCTATATTATAGCATATATTTCCCCACATTTCAATAGGCATTTTAGCAGAAACATACAATTATTTTTTATTTAAAACGTAGAATCTATCGTTTTGACGAATGTTACTATTTACAAGTGCGTACTGAATGTGGTATAATAGTTGTATAGGGTGCATTTTCAGCACCCTATTTTTTTGTACAGCAAAAAAGCACCTGCTCACGCAAGTGCTGTTCTGTGGTGGACCATCTAGGACTCGAACCTAGGACCGACCGGTTATGAGCCGGTTGCTCTAACCAACTGAGCTAATGGTCCATAGAAAAAGGTTGACGCGCTTTTTGGGCGCGCCAACCCCTCTTGTTGGCTCCCCCTGCTGGGCTCGAACCAGCGACATCATGATTAACAGTCATGCGCTCTACCGACTGAGCTAAGGAGGAAAATATGAGAGAAAATAAGTTGGCGTTGACCTATTTTCCCGGGTCGCTTCCGACCAAGTATTTTCGGCACTGTTGAGCTTAACTTCCGTGTTCGGAATGGGAACGGGTGGACCCTCAAC
>JAFUOH010000024.1 GCA_017482055.1 Clostridia bacterium
AATGCGATATTCTTGTACGATGACAAAATGCTCATTACGTTCAATTACAAAGAGGGTACCAAAACTATTACTTTTGATGATGTAAAAAATGAGGTCTCGGAGGAGGCTTCTGGTTCGGATTTGGATTGCTCAAGTGCACCAAAAATACCGACATTGGGCTTGTCCCGATGTCGGTATTTTTCTTGCACAAAATGTGCGTAGAGTCGTATTCAAGAACGCGTAAGCGTTCTTGATCGAGCAGTCGCAAAGCGGCTGCTCGTAGGGTTCACAAGTCCCGTTTCTCGCACCATTAAATGTAAATACGTCGCACCGCCCGAGATCCGGCATGTCGAGATCGTAGTAATGCCCTCTGTTGATGTAATCAATAAAATCAAAATATGTAAGGAAAGTACGTAAAGTCAAACGAAAAGCCGCCGTCACGGAGGTATGTTGCTGACAGCGGAGTGGGAGGTGCTTTACAACTCCACCGCGGATGAACATAAGTCTCATTTGGAAAAAGGATAGCTACCTCTTCAGCGCCATGAAAAAATTCAGAGAATATACACCTACGCTAAGCTCGCTTTAGCATTCGAAGGGGAGTTTTTTCGACGGAATATTTGAATTTTGCACATTTGATACACATTCTGTATATCATTTGACGAATTTTTAGAAACCTCTTGAAATATCTTTGGTTGTGTGCTACAATTTATATAAGTGTGATAAAGTAAGATTACATTATATAGTTAATTTCTTACGAGGTGATTATAATGAAAAAGCTTACTGCTGTCAAAAATGCTCAGCTTGTGCTTGAAAATGGTATCGTCTGGGACGCTGTACTCCTGATCAAGGACGGTAAGATCGCCGAGTACGGCAGTCATAGAGATGTAGTCATCCCCGATGAAGCACAGGTCATAGATGCGTGCGGAGCGTATGTGGGTCCCGGATTTGTGGACATCCATGTCCATGGCGGTAACGGCAAGCAGGCCCCAAGCGAACCCAACGAGGTCTATAAGCATTTCGTCCGTCATGGCGAGACTTCGCTGCTCATAACGCTGGGCTACAGAATGCTTGTTGATGAATATTTGAAGTCCTTCGAGATCACAAGAGAAGCCATGAAGGTCAACAAGGGTCTCAAAGGCATTTATATGGAAGGTCCATTCATCAACACGAAATACGGTGCAAATGCCAACTTAAACCCCTGGCACGGCGGTATTCCGGACGATGTAATGCGCACCATCGTCGAAAACGCGGGCGACATGGTACGTGTCTGGGCGATGGCTCCCGAGCGTGAGGACATCATGAATTTCGTTACATATGCACGTGAGATGAACCCTGACTGCGTATTCTCCATCGGTCACACTCAGACCACTCCCGCTCAGGTGCGTGCGCTTGGTACAAAGTACCGTCCGAAGCTGATAACACATTTCGGTGATGCCACCGGACGTATACCCACCTACGGCGGCACCCGCGGCTACGGCCCCGACGAATACTGCCTGTCCGATCCCGAAATGTACGCGGAGCTCATCTCCGATTCCTGCGGCGTTCATGTGCATCCCGACAATCAGAAGATGCTCGTAAACTGCAAGGGCTATGAGCGTATCGTACTTATCACAGACAGCACAGCAGTAAACAATCCCGCTCCCGAAAATTTAAAGCATGTGACCGATATCAATTTCGACCCTCGCGGCGGTATATGCGGAAGCAAGCTCACCATGGATATGGCTTGCCGCAACATTATGACTCACACAAACTGCGGTATCGCACAGGCGTTTGTCATGGCATCCCTCAACCCCGCAAAGATCATCGGCATGGACGACAAGATCGGTTCTATCGAAAAAGGGAAGATCGCCGACCTGGTGTTCGTGGACGACAAGTTTAATGTGCAGAAGGTAATGCTCGAGGGTGAGATCTGCAAATTCGAGGAATAGGGTAATGCGTAGGGGCGATTCATGAATCGCCCGCGCTTCCCAACAAATAACCGTGATTTAGAATTTGGTGATAATCGTTTGAACGGGCGATTCCCAACAAATAACCTTGATTTAGAATTTGGTGACAATCGTTTGAACGGGCGATTCGTGAATCGCCCCTACAGTTCATCACGGAACAGAGGTAAATAATGAACAAAATAACCGCTATCAAAAACGCACAGTTAGTGCTTGAAAACGGCATCATCTGGGACGGCGTGCTGCTCATCGAGGACGGCAGGATAAAGGCATTCGGCAGTCACCGCGACGTGGTGATTCCCGATGGCGCCGAACGTATCGACGCGGGCGGCGCGTATGTTGGTCCGGGCTTTGTGGACATACACGTTCATGCCTGTGCGGCGGGGTATCAGACCAAAGACAATCCTATCGAAGCCTATGATTTCTTCCTCGGTCACGGCACGACCTCCATGCTCATCACTCCCGAATACAGACTTACGCAGGAGGAATACATGAAGGTATTCGAGATCGCCAAGGATGCGATAGGGAAGAATAACGGCATAAAGGGCATTTACATGGAGGGACCCTTCATCAACACAAAATACGGTGCAAACGCCGATCTTAACCCTTGGCACGGCGGTATTCCGAAGGAAGTGCTGAAAGCCATCGTTGACGGAGCAGGGGACATGGCAAAGGTCTGGACTATCGCTCCCGAAAGAGATGACATAATGGATTTTGTCACCTACGCAAGAGAGGTAAACCCGAAATGCGTATTCGCCGTGGGGCACAGTGAGACCACTCCCGCACAGGTACGTGCGCTGGGCAGTGATTTCCGCCCGCGTCTCATGACGCACTACGGCTGTGCCACGGGTCGTATCCCCACCTACGGAGGAACGCGCGGCTACGGTCCCGACGAGTATTGCCTCAGTGACAACGAAATGTACGCGGAGCTGATCTCCGACTCCCTCGGCATTCATGTGCATCCCGATAATCAGAAGATGCTCCTTAAATGCAAGGGCTTTGAGCGCGTCGTGCTGATCACCGACTGCACCTACGCCGATTCCCCCACACCTGCGAATTTGTCGCATGTCACCGACATCAATTTCGATGCAAACGGCGGAATATACGGAAGCAAGCTCACAATGGATGTCGCCTGCCGCAACATCATGACACACACAAGCTGCAGTATCGCGCAGGCGTTCGTCATGGCGTCGCTTAACCCGGCGAGAGTCATCGGTCTCGACGATAAGGTAGGCTCCATCGAGGTGGGGAAGCTCGCCGACCTTGTTTTCGTGGATGACAGGTTTAACGTCAAGCGTGTAATGGTGGCGGGCAAGGTCTGCATATAAAAACATTAAGGAAACCCGTAGGGGCGATTCATGAATCGCCCGCGATTCCCAACGAATTACTGTGATTTAGAATTTGGTGATAATCGTTTGAACGGGCGATTCGTGAATCGCCCCTACGTAAATGAGCAGATAAAAATACAACTAAACGGAGGACATAATAATGAACAATTTAAAGGTTGGCTACGCCAAAAACAACATAAACCCGCCGCTGGGCATAGCTGTCTGCGGCTATTATATCGACCGCTTTGCCAAGGGCTTCGTGGATGATCTGGAGGTTCACGCCATGGTGCTGACCGATGGAAAAACCGATATTGCCATGGTGGGTGTTGACATATGCTATATGGTCATCGGACTTGTGGACCGCATCAGAGCGCAGATCGAGGCGCAGACGGGCATCAAGCAGGAGAACATTTATCTTAATGCTACCCATACCCACACGGGTCCCGACATGAGCTATGGCGGCATGAGTGCCGACTGCGCCACAAACGCCCTCACCGTCCGATACACGGAGTTTCTTATCACTCGCATTGCTGACGCTGTAAAGCTGGCGCAAGCGGATGTTAAGCCCGCGAGGATGGGCTTCTGCGTGGGATACGCTCCCGAAAGAGTTGCTTACATAAGAAGATATAAGATGAAGGACGGCTCTACCATGACCTGTCCTCCCATAAACGACCCCAATATCGACTATCCGCTGGGCAAGCTCGATCAACGAGTCAACGTACTTCGCTTTGACAGGGAGGGCGGCTGCAGTGTCGTGCTTGTAAACTACGGCGTTCACGCCGACACGGTAAACGGCGAGCTTATCTGCTCGGATTTTCCCGGTTGGATGAGAAAAACGCTTGCCGCCGCCCTTGACGGTACCGCCTGCATGTTCTTCCCGGGCGCACAGGGCGACGTGGGAAGCACCCATGTAAATCCCGCCCCCGGTGACATGAACGACACCGAGATCAGCTTTGACAACGAGATGAAAAGCCCGGGTATGGCTCGCTTTGTGGGCAGAGCGCTGGCGGGCACGGTGCTTCAGGTATACGACAAGGTGGCGTACGTTGACGTTGAGGACATCGGAGTGTATCACAAAACCATGAAGATCCCCGCAAATGTACCGGCTCCCGAAGATCTGCCGCTGGCTCACAAATATAAGGAGCTCCACGACGCAGGTCGTGACTGCGACATTCCGTACACCGCCATGGAGCTTACCACCGTTGTGGCGGAAGCCATCCGTATGTGCAATCTTGAAAACGGTCCCGAATACTTTGAAATGGATCTTACGGGCGTAAGGCTTGGCAGTGTGGCTCTGGTGGGCATTCCCGGTGAGCCCTTCACCGACATCGGCGTCTCCGTCAAGGAGGCGGCGGAAGGGTTTGATCTGATCATGCCCTGTGCGCTGACCAACGGCAGCTACGGCTATTTTCCCATGAAATCCGCTTATGACGAGGGCGGCTACGAGGCACGTTCCTCCAAATTCAAGGCGGGCGTTGCGGAGAAGATAATCGCCTACGCGAAGGAATTGCTCGGTGATATGAAGGGATAAAGCGGCAGCAATTTCAATTATCATTCATCTTATAAAACCGATGCCTACAGATGGGTAGGCCACTCGGGAATCAATGATTATAATATCGGAAAGGAATAATACTATGGATTTTTCAAATCTCAAAGCATTCCTCGATCACATGGCGGCGAACCGTACTCCCGGATGTGCCGTGGCTGTCATGCTTGACGGGAAGTTGGTTTACAAATATGCCGCAGGTGTGTCAGACCTGGACGCCAAAGCCCCCATGACAGGCGAGGAATACTTCAACATCTATTCCTGCTCTAAGGTCACCACCGTCACGGCGGGGGCACAGCTTGTAGAGAAGGGAATACTTGACTTAAACGACCCGCTGTACGATTATATTCCCGAGTACCGTCAGATGTACGTAAAAACCAAGGACGGCGACATTATCAAGGCGAAAAATCCCATTAAAGTGGGTGATCTTTTCTCAATGACCGCCGGCTTCAACTACAATTGGAACGCACCGTCAATAAAAAAGCTTCGCGAGGAAAAAAATAATCTTCACACCACCGCGGATTTTGTCCGCGCGCTGGCAAATGAGCCGCTGGACTTCGAGCCCGGTACACACTGGAGATATTCGCTGTGCCACGATGCGCTGGGCGGGCTAATTTCCATCGTTACAGGTAAGCCGTTCGGTGAATATGTGAAGGAAAACATCTTCGATCCCCTCGGAATGACCGAAAGTGTATACCATCACACCCCCGAAGTGGAAGCGCGTATGGCGTCGCAGTACAAATTCGTTACCGACGATCCCGCTCAGCTTGGGCTCAGCATCGTCGAGGCGCAGATACGCGGTTCCGGCAACGTGGGACACTTTGAAAACGTCGGAATCGCTATATCAAGCGGTCACGGCGGATATCCCGCTTTTGAGAGCGGCGGAGCGGGTATTACCACCACAGTGGGCGATTATGTTAAGCTGATGGCGGCTCTCTCCCGCGGCGGACTCGGAGCAAACGGTGAGCGTATTCTTGCGTCGAAAACGGTGGAGCTTATAAAGACCAATCGCCTCAGTGACGACCTGCTTCGCGATTTCAATTGGCGGCACCTGCGTGGTTACGGCTACGGGCTCGGCATGCGGACGCATATAAGCCGTGGGGGATCGGGTTCATTGTCGCCGCTCGGCGAATTTGGCTGGGGCGGTGCAGCGGGCGCTAATGTTCTTATGGATACAGAATCAAAGCTTGGTTTGTTCTTTGTACAGCACACACTTAACCCCCGCGAGGAATGGTATCAGCCTCGCCTTCGCAACGTTGTATACAGTTGTCTTGACTAAACAAGCAAAGAAGCATTAGATTAGGGATTTGCAATTATTTTGTATAATAGCCCCTCTGATTTGGATCACTCCGAAGCAGAGGGGCATTATTCGGATTATTTATGATTTTGTATAATTGGCAGTCTTTATATCTCCGCAACTGTTAGGGCGGGAATGCAGGCGTTCTATTATGTTTTGTTTTTGGGTTCTTATATCTGAAGTATCAAATCAGCTTATGCCTGCTGTGAACGCCTGCGGACGACCAATGATCGCCCCGACAGATACGTGCCGGTTTAATTAACTGTACAGACTGCGCATACGAGGCTTGCAGCGTTTCGTTTGTCGCTATCGGCTGTGAGCGGAATGTCCGCACATCTTTAGACGTACGGTAAACTGTAGGACGCATATTGTGAGCCCAACAAAAATATAAACGCATTCGGAAATATGCGAACCAACGCAGATGTATACACGCGGTAAATTTGCCTTATGGGATTCATTCCGCAGCTTGAATCCATACACGCACTTGAATGTGGACTCACAGCGGCTCGAAGAAGCATATACGACGTAGGCAGTTTGAAAATAGTCCGTTTTCGCTTCCCTGTATTATACAAAATTTGCATTTTGG
>JAFUOH010000003.1 GCA_017482055.1 Clostridia bacterium
CAGCAGATACGAAGCATCTGCAATGACGGTCCGCCAGACGCAAACCGCAAATACAATTCATGTGCGTAATCGTTCGTAACGGACCGTCGAGGACGCCGGTCCCAACAAATTGGTTTTCCCCCCCGACCCGCGCCGTCCGAAGGGCGGCACGGAACGCGGGGTGTGGGGCAGCCGCCCCACGCATATGAACGATAATTTAGCGTTCCGTATCACATTTGTGAAAATTTTCTCGATAAGGTGATGACAAATGCGAAATAATATGATATAATATAGTCATATGTTGAAAAATATACCATTAAGGAGCAAATACATGTATCAAAAGGATATTCACAAGGTCTGGCTCGCCACGGGTGATGAGCGTGTATATCTTGAGCCGTCGATGGCAAACCGTCACGGTCTGATCGCGGGCGCTACAGGTACGGGCAAGACCGTTACATTGAAGGTGCTTGCAGAGTCGTTCAGCGATATGGGTGTGCCCGTATTTGTCGCCGATATCAAGGGCGACCTCTCGGGAATGTGTGAGGCGGGAGCCGAAAACAAGCATATCCGCCGCAGCATCGACACTATGGGCATCACCGACTTTAACTATACCTCCTATCCCGTACAGTTTTGGGATGTGTACGGAAAGCAAGGACTTCCCGTGCGTACCACCATCTCCGAAATGGGTCCCGAGCTGTTGTCACGTTTGCTGGGACTTAACGAAACGCAGAGCGGTATCATGCGCATTGTGTTTCGTGTGGCGGACGATAAAGAGCTGCTTCTCATTGACCTTAAAGACCTGCGAGCTATGGTACAGTATGTAGGCGACAATGCCAAAGAATACAAGCTGACCTACGGAAATATATCCGCACAGTCTATCGGTGCGATTCAGCGTGCTCTTCTGACGCTTGAGGATGAGGGCGGAGACATATTCTTCGGTGAACCGTCCCTTGAGCTTGCTGACTGGGTGGAGTGGGCAGAGGACGGTCGCGGAATGATGAATATTCTCGAATGCTCGGAGCTGTTTCAGCATCCCCTGCTTTACGGTACCTTCCTTCTCTGGATGCTGTCCGAAATATATGAGATGCTTCCGGAGGCGGGCGACCTCGACAAGCCTAAATTGGCGTTCTTCTTCGACGAAGCGCACCTGCTTTTTGACGACGCTCCAAAGGCACTTGTCGAAAAGGTGGAGCAGGTGGTGCGTCTTATTCGCTCCAAGGGTGTCAGTGTTTGGTTTATTACCCAGAACCCTTCCGATATTCCCGACAGCGTGCTGGGTCAGATAGGAAACCGTGTTCAGCATGCGCTTCGTGCATATACGCCTAACGATCAGAAGGCGTTGAATGCCGCTGCGAAGTCCTTCCGCGTCAATCCCAAGTTTGATACCGCCGAGGCGATCATGTCGCTTGGAGTCGGCGAAGCACTTGTATCTGTGCTGGACGGGGACGGTGTACCGTCTGTTGTCGAGAGAGCCAATATCCTGCCGCCAAGGAGCAGTATGAAGGCGGTTGATCACATTCTGCTGCAAAGCGTCGTGCTCGCAAGCAGTCTACGCGACAAATATGCGGCTGAGGAGGATCGGGAGTCCGCTTACGAACAGCTGACCGAGGAGCGTGAGGAGGAAGCGAAAGCCGAGGCGGAGGCTAAAGAAAAAGCCGAAAAGGAAAAAGAAAAGGCAAAGACAGAGAAAAAAACCAAAACAAGCTCGGGGCGAAAAAAGACATCCGTATTTGAAAAAGCGGTCTCGAGCACAGCGAACACCATAGGCAGGGAGATCGGCAAAAAAATAGTTCGCGGAATTTTTGATACTTTTTTTAAATAAGGAGGTACTTGTATGATATGCTATGACATACCCGATAATCATAATACCCATGATTCGTTCTGCTTCATAATGCTGCCCGATTCGCAGAACTATGTGAAGGACAAAAAGAATATCTGCTGCTTTGAAAGTCAGATCGGTTGGATATTCAAGAATCGTGACAAGCTGAAGATCAAATTTGTCACCCATGTTGGCGATCTTTCGAATAACGACGAGGATGAGGAGCAATTTAAGGCGGGCTTCTTCCAACTCGGAAAGTTAAACGGAGCCGTGCCGTACGGTATCTGCGCGGGCAATCACGATATGAGCGCGGATGGGTCTGCGCCGTATTTTGAAAAGTATTTTCCCGAAGCGGTGGGGAATTACCGTTCCGATTGGGTCGGCTCATACGACGGTAACAAGCACAACGCACAGATTATCACTGTAGGCGGTAAGCAATATCTGTTCATCCACCTTGCCTACATACCGAGTGACGGAGCAATAGAATGGGCGGCGAAACTGCTTTCGGATCATCCCGACAGCTATGCCATCATAACCACACATGCATTTCTTATAAAGGACTGGAGCGAGCGCGGTGTCGCGCGCAAAGAATCGCGGGTGTCGCTGACCGATATCCGAATCCACAAGGATGGAACCAATGCGGGTGAGGATATCCTTGAAAAGCTTGTTAAACCTTATCCCAACGTTAAAATGGTGCTGAGCGGTCATTATGTTGGACGGGATTACCTTGAGATTAAGGTGGGAGAGCGCGTGGTACACGCGATTCTTGCCGATCTTGAACATGAGCAGCCCTACGGCGGCAACGGATTCCTGCGCATACTGCAATTTGTGCCGTCGGAAGGAAAAATATACAACTACACATACTCGCCGATGCTTGATGCGTATAAGCTCGGAGAGTATGACAGCTTCGTCGTTGATGTTAACTAATCTTTAATATAACAATTGATGTGAAAAAACAGGCGGATTTATTACGTTAATTTGAAAAAATATCGCCTGAAATATTGACATTGTGAGAAAAAAGTTGTATACTGTATATGTGAAATTTTAAATTATTCATGGAGGTTATTATCATGAAATTCACAAAAGCTTTAGCACTTGTTCTTTGTGTTGTCCTCTGTCTCGGAATGGCAGCATGCGGCAACGTAAACTATGCAGAAAACAATACCGAGTATGTGATCGGCGTTTCCGGTCCTCTTACCGGCGGTGCGGGAATGTACGGCACCGCAGTTGCAAACTCCGCTCAGATGGCTGTTGACGAGATCAACGCTGCAGGCGGTCTTAACGGCGTTATGTTCAAGCTCGTTGCTCTTGATGACATGAACGATGCTACCAAGATATCCACTAACTATTCCTCTCTCTATGAGGGCGGCATGCAGGTGTCTCTCGGTACCGTTACCACTCAGCCCGGTCTTGAATTCAAGAACCTTTCCGCTGATGACAACGTATTCTTCCTGACACCTTCCGCATCCGGAGATGATATTCCCGCAAACAAGAACGGTTATCAGATGTGCTTCGCGGATGGTAACCAGGGTAAGGTTGCCGCAGAGTTCGTAAACGAGAACTTTAAGGGTAAGACCATCGGTGCGTTCTACAAGTCAGACGAAGCATACTCCAAGGGCATCTACGATCAGTTCAAAGCTAACCTTGATTCTTCCATCACCGTTGTTGAAACTACCTTCACCGATGCTAACGCTACCGACTTCTCCACTCAGATCGACACTCTCAAGGACTGCGGCTTTATCTTCATGCCTATCTACTATACTCCCGCGTCTCTCTTCATGACTCAGGCTAAGGATGTCGTGGCTAAGGACGCCGTTTACTACGGCTGCGACGGCTTCGACGGTATCGACAACATCGAGGGCTTCGACATTACCACAATTCCTCAGGAAATTACTATGCTCTCTCACTTCAACTCCAAGGCTACCGACGGTCTTGCAAAGGAATTTATCGACAAGTATGTTGATAAGTACGGAGCAGAGACCCTCAACCAGTTCGGCGCTTCCGCTTACGACTGCGTATACGCTATCTACGGCGCAATGAAGAAGGCTATCGACGATGGTAAGGACATTCCCGTAACCATCAGCGCATCCGACCTCTGCGACATCCTTATGGCAGAATTTGAGGGCGGCTACACTCTTGAAACCGCTGTTACCGGTGAGAACATCACTTGGGAATCTACAGGTTACGTAAACAAGGGCGCTATCAAGTATGTTATCAAAGAAGCTAACTGATATCTTTAACGATCCAAACAGAATAACTGCATATACCGACCCGAGGGTCGGTATATGCAGTTATGGCTTATAAAAGGGAATTTATATGGAACTTATTTTATCCACACTGATCAACGGTCTGAGCCTTGGCGGTATATATGCTATGATAGCACTGGGCTACACGATGGTATACGGTATCGCAAAGATGCTCAACTTTGCCCACGGTGATATCATTATGGTCGGCGGATATGTGATATATGTGTTTATGGCACTTAACAATCCGCTGCTCGCTATACTGATGGCGGTTGTATTCTGTGTCATACTTGGCATTATTATCGAAAAAGTGGCGTACAAGCCTCTGCGCGGCGCATCTCCGCTGGCGGTGCTTATTACCGCGATCGGCGTTAGCTATCTTCTGCAGAGCCTTGCACAGATCATCTTCGGTTCTGCCAATAAAATGGTCACCGTATATGATTTCGGCTCTGTCAGCTTCCTCGGTGTTAACGTACAAGTCTCCGCGCTTGTAACGCTGGCGGTTACCGTTGTTGTAATGATCGTGCTTACACTGTTTATCAAGTGTACACGTATCGGACGTGCTATGGTGGCAGTCTCCGAGGATAAGGGGGCGGCACAGCTTATGGGCATCAATGTAAACGGTATCATCACGGTGACCTTTGCCATCGGTTCGGCTCTGGCGGCGCTTGCGGGACTCTTCTATCTTCTGAAGGCGCCCAGCATCTCCAGCACCCTCGGCGCAATGCCGGGTATCAAGGCGTTTACTGCGGCGGTTATCGGCGGTATCGGCTCTATTCCAGGCGCAATGCTTGGCGGGATCCTGCTCGGCATGGTCGAGTGCATCTCCTACAAGATCACCGCCATTGCTCCCTATACCGATGCTATCGAATTTTCCATCCTTATCATAATTCTTCTCGTAAGACCCACCGGCTTCCTCGGTAAGAAAAGGAGGGAAAAGGTATAATGAACAATTTTCGAAAAATAAGCTGGCACCACTACATAAACTATATCGTCATCGGCATACTTACCATAGTCCTCGGCAGTATTGCGTTGGCAGGCGGACGTTTCAACAGCTCCATGCTGTTTTTGCTTGAAAAAGTCGCAATCAGCATGATACTTGCGGTATCGTTAAGCCTTGTGGTCGGTTTCCTCGGTGAGCTGTCCCTCGGACATGCGGGATTTATGTGCGTAGGCGCATATCTCGGCGGTAAGGTGGCGGCGTTGCTTGAGCCGACCCTCGGGAACAGTCCGCTTAACTTCCTGATCGCACTTTTGGTGGGCGGCGGTGTCGCTGCACTTTGCGGTGTTATCATCGGTATGCCCGCACTTCGACTGCGGGGTGACTATCTTGCCATCGTGACTCTCGCATTCGGTGAGATCGTCAAGTCCATCTTCCAGAATACATCCGATGAGACCTTCGGCGGTGCGCTCGGACTTGAAACTCCGCGATATGACAAGCAGTATCTGTTCATCTTCGCATTTATACTGGTGCTCATAACCCTTGCAGTCATTCAGAACTTCATTCGTTCGAAGCATGGCAGAGCCGTTACCGCAATACGTGATAACGAGATCGCCGCACGTGCAAGCGGTATCAATGTGACCAAGTATAAGCTGTTGGCGTTCACTATTTCCGCTACATTCGCAGGCGTTGCGGGTGTGCTCTACAGTTTCAGCAATTACACTGTGCAGAGCGCGAAGTTTGGCTACAACTATTCCATCGAGATTCTCGTAATGGTAGTGCTCGGCGGCATGGGCAGCATCAACGGCTCTATCATTGCGGCGGCGCTTATCACATTCCTCAATACCAAGCTCGCAACAGTGCTCACAGGCGACCTCGCAGTGCTTCAGAATCTGCTTTATGCGCTTATACTTATCGTAATCGTTATCTATAACAACGCACCGAGCCTTAAGAGCTTCCGCGACAAGTATAATATCGGTACTTTGCTTTCAAAGCTTGTTCGGAAAAAACACGATCCCGCAAGTATCAAGGATGACAAGGCAAAGTGGGATGTTGTTCCCACCAAGATCGAGATGAACGAGGTTCTTTCCATTGATATAACGCCTCAGGACAAACAGGGCTATGAGAAAAAGGGAGGCGATAAGTAATGGCAGAGTATATTCTCGAAACCAAAAATCTCGGTATCTCATTCGGCGGTCTGAAAGCCGCACAGGATGTTAATATCCGCATAAAGAAGAATCAAATATACGGACTTATCGGTCCCAACGGTGCCGGAAAGACTACGATATTCAATTTACTCACGGGCGTATACAAGCCCACTACCGGTACCTTCTATCTTGACGGTGAGGAGCTGAATGGACTTCCTCAGCACAAGATCAATCACAAGGGAATCGCGCGCACGTTCCAGAATATCCGTCTTTTCAACAATATGACGGTAGTGCGCAATGTTATGGTCGGTCTGCACGATCAGCCCGAGTATAAGTGCTCTGTGGTTGAGACATTGTTCCGTTTGCCACGACACTTTAAGGTAGAGAAGGCAATGCGTGAAAAGGCTAAGGAGCTGCTGCGCATCTTCGATCTTGAGGAGGAGCGCAATAATCTTGCCTGCAACCTGCCTTACGGTAAACAGAGAAAATTGGAGATTGCAAGAGCACTTGCCACGAATCCCAAGCTGCTGTTGCTCGATGAGCCTGCGGCGGGTATGAATCCCCATGAGACCGAGGATCTTGTAAAAACCATACGCTTTATACGCGATCATTTTGATATGACGATACTGCTTATCGAGCATGACATGAAGTTCGTGTCCGGACTCTGCGATGAGATCACCGTGCTGAATTTCGGTACAGTGCTCGCGGAGGGCGACACCAAGACTGCCTTAAACGATCCCGAAGTCATTAAGGCATATATCGGAGGCTAAAGTTATGGCAATGCTTGAAGTAAAAAATCTTGAAGTTTACTACGGCGTAATTTGCGCGCTGAAGGGTATCAGCTTCGAGGTGAACGAGGGTGAGATAGTCACCCTTATCGGCGCAAACGGCGCGGGTAAAACTACCACGATGCAAAGTGTTGTCGGACTTATTCCCGCAAGAGCCGGAAGTGTCACCTTCGACGGTCATGATATTACGAAAACTCCTTGTCACAAGATCGTGCATCTCGGTATGACACAGGTTCCCGAGGGCAGGCGTATCTTCCAGGAGCTGACCGTGTATGAAAACCTGCTTATGGGGGCATATTCCATGAAGGATCAGTCAGGCTTCAAGACCGATCTTGAAGCGGTTTATACCCGGTTCCCACGCCTTGCGGAGAGACGAAATCAAATTGCGGGTACGCTTTCAGGTGGTGAGCAGCAGATGCTTGCCATGGGCAGAGCGATCATGAGCCATCCAAAGCTGCTGATGCTTGACGAGCCTTCAATGGGGCTGTCACCGCTGCTTGTGGATCAGGTTTTTGAAATCATCAAGGACATTAACAAGGATGGCACCACTATTCTGTTGGTTGAGCAGAATGCGGGCAAATCCCTCGCGATTTCCGACCGCGCGTATGTACTCGAAAACGGTAAGATCGTCCTCACCGGTACAGGTGAAGAACTTGCTGCCAGCGAGATGGTCAAAAAGGCATATCTCGGTGGTTGATCACATTGAATAAAAGGAGCAGCCGCACTTGAAGTGCGGCTGCTCGCTTTTGTTCGTGTACGAAAATTTATTTATGTCTGTTAAAATCATCATACCATAAATTCGGTTCGCTTTATTACGTGATCCTGGTATTCGCGGTCGAGCTCACAGAAATATCCGCTCCAACCCCATACGCGGACGATCAGATTCTTGTGATCCTCCGGATGCTCCTGTGCGTCGAGCAGACGGTCTCGGTTGATGGAATTGAGCTGGAGCTGATGGCCGCCGAGATGAATGAATGCCTTGACGAGCTGTGCCACCTTTTTTTCGCCTTCCGCGTTGCGAAATACGGTGTCATGTACTTCCATCGTAAGCGGACCGCCATTGGCGATTTTTTTCATGTCGAATTTTGTGAAGGACTGGATGACCGACAACGGGCCGTTCAGACGGGTGGTGATGGCGGGGGAAAAGCTGCATCCGTAGGGCTTACCTGCGTTTCTGCCGTCTGCAGTTGCGGGACACTTGCGTGCGGTGAGGATGTATTCCATCGCGCTTCCCGTACCTGCACGCCAAATACCGCCGTATACGCCGTTAGGCTTGCCGCTCAGATTGTTAACAAATGCATCCATGAGTGTGCAGGCGATATCATCAACTGTGCCGTCGTTGTTGCCCATTTTGGGGCAAGCGAGCAATCGGTTCTGCAGCTCCTCATAGCCGACAAAATCAGCGTCGAGTGCCGCAAGTAATTCTTCGGGGGTGACCGCCTTTTCGTCAAACACGACCTGCTTTATCGCCGCAAGTGCATCCGCCGCGTTGGCAATACCTGCGCCGTGACAGCCGTAGTTGTAATATTTCGCACCGCCCTGTGAGAGATCGAGACCTTTTTCAAGGCAGCCGTCCACAAAGAGCGAAAGCGGCGAGTAGTGGGAATTCCCTGTTCCGGGGGCACCTTTTGGACGGAATCTTTCGCAAATTGCATCACAATCCTCGGCGATTGCCGCCGTCGCGTGCCGCATCAGCTCATTAAAATCCGCGCAGGAGGTGAGCTTTTCGTGAACTGCACGATTTACTGCACCGGGAAAATCCATCGTTCCTTTGTTGGGGGTGTCAGCAGCACAGTTTGGGACTATGTGTTCCCAGCAGGCGGCGACGGTGTAATCGAGAGCATCCTTTTCTTCGTAACCGTGAGCGATCAGAAAAGGCACCACGATATCGTCGTTGCAGTACTGCGGGAAGCCGAGTCCCTTCTTTGTAAGCTTTGTGGCGTACTCATAGCGGGAATCGGAGGTGGTCTTGTTAACACGGAGGTTGATCTTGGGATCTATCAGCGAAAGCTCAAGGGAAGCTTCCATACACAACTCGGACAGCTCATTATACATATCATTTCCATCCTTGTCGTAGCCGCCGAGCACCATACTCTGTCCATTGTCTCCCTGCTGTATACCGATGTAAAGATCGCCGTCCACATTCAGCGAGATGAAGAACAGTTCGAGCGTTTCGAGTAACTCCTCGCGGCTGACACCGCGCGCGATATCCTTCTTATAATATTCGTACATATACTGATCGAATCGTCCGAGCGTCAAATGTACCATGTTCGCACAGCGCAGGACGTAAATGATGATCTTGAAGAACAAGCAGGCTTCGTAAAAGCTGCGCGCGGGCTTTCTCGGCACCCATGCAAGTGCTTTGGCAAGACGGGCGTTTCCCGACGCTTCGGCAGCGACGCGGTATTGCTCGGAAATCTCCAACACGGCGGCGATAAAGCGCTTCATGGCGTTGTAAAAAACAACCTTTTGACTGTCACCCGAGTTGGGATTTTCGGCGATCTCCTTGAGTATGCCTTCAAAGCCTGATTCTATGGTGTGTATGTAGTTTGGGGTGAGATTACCTCCGCCGCCGCGGATTTTCCTTCCGGCGCTGTTGCAGTAGTAGGGTGTGTTTATATTACGCCTGTTAAAACCGAAAATATCGTTTTTCAGAATATTGGGCGTTTCATGCGCCAGCATATCTTCAAGCGCTGCGATGCTGCGAAGTTCATTGGGAGTATCGACAAACTTTTCTGTCATGTCATACGTCTCGTTATTGATGCGTTCTTTCTTATATTCGCCAGTACGAAGCTCGGCGAGGGCTTTTTTTACTGCTTCAGTCATAATACCTTTACCTCTATTTCGTATTTCGTGAAAATTTCCATGTGTGTCTGCGGCGTGACTGCCTCGTCAAAGTCGGTGACGTAATCACGTCCGAGCATCCTATATTTGCCGCCCGCAAGTTTATTGTAGGGCAGCAGCTCTATCCTATCGGCGCCGACCTCACGCATAAACTGTGCGGTGGCGGAAAGGTTTTCAGCCGTATCGTTTACGGTTGGAATAAGTGGTATGCGAGTGATAAAGTTGATGCCGCTTGCGGCAAGTGTGCGGTAGTTTTGGAGTATCATTTCATTTGAAACACCGGTGTAATGTTTATGCTTTTGGTCATCCATCAGCTTTAAATCGTACAGTACATAATCGCATTCGGTGAGCACGCGGGTGAATATATCGTTTTTTACGTACCCGCAGGTCTGGATGGCGCGGCTCGTTTTTCCGCGAAGCCACGTCAGGCATTCAAGCACAAATTCCGCTTGACACAGCGGTTCACCTCCGGAGAAAGTCACACCTCCGCCGCTCATGTTGAGTATGGCGATGTTTTTTTCGATTTTTGCGCAAAGCTCATCGGGGGACATATCCTCACCGCATACCCGAACAAGACTGCGCGGACAGACCGACGCACTTTCGGGTACAAGCGACGGCTTTCCCGTCAGCTCCGCTCCCTTGTTGAAGCAGGCACCGCATGAGATACATCCTACGGGGCTGCGTGCTATCTCTGTCTCGAATCGCTGACCCTCGGGGTTGTGGCACCACATACATCTGAGTGGGCAGCCCTTTAGAAAGACAGTCATCCGTATTCCGGGACCGTCGTAGGTCGAAAATTCTTCAATGGAGAAAACTCTTCCGTTTGGCAAAAAATCACCTCCGTGTATAAAATTATACTCCATTTCTCTTGCAATATAAAGCAAATTGTTGTATAATAATAGCAAGAAATTATCTATATTCGGAGGCGCCATGATCCTTCATCAGCAATATAATTCAAGAGGCAACTTTAATTTCAATGCAAATATTTATACCGACCGCGGTTGGGTGCCGCATTTTCACAAGAATTTTGAGCTTATTTACATTATGGAGGGTTCACTGCATTTGACGGTCAACGGAAACACCGAGACTATGTACACGGATGATTATGCGCTGATACTTGAAAATCAGGTGCATTCCTTTGAGCCAAACGGACATTCTAAAATTTGGATCGCCATTTTTTCAGAGCAGTTTGTACCCCATTTTGCAGGGTACGTAGAAAAGCTTGAGGGCGAAAGATCGGTGTTCAGGTGCAGTGAAAGTGTGCATGACTTTATTAATGCCAATCTTATCGACGCACAGTCTTCCATAACCATGAAAAAAGCATGCTTCTATGCGGTATGCGACGAATATATAAAAAATATACCGCTGACAGAGCGCAAAAACAGTAACAATGACCTGATCTGCCGTGTGCTTGACTATGTTGAGTCCCACTATATGGAGGATATCTCGCTGTCATCGGCAGCCGAGCGGTTCGGGTATGAGTATCATTATCTCTCGCGGATACTGAATCGTGGGTATCATATAAACTTTTCAAGTCTTGTCAATGAGTACCGTGTTGACAAGGCGATTGAGCTGCTTGCAGATACGGAAAAAAGCATCACGGATGTGGCGATGGAAAGCGGTTTTCGCAGTATACGCAGCTTCAATCATGTTTTTCGCCGCGTCACAGGGGTCACACCTCGGGATTATGTGCGGGCAAAAACGAAGCCGATATAATGGCGTATCTTGTGTAATTAATAAAAAACGGCAGTTTTTTAATTGCTTATTAAGAAACTGTTGACAAAATACGTCGAATGTGGTATATTATATGTAGCATAATTCGGCATTCGACTCTAAAAAATATCTATTAACGGAGGTAAACTCAAATGAAACTCGTTTACGGAGTCAAGGACAAGCCCAAATTCGGACAGCTGATCGTTTTTGCGATCCAGCAGCTTCTCGCCATCATGGCGGCAACCATCGCAGTTCCCGCTATTGTCGGAAATGGTATGACCGCTTCCGCCGCACTATTTGGTGCAGGTGCGGGTACGATCATCTATCAGCTCTTCACCAAATTCCGCAGCCCTGTATTCCTCGGCTCATCCTTCGCATTTATCGGTTCTATGGTCACGGCGTTTGCAGGTGCCGCATCAATGTCCCTCGGTTACCTGGGGCTTCTGATCGGTGCCGTATTCGCGGGACTTGTCTACATCATCATCGCTGTTGTAGTCAAATTCGCGGGTGTTAAGTGGATCGGCAAGCTTATGCCTCCCGTGGTTATCGGCCCTACTGTTGCGCTTATCGGTCTCTCCCTTGCAGGTGCGGCAGTTAAGGATGTATTCTCCTACGGACCTCAGGACGGTAACGGTTCCTTTGTTATGAGCACTAATATCTGGATATCCTTTATCTGTGCTATGGTGACTCTGATCGTTGTCATCCTTTGCTCCGTTTACGGAAAGAAGATGGCAAAGCTCATTCCCTTCATCATCGGTATTCTCGCAGGCTATGCGGTAGGTCTCGTATTTACCATAATCGGTATCGCAAGCGGAAATCCGGCACTTCAGATCATTGACTTTGCTCCCTTCAAGGCACTTGTTGCCGAGGGTGTTACGCTTAAGACATTCATCGCAGTTCCCGAATTTACGTTCCTTGAAGCGATCAAGGGGGCTGATTCCTTTGAATGGTCTTACGTTGCTACCGTTGCGGTTGCATACATTCCCGTTGCATTCGTTGTATTTGCGGAGCATATCGCAGACCACAAGAATCTCTCCTCCATCATCGAGCATGAGCTTCTTGAAGATCCGGGTCTGCACCGTACACTTCTCGGTGACGGTGTAGGTTCAATAGTCGGTGCTTTCTTCGGCGGTTGCCCCAACACTACCTATGGTGAGTCGGTAGGCTGCGTTGCTATCACAAGAAACGCTTCTGTTGCTACAATTACAACCACCGCGATCATGAGCATGCTTATTGCATTTGTTTCGCCCTTCGTTGCATTTCTCGATTCCATTCCGGGATGCGTAATGGGCGGTGTATGCATTACTCTGTACGGCTTCATCGCTGTATCCGGTCTTAAGATGATCCAGAAGGTCGATCTTGAAAAGAATGCGAACCTCTTTACCGTTTCCGTTATCCTCATCTGCGGTATCGGCGGCATGGCGATCGCAATCGGTAAGGTCACAATCACAGCTATTGCATGCGCACTCATTCTCGGTATTATTGTAAACCGTGTAGTTTCCAAAGAAAAGGAAAGTGAAGAATAATGAAAAACGTAACAATTTTCGATCATCCGCTGATCCAGCATAAGACTACGATCATGCGCATGAAATCCACTTCCAACAAGGAGTTCCGCGAGAGCGTTGAGGAGATCACCATGCTCATGTGCTATGAAGCGCTTCGCGATCTTCCGCTTGAGGATGTAGATATTGAGACTCCTATCAAAAAGACCACTCAGAAGATGATCAAGGGCAAAAAGCTGGCGGTCGTACCGATCCTGCGTGCGGGACTCGGCATGGTCAATGGTCTTTTAAATCTTGTTCCCTCGGCTAAAGTCGGTCACATCGGCATGTACCGCGACGAGGAAACGCTTCAGCCCCACCCCTACTATTGTAAGCTCCCCGCGGATATCGAGGAGAGACTCATCGTAGTCGTAGATCCCATGCTTGCAACAGGCGGCTCAGCTTGTGATGCTATTGCTCAGATCAAGGAAAAGGGCGGACGGCATATCAAGTTCCTCTGCCTTATAGCGGCACCGGAAGGAATAGAAGCCCTCTCCAAGGCACACCCGGATGTTGAAATTTACTGTGCAAACGTTGATGAGTGCTTAAACGAGAACGGCTATATTGTACCCGGTCTCGGCGATGCAGGCGACCGTATTTTCGGAACCAAATAAAAAATGACCACGCCGCCGGTTACAATGGCAGCGTGGTCATTCGCTTATTTTACGTATTTCGCATACAGTGCGGTGAACATCTTTAAGCGCCCCAATCGAGTACCGCTCCCGCAGTAAGCGTGTCGATCTTGATCCCGCCGTAGACTCCGTTGAAGCTCCAGGAGGCGCTTACGGTGCAGGAGGTCTCAAGCGCATCACATGTGTAGGTATATGACGTAAAGGGTACATAGGTAAGCGCGCCCGAGTTGTTGGAGATGGGGCCCGTAGAGAATGTGTGCGTTGTACCGTCCACAGTGAGCTTGCCCGTGTCCACCCTGGCTCCGCAGTTTATGTCATAGCATTCAAGCCCTACATCAAAATCGAACGTAACGCTGCCGCTTATGTCCATATGACACTCATAGTCTATCACCAAGCGCAGTTTCTCGCTCTCTGTTGAGAAAATTCTTCCTGCGAGAGGTTCGCCCGGGAAAAGCGCCTCTCCGAGCTTTACCATGCCCTCCGTGACAGTGGGGACAAACGGGGTGGGGGGAGTGTCAGGGTTCTCCGTAACGGCGTCGGTTCCCTGCGACGGATCGGTCTCATGGGGGAGCGGCGGAACGGTATCTGTATCCGTTTCTGTATCCGTTTCTGTATCCGACTGTGTCTTCGACTCTTCGGTGTCGGTATCCGTCGGCACCGTTTCCGATTCATTAATCGTGTCATGGGGCTTATCATCGACAATCGGGTCGCTCGGAGCGTATATGATGCTGTCACCATTTACGGGCGTTTTGTCCTTGCTGCTGCATCCAACCGTAAAAAGGCAGAGAAGCAGACAGAAAACAGCGATAAGGTTAATTCTTTTTACCATGAAGCACACCTTTCCTTTTATATATACAAAATTCATTATAATACGAGCTTTCTGTGATATCAGTATAACAAATCATTATCTAATGCGTATGAATAAAATGTAAAATAATATCTGCCGCATTATTTTAAAAATTCCCAACCTTTTTAAAAAACAGTGTCTGTATGGGTGAAGGATCTTCAAGGAGATGAAAACAAGTGAACAGACAGGAAGCTGAGAAAATCATAACCGAATATGTAAAGCCTATCTTCGGCTTTGCGCTCAAACGCACAAAAAACCTGCACGACGCAGAGGACCTTTCGCAGGAAATCGTTCTGAAAGCTTTTCGTACGATGCTTTTAAAGGACGATATTTCCGACGCGGGAAAGTATATTTGGACGGTTGCGCACAATACGCTTGCAAACTATTACAGAGACTGTGCAAAAAGCATGATAGGCGTGTCTATCGACGAGGTAGCGGAGCTGATCGAGGATCCGGATTCCTCCGCCCAAGGCGATGAAACTGCGGAGTCGATCAATCGTATGCAGAGCGAAATAGCGTATCTGTCAAAATTACAGCGTAAGATCGTGATCGCCTACTATTTTGAAAATAAAAAGCAGCAGACGATCGCAAAGGAGCTCGGTATACCGCTCGGTACTGTCAAATGGCACTTGTTTGAAGCCAAAAAAGAACTGAAACGAGGTATGGATACCATGAGAAAAGCAAGCGAGCTTAAATTCAACCCCATCAAATTCGAAAACTACGGTATAAGCGGCGCCATCGGAACCAAGACGCTGGACACCTTCTTACGTTCGGCAATAGCGCAGAACATCTGCTACTGCGTGAGAAACGAGGCGATGACTGTGGGCGAGGTTGCCGACTGTCTGGGCGTTTCACCCGTGTATGTGGAAAGCGAAGCGGAATTTTTAGAGGAATACGGTTATCTTCGCAAGGTCGGTGATAAATACATCGTCAACTTCATTATACACGAGCCCACCGCAGAGCTGTTGACCATGCAGAACGCGATGTACAGAAAAGCGGGCGCGCTGTTTGCAAACGCGCTGTACGACGAGCTGACAAGTAGCGGTATACTCGATGACGCGGGAATTATCTGCAGTCAGACAGATGAGCCGATAAGCCTTACCGAGAGCCGTCGCGCGGACAAAAACTATCTTCTGTGGACGCTGATACCCTATATCGCCGCACAATCGGGCGAGTCGCTGATAGAGGAGAAGATCACCTTTGACGAGGTCGCCACCCTACGTCCCGACGGTGCGCACAACATCTGCAATGCAACGGTCATCACGGGGGACATGGTACTGCCCGATGACTATGTGTATGTAGAAAACTTGTGCGGTTCGAGCTGGTACCGAGGCGATACCCATACACTGTGGCAGATCGACACCCGGTGGTCGGGCCGCAGAGTCAAGGTGGACAAAAGTTACTATGCTGAGTGTAGTCGCGTGCTTCATCTTTACGCTAAGGAGGATGATGGCATGCTTGACAAGGAGGATTACACCTGGCTTGCCGAGCGCGGCTTTGTCAAGACGAACGGCGACTTTGACGGACATTTCAAGTCCGCGTGGCAGGTGGTCACACTTGAAAACTCCGAGATCAAGAATAAACTGCTGGCAATCGGTACCGAAATCAAGAAAAAGTACAAGGAAGAATTTGAAAAAATAAAGGCTCCGTACGTCGAAGCGATGTTGGCGTCGTACCCGGAGCACATGAAAAAGCAAAAGGCATACGAGCTGCAGTCTGTGTTCCATTCCGACGGATGGTTCTTACTCCACTGCATAAACGCCCTGCTTGAAAACGGTAAGCTGAAGCCGCCGACGGAAAATCAGAAGCGAAGTGTGACAACGCTTATATTCCCGAATAAGTAAAAAAATATTGCCGAGGGCAAACGCTCTCGGCGATATTTTATGTTACAGCACGATTCCGTCCTTGAAAATGGAGATCTCGCGGTAATCGTTTTTCTCATTGGTGGTCTCCTTGCCCGAAGCAACGGAGATAATATAGTCGAAAAATTCCTCGGTCAGATCGTTTCCGTCAAGAATTGGGGAGGCATCGAAGTCTATCCAGTTCTTCTTGACCGAAGCGAGGCGGGAATTGGTGGCAATCTTGACCGTAGGCACGGGGGCGCCTACAGGGGTGCCTCTGCCGGTGGTGAACAGCACCATGTGTACACCTGCCGCAGTGAGGTTGGTGATTGCGACGATATCGTTGCCGGGACCGTTCAAGAGTGACAGGCCGTTTTTCGACAGAGTGTCACCATAGTCAAGCACGTCCACCACCTCGGAAAGTCCGCCTTTTTGGATACAGCCGAGAGATTTTTCCTCAAGTGTGGTGATACCGCCCGCTTTATTGCCGGGAGAGGGATTTTCGTAGATCACTTGATCGTGTCTTGTGAAGTAGTCTTTAAAATCGTTAATAAGCGCCACTGTTTTGTCGAACAGCTCGCGTGTGCCGCAGCGCTTCATCAAAAGATGTTCCGCACCGAACATTTCGGGAACCTCGGTCAGCACACAGCTTCCTCCCAGGGAGATCAGCTTGTCGGAAAGTCTGCCCACAAGCGGATTTGCAGTGATGCCCGAAAAGCCGTCGCTGCCGCCGCATTTGAGTCCGAGCTTCAGCTTGGACACCGGGATGTGGACTCGTGTAAAGGTGTCGGCATATGCCTTTAATTCATCGATGAGCTTTACACCCTCGGCGATCTCATCATCAAAATCCTGACAGTTTAGGAACTTTACGCGCTTTTCGTTATACGCGCCCAAAACCTTCTTAAATTCGCCGATGTTGTTATTCTCGCATCCGAGTCCAAGTACAAGTACGCCGCCCGCATTGGGATGGTTGACCAGACCCTTTAAAATGAGCTGCGTTTTTGCGTGGTCGTCGCCGAGCTGTGAGCAGCCGAAGGGGTGCTCAAATGCGTGTGCGCCCGTAAGCGCTGCGAGGCGCTTTGCAACCTTGTTCACACATCCTACAGTGACGATTATCCAGACCTCATTGCGGATTCCAACATCTCCATTCTCGCGAACATAGCCCATGAAGGTCTTATCGGTGGGAATGTGTACAGTTGGTGTATAATCGGGAGCGTATTCGTAGCTGATATTGCCCGAGAGGTTTGTTTTCATGTTGTGGCTGTGAACATGATCGCCGCATTTTATATCCTCGGTAGCATGACCGATGGGGTTGCCGTATTTAATGATGTCCTCGCCCTTTTTAATATCCCGCAGCGCGTGCTTGTGACCGCTCGACAGATCGACCTCGACATTGTCAAATTCGTGAATCCTCATTGTATGTTCCCTCCGATATCTTAAAGATACTTGGAAACTTCATCCGCGAGGAAAGAAAGATCCTCATCCCACAGTGCCTTGTTTGCAAGGATGCTTTTAACGTCGGACTTTTTCATAAATTCCATTACCGCCGCGTCGTCATTCGGCATATCGGTCTTATAGAACGCGATAAGCTTTGCAAAGGACATGATAAGGTTCTGCGGCATTTCTCCCTTGCGCTTGATGTATTCAAGCAGAGAGGGAAGCACACGAACCTTAAACTTGCTGACGGAGTTCAGCGATATAGAAGCGCAAAGATGTCTTATAAATGGGTTCTTGAAGCGCTCAAACACGTCGTCTGCGTAGTCAAGAAGCTCCTTTTCCGGAAGGTCAAGGGTGGGAATTATCTCCTCATACACACATTTCTTTACAAATGCGGACATTTTTTCGTTCTCCATGCAGTCGCCCACAGTCTCGATGCCTTCAAGCATGGCGTAGGGGATCATAGAGGTGTGCGCACCGTTCAAGATGCGAACCTTGCGGGTTCTGTAGCGCTCAAGCTCGTCGGTGACGATTATATTGAGTCCGGCTTTATCGAACGGAAATTCCTTCACGATATCGCGGGGACCTTCGATGACCCAGAGATGGAACAGCTCACTGGTGTTAACCATGTTGTCCTCGTAGCCGAGGTCGATGACCTCATCCTTTGGGTAACCCGTAACGATACGGTCAACGAGGGTATTGCAGAATATGTTCTCACGCTCTACCCAGTTGGCAAACCCGTCGCCGAGCCCCCACAGCTTTGCGTAGTCGATTATGTACTTTTTAAGTGTGGAGCCGTTTTTGTCGATAAGCTCGCAGGGGAGAAAAATAAAACCGTGAAGTCCCAGATCATATCGCTTTTTAAGCAACAGTGTTACCTTGGCGGGAAAGGTGACATTGGGAGCGTCCTCCGGCTTATCGTCGGCGGAAAACGCGATGCCCGCTTCGGTGGTGTTGGATACGATGAATCTGAAATCGGGATTTTCTGCAAGCTTGAGGTAAGCGGAAAAATCACGGTAAGGCTCAACACAACGGGAGATCACATCGATTCGCTTTTTGTCAACGACGGGCTTACCATCGCGAAGCCCTCGCATGATGTGCGTGTACACGCAGTCCTGAGCCATCAGCTTATCGCACATACCCTTTTCGATAGGCTGTACTATCACGACACTCGCATTGAAATCGGATGCTTCATTGGTGAGCTGTACTATCCAGTCAACGAAGCCGCGGAGAAATCCACCCTCGCCGAATTGGATGATCTTTTCGATTCTTGTCGGTTTGTTCATTAGTCTTTACCTCTTTTTTCTTAAATATATATACTACGATATATCGGCGGATGAACATACCGACGGTATATCATTATATATCGAACTGTGTCTTGTCAAGCTGCCAGTCTTCGCCCGCTCTGAAGGGCTTTCTGAATTTTTTCGTGAGCACGCCCTTTTGTTCAAGATGAATATAGCAGGCACGGTCACATGCCCTGCCGCAGATGGAGGAGCGGTAGGAATGCTTTGCGGGCGGATAGAAATAGGTGCTGTCCATTATCGACTCGGCGGTCTCTCTGTCTGCCTTTACCTCGCCGTTTATGATCTCACGGCGGTTTTCAAAATCGCTGTACGCATTCGGAGGCATGAAAGGATTCTTTGCACCGTTTGCGCCGTTATAGTAGACGGCACACTGCCAACGGTCGAGTTTTCCGCCGCTGGAAATCGCTTTACCGGGGCAGGCTTTGACACACTCTCCGCACTTGTCACAAAGGCTGTACTGCTCCTTCGGAGTAGGCTCTATCACCGCATCGGTCAGAATGAAGCAATAACGTATAAACGGACCGTATTCGCGGTTAATAATGCTTCCGCTGAGTCCGCGCTCGCCGATGCCGCATATCTCGGCAGTACGCTCGAAATCCATTTGCGCTTCGGGCACACCGCGCTTTATATCGGAATAGTCCACCTCGGGATTTGTAGAATCAAGCTCGTTCATTATGGTCTGATGACGTCTTTGGGGAATGGCGATATAGTCCTCGTCCTCAAGCACCGATGCCGCACGCAGCATGGCAAAGGGCATTACCGTCTCTTCCAAGTTTTCCACGCCCATGGTGGTGTACTGATAATAGACCGTACCTTCCTCAACGCCGCGGTAAAGTCCGCGCAGTACGCGGAAACCGAGTGCAATGACGGTTTTTACTTCCGGGAATATCTTAAATATCGCATCATCCGAAGAAAACTCGGATGCACTTGTGAAGGTCACTACATCGGCATCATGCTTTTTCGCGATAGCTGTTATCTTATCTCTCATTTCGACACCTCTTTTCTGTGCTTTTCGCAGGCAAGCTCGCATTTCTTTGCACATAAGCAGGGAACATATCCGAAATGGGTCGGTGGTAAGAAATTAAGCTTCGGATAAAGTGCTCTCGCGCTCTCTTTGTCAAAGCGCTTGGTGCCGTTTATGATGTCCTCACGCTCGGGATCGTCCTTTAAGAAATCCTCGGTCATGAAGGGATTTGATTTGTGTGCGCCGCGGTAGTATACTGCGCACTGCCAGGTGTCAACGCCGTCCTTCGATATGGCATTTCCGGGACATGCCTTGATGCACTCGCCGCAGCCATCGCACACCTCGCCTGTAAAGGGAGGATCGCATTCAAGCGGCGCATCGGTCACGATGTACACAAATCGCAAAAACGTGCCGTATTCGGGGGTTATGACCTTGCCGTGGAGTCCGACCTTACCGAGTCCGCAGACCTCTGCGGCAAGATTTGTGTCGATTATTACCTCGGGGGCGGGCTTCCCGTCCTCAACGGGACTTGAAAACTCCAACTCGTATGTATCCTTTACCTCCGGATTGGTAGTAGGGTCACCTTTGACCTTCATGCCGGGGACATTGCGCTGCAGACAGGCATCGTAGCCCGCATTTTCTATAATTGCGCCGAGCTTTAAGAGAAAAATTTCCGCAAAGGTCTCGTCTATGTATTTTACGCCGAGACTGGTGTAAGTGTAATACTGATTCTTATTCTCCATCGCACGGTAAAGTCCCTTGGGAACTCGTATTGCACAGCCAATAACGCATTTTGCGGCGGGGAGAATTGAAAACGGGTTATGGCGCGGATCTACATCACGGAAAAGCTCCGCGTCGCCGATACCGCACAGTACCGCGCCGAGCTCCAGCGCCTTTTCTTTTATAATTTTTGAAGTAAGCATTTTATACGGTCATCCTTTCTGTATCTTCGGGGCGGAGTGCGGCGTTTTCCGCAACTGCCAAAAAAGCGTCGCGGCTGATTGCAAGCGAATGCCACGTGGCTTTTTTCACACAGTAGACTTTGCCGTGCTCCATCGGTATCGCTTCGAGCGCTTTGCCGTCCTCCGTCGTGTAGAGGCAAGCCTCGCCGCGTACAAGCACAAACACCTCATCTGTGGTCATATGGCGGCTCAGCTTTTGATGGTTTTCTGCGCTGTACTGCTCGGCGTATGTGATGGCGGCTATCTGCCAGCCCTCGGAACCGAAAAGCACGTCGAAGCCATCCTTTTGCGGAGTGTAAGCTTCTATCATCGGTCGAGCCTCCATGCCTTCTTTGTGCGAAGGGGTGCCTTGAAGCGACCTTCCATGCATCCGCCCTTCTTTTCGAGCATCGACACACAGGCGCGTATGCATCCGCCGCACTTTGCCATATTATAACCCACCCAGCTTGGAAAATACTTTTCAAGCGCAGTGTAGACCTTGACGACTTCCTTTTCATTTGCATCGTCGGTCACGCCCTCCAAAAGATCAAGGGTACCGTTTTCGTTTTTGTCAAAGACCTCTTTGGGTACAAAAGGATTGTAGTATCTGCCGCCGTGAGTGTAGAAGGCGTAACAGCGCCACATATCAATATCGCCCCACTCGCATTTTTTACCGTCGAGATCCACGGTGATCGTTTTGCCTGAGTTTATAGGCGGAATGCACCCACCGGGACATTCACGCACGCAGGCACCGCATTTTCTGCAAAGCGGCTCGCCGTTATACATCTCGTCGTACTCATCAAATTCCGCGTCGGTGAAGATAAACGCAACGCGCTGAAGCGGACCGAATTCTGGAGTCAGCAGCATCTTTGAGTAGCCGATCTCACCGAGTCCGCAGGCAACCGCCGCGAGTCTGAAATGAAACTGCAGATCCGGCGGCACTTTGCTTTCATCTACGGCACGAGTAAACTGTACGCTTCTGTGGTGCGCGGTCTTACCCTTGGCGTGCTTTGACACTTCTATCTGCTCCTCGGGGGAGAGGGAGTTGCCGGGAGAACCGTCCATATCGGATACAGCGCCGCGTGCGCCCGTGTTGCGGTAGATGAACGCCTCATAGCCCTCATCCTCGATAACGCGTCCCACATGGTGAAGCACTGCGGGAGCATAGATCTCGTTGATCCCGCCGTATGCCATGGATGGATACTGGTAGAACTGAGTACCCTCCTCTATACCGCGCTGTGTACCGCGCGGAATGCGGAACACAAAGCCGATGATGCTCTTTACTCCCGGAAAGAGGAAGTTAGGATCCATAACGTCGGGTGCGCCGCGCAGACGTGATACGGGAGCGATACCGCAGGCATCTGCGCCCGCTTCCAGTGCGGCTTCTTTAATAAGCTTATTCTTTAGCATATACTGCCTCCTTTATATTATCTCATATTACTTGGTTTGTGTCAATACTAATTCGTGCCATTTTTTATGGGAAATGACCGTGTTTCAGAGTATACCAGCTTCTTTTCGCATATCGTGCCCGCAACGTCGCAGCCGGGAAAACCTGTAGGCTCAAACAGCGCGCTGTGGTTAGGTTCGAGCAGAGCGGTAAGATTTCCCGCCCACTTGCCTGTACAGTAGGCGCGGAGGATCTTTTCTGGCGCTTCGCTTACTCTTGTGGCAAGCTTCACATGGGTAAAATATTTTTCGTATAGGTGGATGTCCTCGGGCCGGACGAAGTTTGTGCAGTCAAGGAATCTTTTGCGGTTTCCTTCCTTCGAAAGAAAGCTCTTGCACACGCCCTCGAATGTGAAGGCGTTGTCCATTTTCACGATATCGTTTTCATGTGCCACCAAATTGTCATGGAACACATGGGCGGAGCAGTGGTTGAGACATCCGCTGTTGGCAAGCATGTGCAGGCGCTTGCCGTTTTCGCAGCACCAAGCCGTCAGCTCCTCTATTTTTGAAAAATCGCGGTTTAGCTCCCGCTTTAAATAAAAACCATCGAAGTGATCCGAGAGATATTCCATTCCCTCCACGGTGCCGATCTCCATATTTACGGAGGCGCGTACCGAGACACCCTCAAAATTGTTTTTTATGAATTTTGCGATTATTGGAGAGGTGGTGGTCACCGAATCTGTGCCGTAAGCCGATATGCAGTAGTCCAGCGTATCGCCGAGCTTATTATAAAATGCTCGCGACAGCGTATCCTCACCGTAGCACATGGCGTTGAGAAGCAGATTCATGGAAAAGCCGCATCCCGCAAGCTCGCGAAGCTCCGCATCCTGACGTACTGCGGCTTCGGCAGGTGAAAATCCGTCATTCCAGGAATCTCCTCTGCCATTCGGTATACCGATGACCGAAAAATATATCTCACCGATCGAGTCACGGTATGTTTTTATTGCCTCCATAAAAGAGTCATTATCCGTCAGTCGGTATCCGACCGAAAATTTCATATATAATCACCTCCGTAAAGAGCTGTTGCAAATTCCCAATATAATTATACATAAAAATTGCGTCAGTAGTATAAGTAAACAAAGCCGAAATATAATAAACCAAAGATAGAAATCGTAGTGTGTTGGCTTTATGTCTTTCGAGGCGATGCTTTGCCGTGGAAATAAAATGCTTATGGAGGCTTGGTTGTTAAAACTAACTAATTACATTGTTACATTATTGTTAAATATGCTATGCAAATCTTGAAATAGAGCTGAATATGAGGTATAATAGTTAGGTTCCTAACGATTTTCGGGAATATTATTTCGCAAAAGAGGTGTTACACTTGATAAAACGGCTTGCGGGCTGTATCAGAGAGTATAAGCTACCGTCGATACTTACACTTATCTTTATCGTAGGTGAAGCGGTCATCGAGACTTTTATCCCGTTTATTACCGTCGATCTTGTAAACAGTATCAAGGACGGCGTCGAGATGGACTCGATAATCAAAACCGGATTATTGCTCGTTCTGATGGCGTGCCTGTCGCTTACCTGCGGTGGTGTTGCGGGCTTTACCTGTGCTAAAGCTTCTGCGGGATTTGCAAAAAATCTGCGCCACGATATCTTCCGCCGCATCCAAGCTTATTCCTTTGAGAATGTTGACAAATTTTCTTCAACGTCCCTTGTTACCCGTATGACAACGGATGTTACGAATGTGCAGATGGCGTATATGATGCTTATCCGCACGGCGATCCGCAGTCCGCTCATGTTTATTTTCTCAATAATCATGGCGTATGTTATGGGCGGAGCGCTTGCCACTACTTTTGTGGTCATCGTACCGTTCCTCATCTGTGGACTTCTGTTTGTCAGCCATAAGGCTATGCCTGCATTCAGAAGCGTGTTCCGCAAATACGATAAGCTCAACGAATCCATTGAGGAAAATGTTCGCGCGATGCGCGTTGTAAAGGGCTATTCGCGTGAAGAGCACGAGAAGCGGAAGTTCGGTGCCGCGGCTGAAGATATCCGCCGCGATTTTACAAGAGCCGAGCGCATCGTTGCGCTGAACGGACCCATCATGCAGGTCTGCCTGTATTTTAACATGATCTTCGTACTGCTTGTGGGCTCCAAGATGATCATCACAAGCGGTGGTACCGAAATCTATGTGGGTCAGATCTCGGCAATGCTTACTTACGGTATGCAGATACTTATGTCCCTTATGATGCTTTCCATGATCTATGTCATGCTTACCATGTCCTCGGAATCCATAAAGCGCATTTGCGAGGTTTTGGCAGAGGAGCCTGTACTCAAAAATCCAAAAAACGCAATAACCGAGGTAAAAGACGGCTCTATTGATTTTCGTGGTGTCAGCTTCAAATATTCTGCGAAGGCGGAAAAATATGCCCTTGCCGATATCGAACTGCATATAAAATCGGGTATGACCGTAGGTATTCTCGGCGGTACCGGATCGGGCAAATCTACGCTGGTGCAGCTTATCCCGCGTCTTTACGATACTACCGAGGGAAGTGTCCGCGTGGGCGGCGCAGACGTGCGTGAGTACGATCTTGATACTCTTCGCGGCTCTGTTGCGATGGTACTTCAGAAGAATCTGCTGTTTTCCGGAACGATCAAAGAGAATCTCAGATGGGGCAACAAGGACGCCACCGACGAGGAGATCACCGAGGCATGCCGTCTTGCACAGGCGGATGAGTTCGTTCGCTCCTTCCCCGACGGATACAATACCATGATCGAACAGGGCGGTACCAATGTGTCGGGCGGTCAGAAGCAGCGCCTTTGTATCGCACGTGCGCTTCTTAAAAAGCCGAAGATACTCATCCTCGATGATTCCACAAGCGCTGTGGACACCAAGACCGACATGCTTATCCGCGAGGGCTTCAAGCGCTACATCCCCGAGACTACCAAGATAATCATCGCACAGCGTGTGGCTTCCGTACAGGATGCGGACATGATCATTGTTATGGATAACGGAAGAATATCTGCCGCAGGTACTCATGACGAGCTGCTCACATCGAGTGAGATATACCGCGAGGTGTTCGCTCAGCAGACAAAGGGAGGTGACGGGAATGAGTAAGCCCCAAAATGATATGAAAACGCCGAAGCGCAGTCTTGATCTGCGCACACTCGGACGCGTCATAAAAATGCTCTTTGAAGCCTATCCCCGCCTTGTCCCGCTTACTGCGATATGCATTCTGTTTTCAGCCATAGTATCGGCGATACCGTCACTTTTCCAACAGAGAGTTCTGGCGGCAATTGAAAAATGGTATGTGCTCCGCGATTGGGAGAGTGCCAAGGAGGAGATATTACCTCTTATATTTATCCTGATCGGTTTGTATATCCTTTCACTGGCGTCGATCACTCTGTATAATCAGCTTATGGCATATATCACCCAGGGCTTCCTCAGCAAGATGCGAATTAAAATGTTTGACGGCATGCAGGACTTGCCCATACGTTATTTTGACACCAACAAGCACGGTGACATCATGAGCCACTATACAAACGATATTGACACGCTGCGACAGCTGGTATCGCAGTCGCTTCCCGCACTGCTCCAGTCGGTGGTCATTGTCGTAGTAGTGTTCTCCATTATGCTGTGGTACAGCATCCCCATGACGCTTATAGTTGTTCTCGGTGTTTTTGCTATGCTGTTTGTATCAAAAAAGATCGGCGGCGGTTCTGCGAAATATTTTATACGTCAGCAGATGGCGGTGGGTAAGACCGAGGGCTTTGTGCAGGAGATGATGAACGGTCAGAAGGTCATCAAGGTATTCTGCCACGAGGATGAGAGTAACGAGGACTTCGACAAGATCAACAATGCTCTCTATGAGGACAGCTACCGCGCAAACGCGTATGCAAACACCATGGGTCCCATTATCGGAAATATCGGCAATGTGCTCTATGTACTGCTTGCTACAATAGGTGCGCTTCTGCTTCTGTCGGGGGCGACCAATATCAGCATCTCGGGAATGGCGTTCAGCATCAGCATCATAGTGCCGTTCCTTAACATGACCAAGCAGTTCACGGGTAATATCAACCAGCTCTCTCAGCAGTTCAACTCCATTGCAATGGCGGGTGCAGGTGCAAAGCGAATCCTTGCGCTGATGGATCGAGAGCCCGAGGCAGATGACGGATATGTTACCCTTGTCAATGCCAAGATCGACGAGAGCGGCAACATCACTGAGACCACCGAGCGCACAGGTAAGTGGGCATGGAAGCATCCCCACAGCGACGGCACTCTCACCTATACCGAGCTGCGCGGAGATGTACGGCTCAACGAAGTTGATTTCGGCTACGAGGATGATAAGTTAGTGCTCCATGACGTGTCTGTCTACGCCGAACCCGGTCAGAAGGTGGCGTTTGTTGGCGCGACAGGTGCGGGCAAGACTACCATCACCAACCTTATCAACCGCTTCTATGACATTGACGACGGTAAGATCCGCTACGACGGCATCAATATCAATAAGATAAAGAAGTCCGATCTGCGCCGCTCGCTTGGCATAGTTTTACAGGAGACCAACCTGTTCACGGGAACGGTAATGGATAATATCCGCTACGGACGCCTCGATGCCACCGATGCGGAGTGCATCGAAGCTGCGAAGCTTGCGGGCGCGGATGACTTCATAACCCGTCTGCCCGATGGCTACAACACCGAGCTCACCAACAATGGCGCCAATCTATCACAGGGACAGCGTCAGCTTATCGCAATCGCTCGTGCGGCTGTAGCCGATCCGCCCGTTATGATACTTGACGAGGCAACCTCCAGTATCGACACCCGCACTGAGGCGATAGTTCAGCGCGGTATGGATAAGCTGATGGAGGGCAGAACAGTGTTCGTTATCGCTCACCGCCTTTCCACGGTCATGAACTCCGACGTTATCATGGTTCTTGACCATGGTCGTATAATCGAGCGCGGCAATCATGAGAAGCTCATTGAAGAAAAGGGCACCTACTACCAGCTGTATACAGGTGCGTTTGAGCTTGAGTAATCACCGAATAAAAATTATCGACCGTATCGGATGCATGCATCCTGTACGGTCGATATTGTATCAGCCGGGAATCATATCAAGCACGGTATCGTCGAATATTACCGTGTACTGCATTGAGACTGCTTCAAGATAGGCATCAAAGCGCTCGGATATGATGTGCTCGGCCACATCAGCCTGCCATTCTTCGCTTCCTGCAGACTCAAAGAGCATCACATGGACTCCGAGATCGGTCTCAATAATGTCTGTATCTCCAGCGCGGCGGTCGGGATCAAAGCACCATTCGTCAAAAGTGTCCACCATCTGCCCCTGCGTTATGTTTTTATACATACCGCCGCTGTAATATGAGCCTTGATCCTCCGAATATTCAAGAACCAGCAGTGCGAAGTCATCGGAGTCCATTCCCTCGTTTTTGATTTGTGAGAGCAGCTCCTTCGCTTTTGCAGATGCTCCCTCGCGGCTTCCGTAAGTGGTGTCGGAGAGCAGAATATGGCGTACAGTCACAGTATCGGATTCACTGCGGTAAGGCTCGGCGGTGAGCATATAGACGGTGTACATCGTATTCTCGGCATCATGAACGCTCAGCGTGTCTCCCACATTTGCGGAAAATGCCCACTCGGACACTTCACTGCCATCGCTCCATTTCGCGCCGATAGTTTTAAGCGATTGGAGTTTTGCCGTCATGTCATCCTCGCTTATGTCCGAGCCGTCCGAGCGCATAAGCGCTTCTATGGCTTCAATAAAAGCTTTCTCGTTTTCGGATGCCGCGAGTTCTTCCGCTATGGCGATTATATCAGCTTCTGTATAACCCTCGGGGTCGTCGGCGGTTCCTTCGGTGTCATAGTAGAGCGAAAACGAATAATAGTCAACTGTCTGAAACTGCTTTGGGTCCTCGGCGAAGTATGCCGTGATCTCCGCCTCTGAGGGGGTGAGGTCGGCTTCCTTTATAATTCGGTACTTATAGGCGAGCGCTTCGAGCAATCTCGCATTATAGATGTCGTCGCTGTTGACTCCGCGCCCGTACAGACTCGCAACTGTACTGTCGGCGCGTTTTTTAATTGCGGCTTTTTCAGCTTCGGTCAGCGTGACGCCGTCATCTTTTGCGGCTTCATTGAGTGTGAGCACCGTTGTAACTGTGCTCTCAGCCGCGCTCATAAAATATTCAAACCAACTCTCGCCGTCGCTGAGCTCCTGATCCTTGAGAGAAATACTCGTATCAAGTCCGAAATATTCAAGATAGCTTCCGTAGTAATCCGTGAAGGTATGATAAATATCGCCGTAAAAATAGCTCATCACCGAGCCGTTAACGTCGATGTTCCTTGAGGATGCGGCGAGCTTACCGCGCAGATACTCACCGTTGTTAATCCTTGCGTTATACGCAGTAAGACCTGCGGTAATGACCACAGCTATGACAAGGATGACCGATATTGTTGCAATAGCGGTGATCCTTCTGATCTTTTTTAGGGTTTGCCGATGTTCTTCACGTTCGGCTTCAAGCCGCTTAGCCTTTGACATATACTGCCTCCGAAAAAATTAAAGATATGTTTTTATAATATCACACTATTGTGGGCGAAACTTTAACAAGCTGTGAAAAATATTTGATTTTTACCCGCATATGTGGAATACATACCGCGTACGGCGTAATAATATAGCATGAGTGCTTATTTTTTTGTTTAAACGGGGGAAAACGCTTGGAAAAAAAGAAGAGCTTCCTTATTTCGGCGGTATATTATCTCACCATTGCCGCGATCATATTCCTTATTTTCAAATACGCCATTTTTATTGTGATGCCGTTTCTGATCGGATTTGCCATAGCGGCTATTCTCAACCCCACCGTTAGATTTTTCTGCGGCAAATTTGATATGAAGCGCCGACCGACGGCACTGCTTATATTGCTGATCTTTTATGCCACTATAGGAATGCTTGCGACTATCCTGGTGGTGAGGCTTGCGGTGATGATCGGAGATTTTTCGGGACGGCTCCCCTCGCTTTATGCTGATACTATTGAACCTGCGCTTGTAAAGGGGTTTGAATTTATAAACCGCTTGCTTTCAAGATTTGACGGACCGGAGGAAAGCGATTTTGCCGAGACCTTGGCGGGAATTTTTAACTCGATCAAAAACTCGCTTGGCGGTGCGGTGTCGGACATATCCGTAAGAGCGCTTGCATGGCTGTCGGGCTTTGCCGCCTCAATTCCGAAATTCGTGATCGAGCTTTTGTTTGCGGTGATATCCAGCTTTTTCTTTATTGTTGACTATGAAAAGCTGATATCCTTGGCAAAATCCCGACTGCCGAGGAGGGCAGTCGGGATAATGACGGATCTGAGAGACAGATTCTTTTCAACGGTGATAAAATACATCCGCTCCTACGCGCTTATAATGCTCATCACCTTCGCTGAGTTGTTTTTGGGGCTTATCATTATCGGTACCGAAAACGCGGTGATGTATGCGCTGATCATCTCACTGCTTGATGTGCTTCCGGTAGTTGGAACGGGAGCCGTCATGATACCGTGGGCACTTGTTGAGTTGATACGCGGTCATGTAGGATATGCTGTAGGACTGCTTGCCATCTGGGGGGTCATCACCGTGGTGCGAAATATAATCGAGCCGAGGATCGTCGGCAAAGAGGTAGGACTTCATCCGTTGCTGACGCTTGCGGCAATGTTTGTGGGAAGCAAGCTGCTTGGTTTTATCGGATTGATCCTACTGCCTATCGGGCTGTCTATAATCATGTCCGTTCTTCGGGAGCGGGATCAATCGTCGTCGGGGATGTAGTGGGGATTCTTTATTCGCATGACGGTGGAATTTGCGGCGTAATCGAAAATGTCGATATAGATGTATTCGCCGAAAAGATCCGAAATGTCATAGAGCCCAACGTCGATAGCTGATGCCTCTGTCGAATCGCTGTCAACCACCGTTATTCTCATGACCTTGTGATTATCCTCCGCCGCAACGATCAGCGCGGGCTTGTCGTCTACGGTTATGAATTCGGTGGATACAATGCTCGGAGCGGTGGTGTCGAGGAAAATATCGTAGGAAAAGCTGCTTCTTGTAAGCGATATGGGCTTTGCGTAGCTGACTGTCACAGTGTACATGCCGTCGGGATAAATATAAGATGCGTTATCGGCGGCTCTGCCGTTCCAAAGCGTGATCGAAGCAGTGGCAGGCATACCGGTGGCGGTGCTCACATAGGTGCGGGGGATGGTTCCGTAACTCACTTGCTCGATAAGATTGCCGCTTATGTCGGTCACCGTTACCGTGATGTCACTTACTGTGCGAAGCAGACCGAAGTTAAGCACCACAGCTGCGTTGTTTCGATCGATTATCGGAGAAAATGCCAGGGCTGTCTTGTCATATTTTGTATCCTTGTATGGCTCGGAATGGGTGTCGGCTCCGAGGATCAGCGTACCGCTGTCCGTAACCTCGGAATCGTTAATATATCGGTATAGATAAATGCCGTCATACATCGCCTGTACGCCGCTGTAAAGGTCAGCGTCAAGGTATGGCGCTGCACCGAAATTACCCGAATAGCCAAGGAAGGGTATGGACACTGTCTCATCGGTACTTGTAAGGCGTACGAAGCCTTCGATGAAGAAGCCGTTTGTGAAATGCTTCTTGTATTCAAGATATGTTGCTTCATCAAGACAAACGATCACATCAAAGGTCTGACTCTCACCCGCGGCAAGGGTAAAGCTGTATGGTGAATAGTCGCGAGCCGCGGAATTGAGCTGATAATTAAGGCTTCCGAGCATTACCTGCGTCTGTGGAAACACGGTAAAATCGTTGGTAAATGCCAGTGTGTCCGCAGGATCGACTCCGAGGCGGGCATAAAGCGGATCATCGGAGTTTTCGATATCCAGCTCTGCATAGGTGTAAGCGCTGTAGCTGTCGGAGCCTACGATAGCATCAAGCGTGCATGCTTTGTCGGAATCAGACAGGTTTTCGGCGGTCACCTTAAACTGAACGAGACGGGTATGACCGTCGCCGAGCTCGATCTTACAGGAGCCATTCTGCGTGAGAAGCAGCTCGGAGGTGAGTGCGGCTTCGAGGCTGACAGCGCCGCCGCCCTGTACACGCGGCGAATAAGGGATAGCCTTGATCTGTTGAGTCATAAGCTCTGCCGAGCCGACAAGCAATGCTTTGATCCGCCGTGACATTTCATATGTGCCGAGGGGCGAAGCTTCATGTGTAAGCTTCTCTTTGACTATTGCACACATTCCTGCTGCTTTTGCCGCCGAGGCGGTGGTGGAGCTCATATAAGCATAGCTGCCGTCGATGGATGCGCACTGAACATTGGAGCCGACGACTGTGATATCGGGCTTGAGCCCCAACTCGGGAGTGGTACCGCTTGCGGAATAGGACGAAGGCGACGGAGTTTCACGGGTCTTTGTGACACATGTCACACCGCCTGTCAGCGTGAGGCGCTTGTCCTCGGCCAACTTTAATTGCTGACCGCTGTCGGAGGAAACGATTATTAGCGGGATGGGAGCTTCCGAAAGCTCCGCCTTTACACTGAGCGCAGAGTAGTTGTCGGGCTGAGTATCGGTGACGATAACACCGATAGCGCCGCATGCCGCGGCGTTTTTGGCCTTATCGTTAAAGCTTACCGTGCCGCGCCGCACGACTGCAAGCTTGCCTGCAAGCTCGCCCGCCGCGGCGAAGTCCTCGGGAGTACCATATCCGTCCACGATGACATATTCAAGCGTTTGTCCGTCAAAATGCGAGGCGAAGGTCTTACCGCCCGTGACGGTGGTATAGAGGTAATTAGAGTCGCCGAAGGGTATCTGCTTGCCTCCCAATAAGGTGAAGTATTCGGACTCTACCGTATTTCCCTCGGCAGAGCCCACGGTCAGCACCGAATCAAGGGTGCCGGGCCATGCGATGGTACCTATATCCGGAATAGTTGCGGGCGGGTCGGAGGTCTCATATTCAAGTTCATAGATGCTCTCGTTTCCGTATTCAAGCACATCACCTGCAGGGCATACGACAATGACCCCCATCTCATCTGCTTTTGTTACGGCGGCGGTCAATTTTTCGGAGGAAAGGTCAAACTCCACTCCGCAAGGCTCGGCGAGAGCGATGAGTATTACATCCGCACCGAGGATTATCGCATCCTCGATGGCGGATACCATAGCATCCTCGGTGACGGCTTCCCGTGTGTCCGAATACACCTTCATTGCGAGTATCTGTGCTTCGGGAGCAATACCCGTAGCGGCGGGATTGGGAGATGAGAGAGTGGAGCCGTTGCCTGCCGCTATGGATACCATTGCGGTGCCGTGATAATCGTAACGCTCCTGAGACAGGTTGACATCTCCGTCACCGTAGTCGTAGGCGAAGGGGATCTTTGCGTTTATATATAAGCTCTCCGGAGCGGATTCGGATGCTCCGACGAAAGTGGAAGCGAGCAGAGTGTCGCTTTTCTCCTTTGTCAGCTTGGGAGAGTCATTTGTAAGTACAAAGCTCTCATGTGTGAGGAAAAAGCCGTTGTCGAGTATAGCGATGCACATGCCCTCGCCGTTATATTCCGCATGCGAGGCAGTCGCCTCGGGCACAGCTGCCGAGAGCGGAAACAACTGCAGCATCATGCCGCTGATAAGCGCGGAAATGATAAGATTTCGTTTTTTCATTTTGGACACCTCAATTTGCGAGGTCGGAAAGGGTGAGCTTGCCGACTGTGATGTTATAGGCGTTGTCGATTATCTCATAATACAGAGTATCGCCTGTGTACTTGCCGATATTGAAGGAGACCTCACTGCCGTGCTCAAGCAGGAAAAATGCGCCGTCACTGTCATTTTCGTAAATACTGATGACACGGACTCCGAATTCGTCCGAAGCGGTAAGCGACAGCGTGTCACCATCAAGTGTTACCGAGGAAAGGGTTGGGTCAACTGTGTCAATGATCACGGGATAAGTGTAGGTCTGTTTTACATCCTCACCGTAGTCGAGCGTATATTCGAGGCTTACGGTATATTTCCCGTCCGGAAGCTTGTAGCGGGAATACATACCGTCACTACCGTCCCAGTGGAAACGGAACACCGTTACTTCCTCCATCCCCACTGTTTTGCTGAAATACGGGAACTTTGAAGTATAGACGGTATTGCCTTCGGGATCGGTGATAGTCATTGAAGAACTCTTGCAGTTGCGTATGGCAGTGGCGCCGAAATTAATATCGTCGGCGTAATCGTCGCCATTAGGTGAAAAGGCGATGGTGTCGCGGTCGTATACATAGGTTTCGGCGAAAATATCCGCGCCTGCGGGGATATATTTGCCGTTTACCATAACGTAGAACTTAGTGCCGTCGAACATTTCCGTTTCACCGGCATATGCATCGCCGTCAAGCACGGGAGCGGCGCCCCAATCGCCTATGTAACCCATGTAAGGAAGCGAAACGGTGGCCCCCTCCGTCTCGCAGATGACAAAGCCCTCCGCAAAGTGACCGTTGGTGAAGATCTCGCCGAGTGTTTTGTGGTATGTGTCATCGAAATCAATGCTTACCGTGAGCGTACGCGCCTCACCCGCATCAAGAGTGAGTGTAAGCGGCGTGTGATCATCGGCATAGCGGTTGAGGTTGCCGCTTGATCCGACAGTGATCTTCGATGCCCTGTCCGCCTCGGCAGTGAGGGTGCTGTAATATTCCTCCTTGCCGTCGAATTCGAGCAGCGTATATCCATCGCTCGTAAGAGTAACGCCGAGATCTACTTTGAGCGGTGCGTCGGTGAGATTTTTTAAGGTTATATCAAAGGCAGTGACATCCGTGAGCTTGTCGAACAGCTCGGCTTTTGCCTTGCCCGTAGCAGTATAGGTGAGCTCTAAACTTTGATCGATCGCCCCTTCAAGGTCGATAAGTCCCGCGCCCTGTGCGCGTGGCGAATATTCGATGCCGTTTGCTTGAAGGATGGGTGAAGCGGTGTTCATAAGCGCGTTTTTTACATCTACCGCTAAGGCGGCGTTATCGGTGATACCGCTGTTGCGCGCTTTTTCTATAAGCAGTGCGCAGGCACCCGCGAGCTGAGGGGACGCCATGGAGGTGCCCGAGCTTGATGAGTATCCTCCGCCGACAACAGTGCTGAGCACGCTGCTGCCTATAGCGGAAATATCGGGCTTTAATGTGAGAGAGGGCGTAGTGCCATAGGACGAAAAGCTTGAAATAAGTCCCGCACCGTCGGTGTTCTCACGCCAGGTATAATTGTTGCCGAAGGTGAGCTTGCGGGCAGTTTCATCTATAAGCGCGAGACCGTCCTCCAAGCTGATGGCAATGGCGGGGATAGCGGCGTCTGTGAGCTCCATATTGAAATATTCCTCGCCCTCGGTGTTATTGTATACGATAACACCGACGGCTCCGTGCTTGGCGGCAATGTTTGCTTTGTCGGTAAACATTATTGTTCCGCGCGAGACGAGCGCTAATTTGCCTGTGACGTCGATACCATCATAGTCCTTTTCCTCTCCGACGCCGGGGATCACGGCGTATTCAAGGGTCTTGCCGCCGAAATATTCACCGAACGGCACGTCTATGACCTCGCTTGCCGCGTTTGTGTCGGTATACTCTATATAAAGCTCGTGATTTTCGGCGTGTTTAAAGTGGAGGGAATAGTAGATACCGTTATTGGCGCTTGCTACGGACATTGCGTAGCTTGCGGCGGAGGGAGAGCTGAGCGTGCCGTAATCGGTGTAGCTTGCGAGGGGATACATGATCTCTGCCTCTTCATAAAGTCTGCTGCGTTGGGTGGTCACACTGTCATTACCTGCTGCGCCGATTATGATACATCCGCTTTGCTCGGCTTTTTCGATGAGAGAGGCGAGTCCCACGATCTCTGCGGGATCGACCGAGCCCGAATAGTGACCGATGCTCAGATTGACTACATCCGCACCTAATTTGATAGCATCCTCAAGTGCCGCGATCAGCGCTTTGTCGGAGGCGGATGTACCCTCGTCATTGAACACCTTCATTAAGAGCAGCTGTACACCCGGAGCGATTCCGTGCATGTCGCTGATTTCGGTTTCTGCGGCTCCTATGATGCCCGCTACGTGTGTTCCGTGATTTGAGGACTCTGTGGAGACGTCGGCGTCGTTATATGCGTAGTCGTACATGAACGGGATCTTTGAGCTATGGTAAAGCGGCGCGATATCATAAGAGTTTCGCAGTGCCGTTAAGCGATTGGAGCCGATCACCATTGAAAAGGCTTCAAGCTCCAGCGTTTCGGTGACTTGGACGTTAAACGCGGGATGGTTTATGTCAAAACCGCTGTCAAGCACGGCTACCTTTACACCATCGCCCGTAAGTCCGGCTTTTTCTGCGGCGCTAAGTCCGATCATTTCTGCGGCGGACATGTCTCCGGTACCCGCCTCGGCGGAAAGTGCTTCATATTCGGCACAGCGGTAGACTTTTTTTACAAAATCGTAATTTTCCAGCCGCCATATCGCTGTTTCGGGCAGCTCCGCGGAAAAACCGCACAGCAGAGTATCGTATATGTATCCGTATTCAAAATCGGAAAGCTTTCGATCAATGCTGTCTGCACAGTTCGCGGCAAATTCGGCTGGAGATGCACCATTTGGCGGCGACAGCTCGACTATTACATCGGTCGTGACAGGCTCCGCCGCAAGCACTGTGCCGCTGAGCGCCAATGCCTGCGAAAGCGCGAGCAGTAAGGGAAGAAATTTTTTCATTATCCGTACCGTTCCTTGATTTTTTTGCAATATACTGCAATTATACCATCTTTTCGTGATAAAATCAATGGAATATTTATGTATAGTATGAAAAATAAATATTTTATCAAATTAGCGGTTAATGCAGAATAAGTTACATTTGCGCATATTCGGGTTACATTATGACATAAAACGTACTTGACCGAAATGAAAACATCTGCTATAATAAAAGCAGAAAAATTACATGGAGGATGTAATATGTCCATAATCTATAACTCCGAGCTTCGCGTGTTCAAGCTCGACACACCCGATTCCACCTATGCCATCGAGGTAAGCCCTACGGGATATCTTCTTCATCTCTACTACGGTGCATCGGTACCGGATACTGATCTTCGCTATCTGCGCCGTATGATCGGCGTTTCGTCCACCAGTGCGCAGGTACAGGATGCCAAGGAAAATGGCATGTCCCTCGACACGGTACATCTCGAATACCCCGCCGAGGGCGCGGGCGATATGCGTATCTCTGCGCTGTCCATACGCGGTGAGAACGGCTGTAACGCCACGGCTATCAAGTATAAGTCCCACAAGATCTACAATGGCAAGCCTGCTATAAAAGGGCTTCCCGCTGTATATACAAATACCGATGATGAAGCGGATACGCTTGAGATAGTATGTGAAGATACGCTGACGGGTGCGGAGGTTACGCTTATCTATACCGCATTCACACAGCTTGACGCCATCACACGCAGTGTGCGAGTAAAGAATACCTCCGACAGGTCTTTCAGCATCGAGCGCGTCCATTCAACCGCGCTCGACCTCCCGGATATGAATTTCGAGATGATGCATCTGCAGGGACGCTGGGCAAAGGAGAGAACGCTGGTCAAGCGCCATCTCCAGTACGGTCTGCAGGGTATCCATTCCAAGCGCGGCACGTCCAGCCATCATAACAATCCCTTCCTCGCACTGGGGCGTGATGGCTATACCGAGGAAACAGGAGAGGTCTACGGCTTCTCGCTTGTATATTCAAGCAATTTCAAGGTCGAGATAGAAGTGGATTTCCTCGGCACCTCCCGTGTGCTCATGGGTATCAACCCCGATACCTTCGGCTGGTTGCTTGAACCGGGAGAAGAATTCGCGTCTCCCGAGGCGGTCATGGTATATTCCAACCATGGTGTGGGCGGCATGAGCCGCACCTATCACAAGCTGTACCGCTATAACCTCTGCCGCGGCGAATGGAAAACAAAGAAGCGCCCCATACTTATCAACAACTGGGAAGCTACCTACTTTGATTTCGATGATGATAAGCTTGTTGCCATTGCTAAGGATGCCTCCGAGCTCGGTATTGAGATGCTTGTAATGGATGACGGTTGGTTCGGCGTACGAAACAACGATAAATCCTCCCTCGGAGACTGGTATGTAAACGAAAGTAAGCTGAAAGGCGGTCTCGGAAAGCTTGTCGAGCGGGTAAATGCGCTCGGTATGAAGTTCGGCATTTGGTTTGAGCCCGAGATGATATCTCCCGACAGTGACCTGTACCGCGCCCATCCCGATTGGTGCATTAAAGTCGAGGGGCGTGAGATGTCCATCGGACGCACTCAGTATGTGCTCGATATGTCCAGAGCCGACGTGCGAGACAATATCTTCGATCAGATGTACAAGATACTTTCAAGTGCCAACATAGAGTATGTAAAGTGGGATTTTAACCGCAATCTTACCGAGGTTGGAAGCGCACTTCTGCCGCATGAACGTCAGAAGGAGTTCTTCCATCGCTACATACTGGGCGTGTATGAGCTGCTCGAACGTTTGCTCGCCGCTTTCCCGAAGCTGCTTCTTGAGGGCTGTGCGGGCGGAGGCGGTCGCTTCGACCCCGGTATGCTCTACTACAGCCCGCAGATATGGACGTCCGACGACACCGATGCCATGGAGCGCCTGGAGATACAGTACGGTACGTCCATGGTATACCCGCTGTCAAGCATGAGTGCCCATGTTTCCGCTTGCCCCAACCATCAAACCAAGCGTGTTACGAGCTTCAAGACACGCGGTGACGTTGCAATGGGCGGCGCGTTCGGTTACGAGCTTGACATCACCACATTGAATGATGACGAGCGTGCGCTGGTACGCGAGCAGGTTGCTGCATATCACAAGTATTACAATGTTATCCAGAACGGAGACTATTACCGTCTGATCAATCCCACCGAGGATAAGGCGAATTTCACCTGCGCTTCCGCGTGGGAATCGGTGTCGCAGGATAAGAACGAGGTACTGCTGACCTACGTTGTTATGCGTACTCAGCCGACTCTGCAGCGGTATATCCGTCTTGCAGGGCTTGATCCCGAAAAGGTCTACACCGACACTGCCACAGGTATAAAATATTCGGGCGCCCTTCTCATGAACGCGGGACTGAATATCTCCGGCAACTATACCGACGGCACAAGCCTTGTATGGCATTTTGTGGCGGATAACCGATAAAAAAATTGCCCGATCCGTTTTTGCACGGATCGGGCAAAGCTTTTTTATTTGCGCTTTCGCATATTTTTTTTGTATATCTCCTTAAGACCGAGGAGCAGCAGTGTATCGTCGCTTTTGATGTTGTGAGCACACAGCGGAACTATGTCGGGGGCATCTTTGCCCGATGCGATGACTACTGCGTTTTCGCCTATCTCGCCCTCAATGCGGGTTATCATTCCGTCAAGCATTGCCACACTGCCGTATATACAACCGCTCTGCATACTTTCCATTGTGTTGGTGCCGATACATTTTTTCGGTTCCGTTCTGGCAAAATGCGGGAGCAGACTGGTGCCGTTGCTCAGCGCCTCTGCGGACAAGGTCACACCGGGAGCGATCACACATCCCATAAAGGCTCCATTTTTGTCAAGTACCGAGAAGGTTGCGGCGGTGCCGAGGTCGATAAGTATCAGTGGTGGCGTATATTTTGAAAGTGCGCCCACCGCGGCGGCAACGAGATCGCTGCCAAGCTGAGTTGGGTCATCGGTGAGTATGTTGAGCCCCGTTTTGGTGCCCACACCCAGTACATGCGGACGGAAGCCAAGCAGCTTTTCAAGCGCCGAGCGTACCGTTTCGGTCATTGTCGGCACCACGGATGAGCCAATAGCTCCCTCAAACGCCGACGGCGCAAGCCCGTTAAAATCAAGCAGTCCTTTAAAAATACAGGCGTACTCGTCGGAGGTGCGGTTTGTATCGTTTGATACGGAAACGGTGCCGCAAAGTTCGTCGCCCTCAAAGAAGCCGAGCTGTATACTGTCGTTTCCGATATTATATGCTAAAAGCATAATGTTCCTCTTATCTCATTCTTTTATTGTAGTAATCGACCACACGGGTGATTACGGTACCAAGGGCGATGTTTACCAAAAATTCCACGATGAAGTTGATGCCGATCCAGGAGAGGAACAGCATACCGAGCGGTGATTGACCCTCGGGAGCATTTCCTGCGAGAAATCCGTAGAAGATGGTCATCATAGCCAAGGCAAAAAGTCCTGTGTTGGTGATGGGCGCCAGTGCGCTTGAAACCATGGTAGCCGCAACCGATGACTTCTTTTGAAGCGCATTGAAAACAAATCCCGCAACGGCTCCTGCGGCTGTCCCCTTGAAAAGGCAGATGAATGTGGTGCCGACTGCACTGTAATTCATCATCATGTTGATAAATCCACCGTCATAGCCCATGAGTCCCGTGATATAAACTACTGCGCTGAACACAAAGCCGAGCAGCGCACCGCATTTGGGACCGTAGATCGCTGCGCCGACGATGATGGGCGTGAGTGCCAGTGTAATTGAAAAAGGCCCGAATTTTATGAACGTACAAACAAGCTGAAGCGCGATAACTATCGCTGTCAGAATTGCGTACATGGTCATTTTCCGAACCTTTTCGTGAGAGTTTGTGCGAGTATTCATAATTTCCTCCTGCTGCCGCTCCCGCTCAGCGGGATACAGCGCATAATATTTCCGAGCTTGTGTCGGATGACACCATTATATCACCGGGAGCCATTCTTGTCAAGGAGAATTTTGCACAATAAATCAGATAAAACTTTTGCCCTCATTAATTTATCTATTAATTTTCCGACTTTTTCGTTGGTTTGTGGCTGTTTTCGGTTGACAAATCGCCAAAAGTGCGATATAATTAATATATATGCCCAAAATCAGACGTATCCTATATGGAAAGGAACATGAGAACATGATACGCAGTATGACTGCGTTCGGAAGAGCTGTCAAAAGCGGTACTCCGGACGGTAAAAATATTACGGTTGAATTGAAGAGCGTGAATAACCGCTACCTTGACTGCACGGTCAAGATCTCCCGCATCTACGGCTTTTTGGAGGACCGCATTCGCCAGTATGTGCAGGCAAACGGCATAGCTCGCGGTAAGCTTGATGTATATGTGGGTGTGGAAGTGGTCGAGAATGTAGGTATGACCGTGGATATCGACCGTGCGCTTGCCAAAAGCTACATTGATGCATTGAAGACACTGCGTGATGAGTTTTCTCTCACCGACGATATTTCGGTTATGACGGTGGCGCAGAACCGTGATATTTTCAATATCACAAAGCCCGAGGAGGATGCCGAGCGTGATTGGCTTACAATAAAGCCCGTGCTTGATGAAGCTATCGCCGCGTTCCTGCGTGTCCGCGAGGCGGAGGGTGAACGGCTCAAGGCGGATATTCTTGAAAAGCTTGTCAAGATCGAGGGAATAGTTGCAAACATCAAGGCGCGTTCCGAGGAAGAGATCTCTAACTACAGAGTGAAATTTGAGACAAGACTCAAAGCACTGCTTGCGGATAATGCGGTTGAGCTTAACCCGAACATGGTGCTCACCGAGTGCGCCATATATGCCGACCGCGTGGCGATCGATGAGGAGATAGTGCGCTTAGGCTGTCACTTCGACGCAATGCGCGAGATATTCACCTCAAACGAACCGGTCGGTCGTAAGCTCGACTTCCTTATGCAGGAGATGAACCGCGAGACCAATACCATCGGCTCTAAGGTGAGCAATGCCGAGATCGCTGCGATGGTGGTGGAAATCAAGAGCGAGCTTGAAAAGATTCGCGAACAGCTTCAGAATATCGAATAAGCCGAGGTGCAGAGATGAAATTTATTAACATAGGCTTCGGAAACATGGTAGCCGCTGAGCGTGTCGTGGCTGTGGTCAGTCCCGACAGCGCGCCGATCAAGCGCCTTATACAGGATGCAAAGGACAGCGGTCGTGCCATCGATGTTACTTGCGGTAAGCGTACACGCGCCGCGATCATAACCGACAGCGAACATGTGATCCTGTCGGCATTCCAGTCCGAGACGATTTCCAATCGTCTCTCCGACCGTGACGAATGTGAAGATGAGGAGGAAACGGAAGAGCCCGATTGATGCGGACTTCCTGAAATTAACTATGAAAAAAGGAATACTTATCGTGATCTCCGGTCCCTCGGGCAGCGGAAAGGGTACCGTCATAAAGCGCTTGATGGAGACCTCCGACAGCTTCGTGTATTCGGTTTCCGCCACCACCCGCGCGCCGCGCGTGGGAGAGAAGCACGGTGTCAACTATTATTTTATCGACAAGGCAGATTTTGAGAGCCGCATTGCTTCGGACATGATGCTTGAGCACGCGGAATACTGCGGTAATTATTACGGCACTCCCAAAAAAGAAGTAAACGATAATCTTGCCGCGGGTCGGAACGTTATTCTTGAAATCGAGGTCGCAGGTGCGATGCAGATAAAGGAAAAGTGCCCCGACGCGGTAATGCTCATGATAACCCCGCCGGACTTCGCAACTCTTGAAGCAAGGCTTCGCGGCAGAGGCGATAATGTTTCGGAGGAGGTCATCAGAAAACGGCTCGAAACCGCAAAGTTTGAGCTTTCTCATCTGTCAAAATACGATTACATCGTAGTAAACGGTGACAACATGGTGGATGAAGCGGTTCGCGACATAATCGGAGTCGTGGAAGCCGAAAAGCACCGCGTGACCCGCGCCGAGGATTTTACAAAGAAATTTTTTGCCGAATAAAAACGGTATACGGACACTGTCCGACATAAAGAAAGAGGTATTACAATGATTTATCCTTCCGTAGAAGAACTCAGCCAAAACGGCAAATACAACCGCTATATGCTCTGCATCGCTACCGCTAAATGTGCAAGAATAGTAACCGACGAATATGTTCATCAGCGCGAGCAGGCGGAAAAGCTTATTGCCAACAAGGAGACCGACAAGAGTCTCGCGTCTATGATCAAGCGCGATATCCGTGATGAAAAGGCTGTCAAGAACGCTATCAACCGTATCTATCAAGGTGAGTATAAGATCAGCGAGGCAAAGCCCGAGGTCGAGATCGCTGCTGTGGAAGTACCCGTTGAAACCGCAGAAGCCTTGGAAGCAAAGGAAGAAAACTAATGTGTGACGGCTCGGCTTCGCCTGCCATTGCGCGTGTGAGGATACTCGAGCTGCCCCTCTCTGCCGACAGATGCTACGATTATGTGATACCGCCCGAGCTTATCGGGCGGGTACACAAGGGGTCGCTTGTATCAGTCGGCTTCGGTGCCGATAAACACGGCGGAGTGCGCAGATGCGCTCTTGTGGAGGAGCTTTGCACCGACTCGGAATATGAAAAGCTGAAACCCGTGCTGGCGGTCGCCGATGACCGATTCTCGCTTTCCGAGGAGCTGCTCGGGTTATGCGCTTTTTTAAGAGACCGCACCTTCTGTTCCACGGGAGAGGCGGTGCAGACGATTCTGCCCGGCGGTGCGCTTGGTTCATTATTTCGTGTGAAGCGTGACCCGACAGAGCGGTTCTACCGTGTAATATGCGATCTTACCTCCATTCGCCTCGGTGCTGCTGAGAAGCGTGCGACAGAGTTTATTGCAGACGGCGAACGTTCGGCGACCGAGCTTCGCGACACGGCCAAGGTATCCCCTGCGACACTGAAAAACATGGTCGCCAAGGGCATACTTTCGGTGCGTGAATGCGAGGTATTCCGCAACCCATACGCGGGGCGCGGAAGGGTTGCCGACGGGAATGTGCTGAGCCGAGAGCAGCAGTCCGCATGCGATACGCTGTCCGAACTTGCAACCTCCAAAAAAGCTTGCGCGGCACTGCTTTGGGGCGTCACGGGAAGTGGCAAGACCCGAGTCATAAAGTCGATCATTGACCGTGTTATCGCCGACGGACGTTCGGTCATCGTGCTGGTGCCCGAAATATCACTGACGGGACAGACAGTTGACCTGTTCTGCGGATTTTTCGGCGAGCGTGTGGCGGTCATACATTCCTCACTGTCGGAAGGCGAAAAGTCCGATGCATGGAAGCGCATACGCGCTCATGAGGTCGATGTGGTCATAGGTACCCGTTCGGCTATTTTTGCACCGCTCGATAATCTCGGCATGATAGTCATCGACGAGGAGCAGGAGCATACCTACAAATCGGATATGAATCCGAAGTATCATACACGCGACGTGGCACGTTACCGTGCGGCGAAAAATAACGCATTGATGCTGCTTGCATCGGCAACTCCGTCGCTTGAATCCTTTTACCGTGCGAAGGAAGGCATTTATACATTGGTAACGCTCAGTGAGCGCTACGGTGCCTCGGTGCTGCCCGAAGTAAAGATCGCCGACCTGCGCGTGGATTCTATCAAGGGGCAGATAACACCGCTCGGAGGTGTGCTTCGTGAGGAGATCGAAAAAAATCTTGTCCGCGGCGAGCAGACTATTTTGTTTGTCAGCAGGCGCGGATATAATAACTTTGTAAGCTGTTTGAAATGCGGAGAGGTCATCACCTGTCCCAACTGCTCGGTATCTCTGACCTATCACCGCTTGTTTGACGGTGATCATCTGAAGTGCCACTACTGCGGCTATACGCAGACTGTGCCCGAGGCATGTCCTAAATGCGGCTCGGAGCATATGAGCCGCAAGGGATTCGGTACACAGCTTGTCGCTGAGGAGCTTCACGGGCTTTATCCCGATGCTCGCATACTGCGGCTCGATGCCGATGCCACGGGAGCGAAATTTTCCCATGAGGCGATACTTTCACAGTTCAGAGCACATGAGGCGGATATACTTATCGGCACACAGATGGTGACAAAGGGACATAATTTCCCCGATGTGACCTTGGTGGGTGTTATTAACGCCGACAGTGCGTTGTATCTTGATGATTTTCGCGCTACCGAACGCACATTTGCGCTGCTGACTCAAGTTATCGGCAGGGCAGGGCGTGCAGATAAGCCGGGACGTGCGGTCATACAGACATACAATCCGGACCATGAGGTAATCAATCTTGCGGCTAAGCAGGATTACGCGGGATTTTACGGAAGTGCCATAAAGCTGCGCCGACAGCTGGGATTTCCGCCGTTCTGCGAGTTTTTGCTTCTCGGCATTCACGGCGATGACGAAAAATCGGTGCTCGAATTGACCCTTCAGCTGGATACAAAGCTGAGAGAATACACGGCGGGGGAATTTTCGGATATTCCGATGTATATTTTCGGTCCTTTTGAAGCGCCTATCTATAAGGTGAACAATATTTACAGAATGCGTATCATAATAAAATGTCAGGTCACAAAACGTGTGCGGGAGCTGACTCTGCGGCTGCTTGCGGATTTTCCGAGGGCGAGCGCCAAGGCGGCGATATCGGTGGATGTCGGTCCCGCTTCGATGTGATGTATTACGGAGGTGCCAAATGGCAAAGCTAAACATAGTCAAGGACGGAGATCCGATCCTTCGCAAAAAGAGCCGTCCCGTCGAGGTCATCGACGAGCGTATCAAAACATTGGCGGCGGATATGGTTGAAACGATGCGCGCTGCCAACGGATGCGGACTTGCCGCCGTACAGGTGGGGAAGCTCAGACGTATGGTAGTCGTTGAGGTTGAAGAAAACAAGCCTTATATCATGATCAATCCGGTGATAATTAAAAAAGAGGGCAATCAGCAGGAGGTAGAAGGCTGCCTTTCCGTGCCGAATCAGTGGGGCATCACCGACCGTCCCATGACCGTTACAGTCCGCTATACCGGTCTTGACGGAAAGGAGCACACCGTTACCGGCTCGGGACTCGCAGGCAGAGCCTTTTGCCATGAGCTCGATCATTTGGAGGGCGTACTTTTTACCGACAATGTTATAAGGATGCTTGATCCCGACGAGGTGGAGAACTGATATGAACTCGAAGATCCTTTTTATGGGTACCCCCGATTTTGCAAAGGTACAGCTTGAAGCGCTTATCGGAGCGGGCGCGGACGTTATCGGTGTTGTGACTCAGCCCGATAAGCCCAAGGGGCGCAAGATGATATTAACTCCCCCGCCCGTCAAGGTGTGCGCCGAGGAGCATGGTATACCGGTCTATCAGCCCAAGACACTGCGCGGCGAGGAATTTGCCGCACAGCTTGATCTGATCGCTCCCGAACTTATAGTAGTTGCCGCTTACGGAAAGATTCTACCCGAGAACGTCATCAACTATCCGAAGCTTGGCTGTATCTGTGTTCACGGCTCCCTACTTCCGAGATACCGCGGCGCGGCACCTATTCAGCGCGCCATTATCGACGGCGAGCAGGAGACGGGCATTACGATCATGTATATGGATGCGGGGATCGACACGGGCGACATGATCTCAAAGTCTGTAGTTCCGATCGAGATATTTGACGACTTTGAAACGCTTCATGACAAAATGGCTGAGGCGGGCGCTAAGCTACTTGTTGAGACGGTCGAAGCAATCGAAAACGGTACAGCATGCCGCGAAAAGCAGGATGATCTGAAGTCAAACTACGCGGCGAAGATCGAAAACGCCGACTGTGTACTTGATTTTGACGCGGATGCGACCGCCGTATATAACCGTATACGCGGGCTATCGCCGTTCCCGTTGACGGTAGTGTCTCATAATGACCGTGCTCTCAAAATAATTCGTGCGGAGCTTGTCGATACTGTTAAGGAGCACAAAAATCCCGGTGAGGTGTTAAAGTGCGATGCGCACGCAAACCGTATCGAGGTTGCATGTCGTACAGGTTCTGTTGCTATAACAAATCTTCTTCCCGAAGGGAAGAATCGCATGGCGGCGGCGGACTACATCAACGGTAGACGGATCGCCGAGGGTGACAAGCTTACCAAATATTCAAAATAATAAAACAGTGAGGTCGAGATATGTACTTTTTCGGCTTGGATGCCACATATCTTTTTCTGGTACTGCCCGCAGTGCTTTTGGCATTCTGGGCACAGGCAAACGTTAAATCCACATTTGCGAAATATTCAAAGGTCGCGTCAAAGCGCGGAATGACCGGCTTTGATGCCGCAAGACACATACTCGATGCGAACGGGCTTCGCCATGTGCGTATAGCTCAGGTACAAGGTGATCTTACCGACCATTTCAATCCGAAGGACAACACCGTGTACCTTTCCGATACGGTTCATTCTGTTGCCAGTACGGCGGCAGTGGGCGTTGCGGCACATGAGGCGGGACACGCGGTACAGTACGCGGTCGGCTACACGCCTATGAAAATTCGCTCCGCTATCATACCGATTACCAATATCGGCTCGAATTTAGCAATGCCGCTGGTTCTGCTGGGTATCCTGCTTGGTTTTGAAGCGATAGCTTATCTCGGCGTTGCGGCGTTCGGACTTTCGACACTGTTTCAGCTTGTGACGCTTCCCGTGGAGTTTAACGCAAGCTCCCGCGCCATGGCGGCGCTTGAAGGAGCCGGGCTCGACAGTGAAGAATTAAAAGCCTCACGCAAGGTGCTGACTGCGGCGGCGCTGACCTATGTGGCGGCACTGGCGGTTTCCCTTGCCAACCTCATAAGAATATTGCTCATCGCAAAACGCGGGAGCAGACGGAGATAAATGGACAAAAACAGATTTACCGCACGTTCGGCTGCATACCGTTCGCTGATGCTCTGTGAGCGGGATAAAAAATATTCAAATCTCGAGATAGATTCGGCAATACGTCGCTTTCGTCTCGAGGGGGCGGAGAAGGGGCTTTACACCGCGCTGGTTTACGGCGTGATCGAGCGCCGTATCACCCTTGATCATATTATCGGGAAGCTGTCCTCAAAGCCTGTCGAGTCACTTGATGCCGAGGTCATGACACTGCTCAGACTGGGACTTTATCAGATGATATACCTCGATCGCATACCCGACAGTGCCGCTGTAAATGAAACGGTTAATCTGTCAAAGCAGAATGTTCCACGTGCGGCATCCTTCATAAATGCCGTACTGAGGGGATTTTTGCGCACAGCCGACAAGGACAAGCTGTTCTGTCCCGATATGGGCGATCGCAGACACTATCTGTCGGTTCGCTATTCCTGCGGTATGGATGTACTCGACGTGCTCATGGGATCCTTTGTCGATGCGGAGCCCATACTTGCAGCGTTTTCGGAGCATTCCGATGTGACACTGCGGGTAAACACGCTGAAAACGGATCGAGATGAGCTTTTGGCACAGCTTGCCGGAAAAGGCATCGCCGCAGAGGCGACGCAATACTCGCCTTATGGCGTAAAACTGACAAAAAAGACGATATCTTCCGAGATATCGGAACTTCTTTCGCGCGGATACGTCTATATACAGGACGAGGCTTCACAAATTGCCTCTATTGCCGCTGATCCAAAGCCCGAAACGGTGCTTATCGACACCTGCGCATGCCCCGGAGGCAAAAGCTTTTCGGCGGCGATACTTATGGAAAACCGCGGCGAGGTCAAAAGCTTTGACTTGCACAAAAACAAGCTGTCGCTGATCGAATCCGGAGCAAAGCGACTTGGCATCGACATTATAACCACCACCGAGAAAAACGGTTCGGTAACGGACGCGTCACTTCTCGACTGCGCCGATACGGTAATCTGCGATGTGCCATGCTCGGGGCTGGGCGTAATTGCAAAAAAGCCCGAGATACGTTATAAATCCCGTGCGGAGATAGATCGACTTCCCGAGATACAGTATTCGATACTTGAAACGGCGGCGAAATATGTTAAGCGCGGCGGGGTGCTCTGCTATTCCACATGTACACTTAACAAAGCAGAAAACGAATCGGTGGTACAAAGGTTTTTGGAATATACCGACGAGTATGTGCCCGAGGACTTTTCCGTTGGGGGGATAAGCTCGGAGGGCGGAATGCTTACATTGCTGCCGCAAATTCACGGGACCGACGGATTTTTTATCGCCAAACTAAGACGAAAATAAGGATTTATTATGCTGACACTTAACGGCAAAGCCGACCTTCTTTCAATGAATATTCCCGAGCTTGAGGAGTTTCTCATTACGCTTGGTGAGCCGAAATACCGTGCAAAGCAAATATTTGCCTGGATGCATCGCGGCGTAGGTATCGACGGTATGACCGATATCTCGAAAAAGCTGCGTGAAAAATTGCATGAGACGGCGGTAGTGGATCTTCCGACTATTGAAGAGAAGCTCGTATCAAAGCTCGACGGTACCGTTAAGTACTTGTTCGGGCTTCACGACGGCAATGTGATCGAGAGCGTGTTTATGCGCTACAAGCACGGGAACACTATCTGCATTTCCAGCGAGGTCGGGTGCCCTATGGGGTGTAAGTTCTGCGCCTCCACCATCGGCGGACTTGTGAGAAAATTGCGTCCTGCGGAGCTGCTCGGTCAGGTCATTGCCGCCGAGCACGATATAGGCGAGCGTATATCCAACATCGTCATGATGGGTATCGGTGAGCCGCTGGATAATTACGATAATACATTAAAATTTCTGTCGTTGGTCGGAGACCCTGCAGGGCTTAATATCGGAAGCCGTCATATCTCGCTTTCAACCTGCGGACTTGTGGATAAGATCGACGAGCTGGCAAAATGTGATCTCCAGATCACACTGTCCATATCACTCCATGCGGCAGACGACGAGACTCGCTCATCCATAATGCCGATCAACAATAAGTGGAAGATATCGGAGCTGCTTGATGCCTGCCGCCGCTACTTCGCGGTGACAGGTCGGCGTATTTCCTTCGAATATACGCTTATAGCAGGCAAAAACGATTCACCGGAATATGCGCGCCGCCTTGCACATACCTTAAAGCAAGGTCTGTACCGCGGCTCAAAGCCCTTTCCGATACATGTCAACCTGATTCCTGTCAACGAGGTGGAGGAGAGCGGCTTCTCGCGTTCAAGCAATGATGCGGTAAAGCGTTTTTCGGACACGCTGAACTCGCTCGGTGTAAACGCTACTGTCAGACGCAAGCTCGGCGGGGACATAAACGCTTCCTGCGGTCAGCTTCGCCGCGCGAAGCTTAAAGCGGCACAGGAAAAAATCGCCGAAAACTGAGCTTTGTTCAAATTTTTTTGAAATTTAATTCTTTTTCGTGCCATATATATGTAATATAATAAAAGTAACTTGAAGTAATCGAGCCTTTTAGATAATGAGAGCCGGGAGCAGCGCTCCCAAAAACGAGAGGAAGATTGTGCAGATGAACTTTTTCGGAAAAAGCGATATGGGCAAGATGCGCACGGCGAACCAGGACAGCTATATGATCCGTCCGGTGTGCAAAAATGCCACGCTCTGTGTCGTCTGTGACGGTATGGGCGGCGCCAAAAGCGGCAATGTTGCCAGCGAGTGCGCCATTGATACCTTTACAGAGCGTATTTTAAAATATACATCATCGAAGATAAACCGCGAGGGTATACTTGCGCTTACCAGCGATGAGGCATGCGTTGTGCTTGACGATGCCGCTCATGATGCAAATCAGGCGGTATTCAAAATGGCGCAGAGCTCTCCCGATTACCAGGGAATGGGTACAACGCTTGTCGCGGCGCTTTTCTGCGATGACATGGTCTATGTCGTCAATGTGGGAGACAGCCGTCTTTACCTTATTTCCGATAATACCATAACACAGATAACTCATGACCATTCGTATGTTCAGCATCTCATCGACAGCGGCTCTCTGTCGGTGGAGGATGCCAGAAACCATCCGTACCGCAACCGCATCACAAGAGCGGTCGGCATCAATCATGAGCTTGAGGTGGACATCTTCTCGGTGGATCTTGCAAGCCTTGAGGTCTGCTACTTACTTCTCTGCTCGGACGGACTGTCGGGTCAGCTCCTTCCCGAGGATATATATTCGATCATTTCATCCGATCTTGACATTGACGTTGTTACCGATATTGAGTCGGAGCTCAGCGACAAGACCGACAGTTTGATAAATGCCGCAAATGAAGCAGGTGGACCCGACAATATTACTGCGGTGCTTGTCAAGTATGTAAAGGAGCTTGAATGATGGATTCGTTTGAAAAATATGTAGGTCAGGTATTTGACAAGCGCTATAGGATCATTAAAGTTATCGGCATCGGTGGTATGGCGGTGGTATTTGAAGCTGCGGATCTTCTGATGCGCCGCAATGTGGCAGTGAAGATGCTCAAGGATGACATCAACAACGACGTACAGGCGGTCAAGCGTTTCATCAACGAGAGTAAGGCAGTCGCCATGCTCTCTCACCCGAACATCGTCAACATCTACGATGTTTCGGTGAAGGACAACCTTAAATATATTGTAATGGAGCTTGTGGAGGGCATCACGCTGAAGAATTATATCCTCAAAAAAGGTGTGCTTGGCTTCCATGAGATGATAAATATTACCGAGCAAATATTGCTTGCACTGGATCACGCACATCAAAAGGGAATCGTTCACCGCGATATAAAGCCGCAGAATATAATGATGCTCAAAAACGGCGTTATCAAGGTGGCGGATTTCGGTATTGCAAAGCTTCCCAACGCTGAGACGGTAACCATGACCGATAAAGCCATTGGAACGGTGTTCTACATCAGTCCGGAGCAGGCGAGCGGTAAGCAGATCGACCGTCGGAGCGATATTTATTCTCTCGGTGTTACCATGTACGAAATGGCGACGGGGAAGCTTCCCTTTGTGGCAGACAGTCCCGTTACGGTTGCCATAATGCAGGTCAAGAACCGTCCGCGTCCGCCCCGTGAGATAAATCCGCAGCTTCCCATCGGACTTGAGCAGATAATCATGGGGGCTATGGAGAAAAATCCCGACAACCGCTTCCAGAGCGCGGCGCAGATGCTCCGCCATGTGGGACAGGTCAAAAACAATCCGCGCACGGTGTTCAAAATGCCCAAGACCGATACCTCTTCCGACGGCGGAAGCACGGGTCAGCAAAATATGCCCTCCAACGTTAAAAAGCTTACACCTCCATCCCGTGCGAGCCGCTCCATGTTCCCCGTGATCGCAGGAGTTGCCAGTGCGTTTCTCATTGTATGCTGTATCAGCGCGGTGGTGGTGTTAAACCGACTCTTCGCGGTGACGGCTACCGACAACTCAAAGCAGATCGTCGTTCCCGAATATGTGGGACTTATCTACAGCGAGGAGTTTGAGGCGTCTCTTGAAGCTCAGCATTACATCGTCGAGGTGGAGTACAGCTACGACGCAAAGTACGACCGAAACGTCATAATCGCTCAGGATCCGCTTCCCAAGGCACAACGAAAGGTAAACCCCGAAAAGGGGCAGTACTGTGAGCTTACTCTCACGGTCTGCTGGGGCGCCGAGACTTGCGAGCTGCCCGATCTTGCCTACGATGATGCCCGCGATGCGATGATCGACCTGCGCACCAACTACGGTCTTATCCCCGTGGAGGTCAAGGAGCAGCATGAATACATCAGCGAAGGCTATGTTATCCGTACCGATCCCGCGCCCGGCACCACGCTTAAGGTGGGTGACACGGTAACGCTTTTCGTAAGCTCGGGGCAGGAGATCGAGTATGTGGAAATGCCCGACTTCTACAAGTGTGACGAAGGAGCGGTCATGAAGATGCTCGAATGGAACAAGCTGGAGCTTGGCAACGTTACCCGCGAGTATAATGATGAGGTCAATGTGGGCTGTGTTATCAGTCAGAGCCGTGCGTACGGCGCAAAGACTCCCGCAGGTACTAAGGTGGATTTTGTAATGAGTCTCGGTCCGAAGCCCGCAGAAACTACTGCGGCGCAGACGGACGATACGACAGATGAAACCGAAGCTGTTAATAACGACGAGCAGTAAATTTACGGAGTGACGATCAATGGAGCTTAAACTTAACGGTAAGATCATAAAGGGTGTGGGCGGTCTCTATGAAATACGCATCGCCCGCTCCGATGCCGACATGCTCCGCGGAGTCGGAATGAAGATTGAAAACGATACGGTGCTGTGCAAGGCGCGCGGCGTATTCCGCCATGAGAAGCTGACGCTTCTCGTGGGTGACGACGTTGTGCTGCGTGTTGACACCGAGCTTGCGTTGGCATCCGATGCGGATGCACGAGAGAATCATAAACGCGGCGATGAAGCAATGGGCGGCGTAATGATCGAGGAAGCGCTTCCAAGACGCAACGAGCTTATACGTCCGCCGATGGCAAATCTCGATATAATTTTCGCGGTGTTTGCCGCTGCGAAGCCCGAGCCTGCACTGACCACTGTGGACAAGCTTATTACCATAGCGGAGTACAAGGAGATCGAGCCGGTAGTGATCATCACAAAAGCCGATCTTGCTCCCGATGCCGCAGAGCATTACGCCGATATTTACAGACGGTGCGGCTTTCGAGTGTTTATCGAGGGGCTCGGTATTGATGGCGGTGAGCTTGAAGGGTATATACGTGAGAACGCAGACCGCGTGTCCGTGTTTGCGGGCGCATCAGGAGTGGGTAAATCAACGCTGATGAATCGACTGTTTCCCTCGCTTGGACTTGCTACAGGAGAGATCAGTCAAAAGACACAGCGCGGCAGGCATACCACCCGTCATATTGAGCTGTATCCGCTGGATCGTCAGTTTGGCGACTCGGTAATGGGGTGCATTGCCGATACGCCGGGCTTTGGAATGCTGGATTTCGTACAGTTCGATTTTTACACAAAAGCCGATTTGCCATATGTGTTCCGCGAGTTCGAGCCGTATATCGGCTCCTGCCGTTATACGAAGTGTACGCATACAAAAGAGGACGGCTGTGCACTGCTTGAAGCGGTCAAAAACGGCGAGATACCCGAGGAGCGGCATAAGAGCTATCTTGAATTTTACGAGGTGCTTAAAAACAAGCACGAATGGGACAAAAAATGAGTCGTGACTTTTATATTTTCACAGGCGGCACGGTATATGCCGACACTCTTTCCGAGCTTTCGCTCTCACTGTGTGAGAGCGATTTCGTCATTGCGGCTGACAGCGGCTACCGTACGGCAAAAAGACTTGCGGTGAAGCCCGATATGCTGCTCGGCGACCTTGATTCGCTTGACCGCTCATCACTCTCCGAGTCGGAGCTTGCCGAGATGGAGAAGATACTCGTGTCGCCCATCAAGGATGACACCGATACACAGCTTGCCGTTGACACCGCGATATCCCGCGGAGCAGAGAACATCTATATTATCGGCGGACTCGGCGGACGGCTTGACCATACGATGTCAAGCGTTTTTCTGCTTGAATATATTGCCGAACACGGCGTGGAATGCGTTATGACCGACGGGAAAAATCGTGTACGCATCCTGTATGCGGACGGTGGCAGGCATACGCTTGTCGTAGAGCGCGGGTATAAGTATCTGTCGCTTATCTCTCTTACTGACAAGTGCGAGGAGGTATCAATATCGGGGGTGTATTATCCGCTTAATTGCGTGGAGTTGACGCGCAGATATTCATATGCGGTCAGCAACGAGATCATCGCCGACCGTGCCGAAATATCACTGCGGCGCGGAGTGATGCTGATCGTCGAGAGCCGAGATTAACAAATCCCCAAAAGTATGCATATGCTTTAATGAGCCGTTAAAAACAGCTTATTAATTGGAAGGAACGTGTACTTATGAAAGTTGTAGTTGTCAAGTCTCCGAGACTGTTTGTGCCGTTTTTGCGCAAGCTGTTCGGTATTAGTAAGAAGTGATACATAGAGCCGCATCACGGTGCTTTGTGATGCGGCTCTGCTTTTTTACAAAAAAATTTTAAAAAACTACTCCGATAGTATTGACAAATCCGTACTATTGTGATAGAATATATATACTACCGCGATAGTATGGTGCGGAACGCGTGAGTGCGCACGATCGCGTGATGCGCCGAAATAAAGGAGAAAATCATATGACTGTAAAATTATTCGATTCCGAACTCAAGGTCATGAACGTTTTGTGGAAAAACGGCGATACTACTGCCAAACGCATTGCCGAGATACTCGGCGGCGAGGTGGGGTGGAATGTTAACACCACATATACGGTCATCAAGAAGTGCATTGCCAAGGGAGCCATTGAAAGAAGCGAGCCGAATTTTCTTTGCCACGCTATGATCTCACAGCGCGAGGCGCAGGAAAGCGAGACTGCCGAGCTTATAGACAAGCTCTATGAGGGAGCGGCGGACAAGTTAGTTGCCTGCCTTCTTGATTCGAAGCGTCTTACGGCGGAGGAGATCGCACGGCTTCGTGCGATGGTGGAGGAGTTAAAATGATACATGCGGCTATCTGCGGGAGTGTGATGATCGCACTCACCGTATTGCTGAGGCTGTTATTTTTGAATCGTCTGCCAAAGCAGAGCTTTCGCATTTTGTGGCTGCTTTGCGCACTCAGACTGCTTGTACCGTTTTCATTTACCTTTGAGGTGGAGGTGGAGCCGACCGCCGGGCAGGATATGCAGACAGTGGTCATCGGCTCTTATGACACGGTCTACACGGAATTGCCTGACGATACCGCTAAGGAAGCGGTACCGCGCTTTGACGTGTCAAAGCTGATTTCTGCCGTATTGCCTCTCGGAACGATTATCATCGGAGGAGTGTTTATTGTTGCGTACAGACGAATGCGCAAAATAGCCGTACGGGCAAAAGCACTGTGGAACGATGCTGATGTTCGTGCGGGTGACGGCGCGGAGTCGCCGTTTTCCTGCGGCGTTATACGTCCGATCATATTTATCCCGAAAAATATGCTGACACTCGGTGAAGGAAAGCTCGAATATATCATCGCACATGAGCGCCAACACATAAAAAGCGGCGATCAGCTTGTAAAATGGCTGCTCGCGGCGGCGGTATGCATTAACTGGTATAATCCGTTTGTGTGGATCATGTGGCGGTATGCCAACCGTGACATTGAGCTTGCTTGCGATGAGGCGGTAGTGCGCCGCGGCGGGACTGCAGCCGATTACGCGCTTTGCCTTATCGAAGCCGCAGAAAGATATTCGGATCTTGCACATACGGCTGTCTGCTCATTCGGTACGCACAAAATGTTCGGTGCGAAAGCACTAAATGAAAGGATCGAATGTATTATGAAGGCAAAAAGACTCACAGTGTGCGGCTTTATCTCTGCCGCACTGATACTTGCGGCAATGTCCGCGTTCTTTATTCAGGTCACCGCAAAGGAAGCTGAGGATACCGAGGTGAAAAATGAGACCGAGGAAACCGTATCGGCAGATACCGAGAGCGATAATGTCATCTATGAGGTGATCGAGCCCGATGTCACATATGAGATCGTCGGCGATGTAATAGCGGAGGAGGACTCCGAAGCTGTTGATCTTACCGAGAATGCTGTAGAATTTGTTGCGCCGATCGTTGATTATGAGCTTATCTCTGCAGGGTTCGGTTACAACAATCCCATTCGTACGGAGGATTTTCACAGCGGCATCGATCTTGCAGCCGAGGAAGGCACAGAGATATATGCCGCGGCTTCGGGAACCGTGATCGTGGCGGACTATAATTATGAAAATGGAAATTATGTGATCATTGACCACGGAGACGAGCTTGCTACTGCATATTATCATTGCTCGGAGCTGTTATGCGAGGAGGGAGATGAAGTCGAAGCAGGCGATCGGATCGCTGCCGTCGGTTCTACAGGATTTGCGACGGGACCCCATCTCCATTTTGAGATTAGGGACGGCGAGGTTTATGTCTCGCCTGCCGAGCTTTTCGAATAAGCAAACTGCCCCGACAGCGTCTGCTGTCGGGGCATCGCTTTATAAAAATCTTGCTAAATTTTCGGCGGTGCTCTTTTCGAATTTCAGTATATCCTCGGCGAGAGCGCGTGCTTCACCTGTGGGCTTTGCGGAGTTTAACTGTTTTTCGATATTGATGATACCCATGGTGGCGCCGTTTATCATCATTTCGGCGATGTGGGAGGTGGTAGTGTCAAGCATGGTGTTGAATGCCATCCCCATTTTGCTTCCCGCCTTTGCCATCATGCCGGGCTCCTCGGGCTTGAGACCGCGCTCGGCGAGCAATGCGGCGGCACGGTTTGAGTATTCGCGATACTTTTCAAGCTCACGGGTCATTTCCGAGCGCATTTTTGGGTCTTGCGCCTTATCCATAAGGTCAATGAGGGCGTCACCGCCCATGGTGGTGTTTTTGTAAAGCTCGTTTAAGAGCGTCTCGTTTTTATCCATTATTTTGCCCATCCATTTCTAACGGTTATGAAAAAATGATACCGTGGGAAGTCCCACGGTATCATTATTTGCGGAAGTGTGTTAGAATATTTATGATCTGTTTAAGTCCTCAAGATCATATGGGGTATTCTGGTAAACAAAATAGTTGAGCCAGTTTGAAAACATGAGATTTGCGTGACCGCGCCAGAGATTCGGCGGGCGCTTTGCGGGGTTGTTGTCGGGGAAGTAGTTGTAAGGCACCTCGATCTCAAGTCCCTTGTCTACATCTCGGAAATATTCCTTGGAAAGTGTATCATAGTCATACTCGGAATGTCCGGTGACAAACAGCATGCGGGAATCCTTGGCGGCGATGATATATGGACCTGCCATGTCGCTTCTTGCGATAAGCTCAAGCTCGCTGACCTTTGAGATTTCCTCCTCGGAGATTCCCGTATGACGGGAATGCGGAGCGTAGAAATACTCATCAAAGCCGCGCACGATGGGATGATTGGGACGCAGGGCATAATGCTTGAACACGCCGAACATTTTTTTGTTAAGCGAATGCTTCTTGACACCGTAATGGTAGTAAAGTCCGGCCTGCGCTGCCCAACAGATGTGCAGAGTAGAAAAAACATGCTTCTTCGACCATTCCATGATGCCGCAGAGCTCATCCCAGTATGTAACATCGTGGAAATCGAGATTTTCCACGGGTGCTCCCGTGATGATCAGTCCGTCAAATTTTTCGTCCTTTATGTCATCGAAGTTTTTGTAGAACGCCTCCATATGCTCGGCGGGAGTGTGCTTGGAACGGTGAGTTGCGGTCTGTAGAAGCGTAAATTCGATCTGTAGAGAGCTGTTGGAAAGCAGGCGAATAAGCTGAGTCTCTGTGGTTATTTTTGTGGGCATCAGATTGAGCGCCGCGATCTTTAAGGGACGGATGTCCTGGTGCTCGGCGCGAAAATCGTTCATAACGAATATATTTTCACGCTCTAATGTTTCGCGGGCGGGCAGCCCTTCGGGTATTTTTATCGGCATTGCGGTTTCCTCCGTAATATTTATTGTAAAGCGCACCGCGTTTCGGATGCTTTGGTGACACAATTATATATATTATAGCACAAATTTTTGAACAACACAACAGAATATCAAAAAAATATATGGATATCAACAAGATTTTGTGTACCTGCAAAAAATGTTGTTAAATTTTCAAAAAAGTATATCATTTAAAGAAATTTTATGTTATAATATAATTATACTGCTATAACTGCCGGATACGGAGGCGATTCTTCATGAAAAAAGCAAAATTAACAAAGATATTTGCCTGTGCTTTTATATGTGTGGCTGTGTTTTTTTCACTGCCGTGCCTTGCCGCCGATCCTGTGGATGAGGAAAAGTATATTATTGAGTCGTTTGACTATGAGGTCGGAGACTTCGATGCCGGTGAAAATGTAAAAAATGTTGCGCTTCAAAAGCTGTCAACCGACATTGACGGTACGGTTGATACCCGTTCCTGCCTTGAGGTTGTCGGAAGCTACAGCGATATCGGTGTTCTGCGCAGTACTGTGGCGAGCTTTTCGGAGGCTATTGATCTTACCGAATACCGAAAGGTGGCATATGACATATATGTGCCGATCTACGAAGCCGATCCCGAGGCGGTATATTACACAAGACTCACGCTCTTTTCTTCCGACGGAAGCAGTACCGAGAACCTTGTAAGTGTTGAGAGCGGACAGTGGTGCCATATCGAAGCCGATATCGGTACATGGGACAGCCGCGGCGATATAGTGTCGGCGGAGATCGCCTATGTGGTGGATACCGTACATACCGGATATATGTGGAGCGGCTTTTATGTTGATGATATCTACGCTTATGACAAGGTAGACCGTGAGCTTGCCGCGAGGTTCCTATTTGACAAATTCGAGTCGGACGGAGCAAATGCCGCTTTGTCGCGCGACAATACCATGCTTACGCTCGTATCGGAGTCCTTTGACAGCTTCTCGCTGAGCGCGTCGGTATTTATGCCCGAGACACAGTATGATGTTAACTGCTTGCGTATAAAGCTTGCCAACAATACGCCGAGTGATACACTGACATTGCATTATACAACATTTGACACTCAGGCAAACAGTGAGGATAAAACTGTCTCCATACCGATAGTGCCGATGTCGAAAGCGGATTATTATTACGCATATGTAGGTGATGCTTCCATGCTCCGCAGTATTGAGCTGATATTTGACGAGGGCGGCGGAAGTGTTGAGATCTATTCATTGAGTGCTATCTCATCTTATAAGGCGGATGAATATGATGTGTGCGGCAGTGTAAATATATGTCGGCTTAACGATGACCTCACATCAGTCAACTTCTACGGCGAGATCAACCGTGAAGTGGCACTCGATCATCAGGACAGCAGGATTGCTATATATACATACGAAGCCGACACGCTTCCGACAGAGGATGAGCTTGCTGCCCTTGAACCTATCGTTACGGGCGATATGACAACACGCTTTGAGCTTAATTGGCAGATGCCCGCCGACAACCCTTATGCCTGCTACAGCCGATACCTTGCGGCGGTAGTCCATTCGGACGGCAGCTACACGCTTATCGCTCCGCCCTTCTATATCGATAATCCGGGTCGCCGTGCCGATGACGGCAAAGGCTTTACATCGGATGTCAAAGGCTTTGCGGCGGATGATATCTCCCTTATCGGTGAGACCGACAGTGGGATAACACAGCTTACGCTGGATACACGACGTGCATTCACTTCGAAGGATGCGGGTGAGCAGTTCATTTACAACGGCTGTGTATATTATCTTAATTCCGAGTATCTCGGACAGCTTTCGAAGCAGATCTCTGTGCTTCATGGCAGTGGAGTGAGCGTGCTTCTGCGCTATTCCGGTTGGGATCGTGCATACAAAGACGAGCTGATGCTTGCGGATAGTACGAATATTACCGCAAACTATATAAATAATACGAACGCTTCTGCCGGAAGTGATTTCATAGGTGCGCTGAGTGCATATACTGCGAAAACCTGGTGTGCTGACGGCAGTGTGGTGGGCGTGATCTTTGGTGAAGGTGAGAATATCATTCCCGTGGGTGAGACCTCGGTTTCCGAAATGATCGCATACACCGCAAGAGAGCTTTGCAAGATATATTTTAACCTTTCGTCGGCGAATTCCGAGGCGAAAGTGTACATTTCGGTAACGGATCTGTACGATACAGATCCTGCCACAAATGTTCGTGAGCTTCCGCTTAATGAATATCTTCCCGCCTTTATTTCCGAAGCGGCGCAGTATGGTAATTACGGTTGGGAGATCGCTGTTGAGGTCATAGAGCGCGACAAAAGCTTTGAGGCGGATCGGATAACCGTCAACGACTGTGCGCGTCTGACGGAGCTGCTTTATGAGCTTGGCTGCAGTGAAAAGCATCTGATATTCTGTGACGGCACATATGCAGGCTCAACAGAGCGACTGAGTGCGCTTATAAAGCAGTATGTAGTCGGATATTATTCTGCATATTTTAATGACAGCATTGATGCTTACATAGCCATAGCGGGAGAAAAAGCGGCATCCATTTCAGAAACGGTCAGATATATAGATACGACCGAAGCATCTGTCATCTCTGCGACCGCGCTTTTGACGCTCAGAATAGACAGTCTCGCCGATATTATAGACGGCTATGACGAAAGCAAGCTGCCTCGGCGCAGACTCAGCTATGCCGAAGCGCTTTATGAAGCACCGACAGGTATTAAGGGCGCGTATAATTACTTTGTTTTTGACAGCGCTTCAAATCTCGGCAGTGTAGAGGCAGGATATTACTGCGGTGACATGCAGATAGTGCGGGACGGCACCACTGCCATGTCGGTACAGCTCGACTCGAAACTGTACGGCGGCGAAGTCTCGGGCAACTGGCTTGGTATCATGCACCGCTTTGAGTACACCGAAAATCTTGAACATACTCCCATAATCGCCGTGACCATGAGGATCGAAAATACAGTTCCTGCCGTTGTCTCGGAGGTGCCTGTGAAGCTGGTACTGCGCTCGGAGAATGAACGTTTTGAATCAATTGGTGAGCTCATAACCTCTGATTGGGTAACACTGTACTTTGATATCGGTGAATTTGGCGGTATTGAGGATACGGAAATGCTTCAGCTCCTTGTCGGTGACGGAGAGCTCGAGTCGGCAACGCTTCTGATAAAGGATATAAAGGGCTTGTCCCGCGAATACAACGACGAATCCCTTGAAAGCGTTATTGCCGAGGAACGGCTCAAAAAGCGCACTCCCGATGAGGATTCCGGTTACAGCGCATATATTTGGGTTGGCGGAGCTGTGCTTGTGGTGGCAGCTACAATAATCATCGTGGCACTTCTCAGCCGCAAGAAGGGTGATGCGCGTGAGTAAATATCGTATCATTGGAATAATACTTGCGCTCCTGCTGCTCATATTTGCGCTTACAGCGAAAACTGTGGGCGGCGAAGTTGCGGAGGGTATCATTCTTCCCTTGCTTGCAATGATGTGTGCCGTACTGTTAGTTATTGAAATCGTCACATACAGAAAATGTAAAGACGAGCAGGAGCCGACAAGGTTGATCGTGCGAATGATAACTCTCGCTGTTATGGAGGTACTGCTTACCGCCGCAATAATCTATAAACTTGTAAACTAAAGGAAATATAATGCTTCAAAGAAATTTTTCATCATCGGAGCCTATCGAAGAGCTTCCGATAAGACTTTTCGGCGTTGTCCGCGAATCCATCGTGGACGGACCGAGACTCAGATATGTGATATTCACTCAGGGCTGTCCGCATAAATGCTATGGGTGTCACAACCCCGAGTCCCATGCGTACGGTGGCGGCAAGCTGACCACCACCTCAAAGCTGTGGAACGATATAAAGAAGAATCCGCTTATCAAGGGCATCACCTTCAGCGGCGGTGAACCGTTTTTGTGGGGACACGAGCTGTATGTGATCGCCAAAAGAGCGGTGGAACACGGGCTTGACATTATGACCTACAGCGGATTTACCTATGAACAGCTTTTAAAAAAGTGCGAGACTGAGCCGTCGGTGCATGAGCTTTTATCCGTAACCAATTATCTTGTGGACGGACGGTATGTGGATGCCGAGCGGGACTTGAATCTAAAATTCCGCGGCAGTACAAATCAGCGCATTCTGGATGTTACCTGTTACCCCAATTCAACAGAGGCATCGATTATTGAATTGTAAAAAAATACTTAATCAAAAGGAGAAAATAAACAATGTCCGAAGCATATTTATCTCGCGGCGTTTCCGCGACCAAGGATGAGGTACACAGCGCAATAAAAAAGCAGGATAAAGGCGTATTTGCGGGCGCATTCTGTAAGATAATCCCCGATCCCTGCGGAGATCCTGATTACTGTGCGGCAATGCACGCAGATGGTGCGGGCACTAAGTCCTCGCTTGCTTACATCAAATACAAGGAAACGGGCGATCTTTCCGCATTCTACAATATCGCCCAGGATTCCGTGGTCATGAACCTTGACGACCTGCTCTGTATCGGTGCTACCGACGGCTTCGTGCTTTCAAACACTATCGGAAGAAACGCACATCGTGTAAACGGCGAGGCTATCAAATCGGTTATCGACGGCTACACCGAGTTCTGCGAGATGCTGGGCAAGTACGGTGTTAACATTACCATGTCGGGCGGCGAGACCGCAGATGTGGGCGACCTTGTGTCCACACTTATAGTGGACTCAACCTTCTTTGTAAGACTCAAGCGCAGTGACGTCATTGACTGCGACAACATTAAGCCGGGCGATGTTATCGTGGGTCTGTCCTCCTACGGAAAGGCGACCTATGAAAAGGCATATAACGCGGGCATGGGTTCCAACGGTCTGACCGCGGCGCGCCATCTTATGCTCTCTCACGAATATGCTAAGAAGTACCCCGAGACTTATTCTAACACCATCGACGAGTCTAAGGTTTATTGCGGCACTTACGGTGTGAATGACATTCTTCCCGGTACCGACGTGTCGGTAGTGGATGCGATCCTTTCGCCTACTCGTACGTATGCGCCGATTATCAAGGAGATCCTTGATAACAAGCGTTCTGCGGTTCATGGTATGATCCACTGCACCGGCGGCGGACAGGCTAAGTGCAAGAATTTCGGAAACGGTATCCATTATATCAAGGACAACCTGTTCGACACTCCTCCGCTGTTTGCGGCAATTTGGAAGAATGCGGATATTGAAGATCGCGAAATGTATCAGGTATTCAATATGGGTCACCGTATGGAGCTTTACTGCGATGCGGCTGATGCACAGTATATGATAGATACTGCAAAGAAATACGGTGTTGAAGCGAAGATCGTAGGTCGCTGCGAAGCGGCTGCCGACGGAAAGAATAAGGTTACCATTACAGATAAGGGCAATACTTACGAATATTAATATCTAAGGAGGAAGCCGTGTTATGAAAAAAAGAGTTCTTGTTGTCAGCAGTGCCAACATGGATTTTGTGATGAAGGTCAGAAAAATTCCTGATGGCGGTCAAACCGTCATTGAAAAGCGAGGATACGATTATATTCCGGGCGGAAAGGGTGCTAACTCTGCTCTTGCGCTTGCCAAACTCGGTGCCGACAGTGTGTTCTGCACAAGACTCGGATGCGATAATCACGGTCAGAAACTGAAGGCTCTTTACAGCGACAGCGGAATTGATACCCGATTTATTGTCAGCGATAGAAATGCTCCTACGGGTCTTGCTTCGATTATTGTTGAGGAAAACGGACAGAATCGAATAATCGTATACCCGGGTGCAAACGAGCGCATCACTGCTGAGGACGTTGAGGATGCAATGACTTGTCTGCCCGATGCGGTCTTTATGCATTTTGAAGTGCCCTTTGCAGCGGTCGTCGCAGCGACGGAGTTTGCAAACAAGAAGAAGATTCCAGTGTTTATTGATGCGGGACCTGCGAGTTCGGACTATCCGCTTGAAAAGTTGGGACGACTCGAGGTTATCTCGCCGAACGAGAGTGAGACTTTGGCGCTTACAGGTATACTTCCCAACAACGCTGACAATTGTCTTCGCGCATCGTATGAGCTTATGAAGCGTGTGGATACCAAGTATGTGGTCATCAAGCTGGGCGGACGCGGTGCGTATATTTACGACGGTACCTATGCCAAGCTTTTGACTACTTATGAGGGCCCCGTTGTGGATACCACTGCGGCAGGCGACGCCTTTACGGCGGCGCTGACCCTTGAATATCTCCGCTCCGGAGACATTGTACGTGCGGTCAAGTACGCAAATGCGGTCGGAACGCTGGTCGTCGGTCGTGAGGGAGCATCAAGCTCGCTTCCGACATCGGCTCAGGTCGATGAATTTATCCGTGCCAACGGTATTGTACTTTAAGAGGTGGTTATGGCGGAAAGAATACTCGGAGTTGATTTCGGCGACACCCGTACGGGACTTGCGGTAAGCGATCTCCTCGGTATGCTGGCAAACGGTATCGGGTATGTAAACTCGAACTATATGCCCAAGACCGTGGATATGGTGGCTGAAAAAGCCAAGGAATACGGTGTTTCAAAAATAGTAGTTGGTCTGCCCATCAATATGAACGGTACCTACGGTCCTCGCGCGGAGCATGCGAGGGAATTTGCCGATATGCTGAAGGAAAAAACGAACCTGCCTGTGGAAATGTTCGACGAGCGGTGCAGTACCATGGCGGCGCATCAGATACTCAATCTGACCGACACTCGAGGCAAAAAGCGCAAAGCGGTAGTGGACACGCTGTCCGCACAGATAATTCTGCAGAATTATCTTGACAGCAAGAGATAAACAAAAACTCCCGGGCGATGATAACATCTCCCGGGAATATCCTATATTTGACCATTAGGGTGTAAATACCACATTTCCATCGGCGGCGGGCTCGGTGTAGTACTCAGTGCCCTCCGACTCCTCCGGCACGATCGTGCGGGTGTTGTCATAGGCTTCTGTGTCCACAATGTGGGTACGATAAAAATCCGCAAGTTGCTTGTAAGAGCTTATCTGCAAATGTATACCGTCCGAAGCATGGGCGGGATCAAGGGTGCCGTCCTCTAAACTGAACATACCCGTTGGGTCAAGACAAAACAGCTCCAGCTCGGCGGCGGCGTTTCTCAAATATGCATTGAACACCACGGCTTTATCATTGGTGATGCCAAACTGAGTGGTTTCGGAGGCTTTTTGGGTGACGGGCATGATAAGCTGTAGATAGATAGGCACATCCGTGATCTTACGGATATTCGCGATAAGCTCTCTGAAGGTTATATCGAATTTGTCGAGCTTCCAGCCAAGCTCATTGAGTCCCAGCGCTATGTAGATCGTTTTATAATTGCCGCTCTCTCGTTCAAGCGCTTCAAACAACGTGTAGTTCTGGAGCTCGCCGTTTTCATCTTCCATACGGATAAAGGCTTTGGTCTGAACCGTTCCGACATTGGTGCCTACCGAGGAAAAATCATAGGGCGTCAACTCGGTGTACATGATAAGCCCCTTAGTGCGCGAATCCCCGATGAACACAGTGTCATTGAAATAATCGTATCCGACGGCGGGACTTTCGGGGACAGGAAGTGTGAAATCGTAGTAGATAGGCACATATACGGGTGCGGGAATGTCCGCTTCATTTGCCATATCGGATGGCTCGGCGGCAGGACTCGCATCCATTAAAGTCGGTGAGACGGTGTTTATATATGTATGCGTATATTCTGTGAAAAGCGAGAATGTGAGCATTGATGCGGTGGTAAGCGCAAGCAGAGCGAGTATCAGCTCGAATATAAGGACCCATATGGGAAGCGGCGGCTTTTCGTACGTCGGCTCGCTTGGTGAATCCGCCGTATATTTGTACTTATCTGTACGCGGATCTGCCTTGATCGGATATATTTTGGTCGTCTCGCGTTCGCTCATGCACTCACCTCCCGTTTTCGTTCTTTGACCACATATAATAATTATACCACAAAAACGCATTAACTGCAATATATAAACGGAAATTAAATTATGAAAATAAATTACCAAGCCGAGCTTGAAAAGGTGCTTTGCCAAATAAGTGCGGAAAATACTCCTCCGAAGCTGCTGCTTCACGCCTGCTGTGCGCCCTGTTCAAGCTATGTACTCGAATATCTGACCGAATATTTTGATATCACGGTCTATTTTTACAATCCCAACATCACGGATGCAGCGGAATATAAAAAACGCGCCGAGGAGCTGTCGCGGCTCATATCTTTGATGCCGCATAAGAATTCTATCGGGCTTATAATATGCGATCACTCGCCTGAGTGCTTCTATGACATCACCCGCGGGCTTGAAAAATTACCTGAGGGCAGTGTGCGCTGCTTTGGCTGTTATAAACAGCGGCTGGATGCCACGGCGAGGTACATGAAGGATCATGTGGGCGACTATGACTATTTTGCCACCACGCTTACTGTCAGCCCGCATAAAAATGCCGCGAAGTTAAACGAGCTCGGTGCCGAGCTTGCGGACGAATACGGTGTCAAATATCTGCCATCGGACTTTAAAAAGCGAGAAGGCTATAAGCGCTCCATTGAGCTGTCGCGGGAGTATTCACTGTACCGTCAGGATTTCTGCGGCTGTGAATTTTCACGGGATTACAAGTATGGAAACAGTTGAATTCGGCGGTATAACCTGTTTTGTAAAGCGTTCGTCGCGCAGAACCGTCTGCCTGCGAGTGCGTGATGACGGCGAGGCGGAAATACTTGCTCCGCGCAAGGCTTCTGCAGCGGAGATAGTGCGACTGCTTGAAGGATATGCTCCGAAAATTGCTGCGGAATGTGAGAAGAACAGACAGCTTGCCGCGAAAAGGGAAGCATTTGCGCTTGACTACGGTTCACGTGTGCGATTTCTCGGAGGTGAACGCGTGATACGGGCAGGAGAGCACGGATATGTTGGCTATGACAGCACGGATTTCTACGTGCCGCCGTCTCTGTCGGACGATGGCATACGTGCGGCGGTGGTTGCGGCGTACAAGCAGGCGGCGAGAGATTATCTTAACGCACGTGTGACGGTGATTTCCGATAAAATGGGACTTGAGCCGCTTGCCGTGAAGGTCAATTCCGCGATCTCTCACTGGGCGAGCTGTTCAAAGAAAAGTTCGCTTAATTTTTCCTTCTACTGCATGATGGCAGAACCTGAAGCGGTGGATTATATAATCATCCACGAGCTGTGTCATATGCGTGAATTTAACCATTCACGGAAGTTTTGGGCGGAGGTAGAGAAGTATTGTCCGGATTATAAACGGTACCGCATGTACCTGCGCGATCTGTGGCGGGAGATACGCACGGAAAAGTGGGAATAAATACAAGGAGGCTGTTGGCAAAACAGCCTCCTTTGTGTTTGGTGTGGGTGATGAGTTGACGTTTTGATCACATATACTTCTTGATATCGCCGCACTCGTCGAGAACTGCCATGATCATATAGAAGCGCGGAATATGGAAGGGACCCTTGAAAATATTGCCCTTCAAGGTGTTGGAAACGGTGTTATCATAGTGGAGGTAGCCATACCATTCGCCGTGCTTGTCGTCAACAAAGTATTTGGAAACATATTCCTTAAGCTCCTCGTATACGGCGTTATACTTTTCGTCGCCGAACAGGATATATGCAAGACGTGATGCGATCATAGCCTCGCACTGCGGCCACCACAGCTTCATATCCCATTCAAGCTGTACGGGAGGCTTACCATCAACGTCGGTGAAAGAGATAAAGCCGCCATACTTCTTGTCAAGACCAAGGGGAAGGGTGATGTCGATGATATGCTTGCCTGTGTAGATGGCTTCCTTGTTGCCTGTCATGATACCCTCGAGCATAATAAACCATGCCATTTCCATGGAGTGACCGGGATTCACGATTCTGCCGGTGGGAGTGTCAACAAATTTTCCGTCGGTGCTGACGCTTTCCATAAGCGCCCTTTCGGTGAGCAGCCCGGACTTCATGAAGCTTTCAAGCGTCTCACAACCGATTTTTTCATATCTTGCACGATTTTCGGTATCCACCTCACGGAGTACCTGATTTGTGGAGAGCAGCATCATAATGGGAGAAAGTCCCACGGTTTTTACGGTTTCGGGGTTATACTTGGGCGTATTCTTGCGCACACCTTTGCAGCACTCGTAGAATACGTCGAAATATTTTCTCGCGTTTGCAAGCGCGCCCTTGTCGCCTGTTGCTTGGTAGTATTCCGCACAGCCGATAGCGGCGAAGCATTCGGAGAAGAAGTAGCGCCTCTTCTGAATCTCACGGCCGTCACGGGTGACGGTGAAAAACATTCTGCCGTCGGTGTCGGTACACTTCGGAAGAAAATCATAAATACACTTTGCCGCTTCAAGGTATTTCGGATTCTTGTCGATGAGGTTGTATGCCTTTGAAAATGTCCACAGCGCACGTCCCTGGAACCACACGCTCTTTTCCTCGCCGTACAGATTGCCCTCCTCGTCGAGACAGGTCATGATTCCGCCGTATTTCTTGTCGATGGCATCCTCAAGCCAAAAGGGCAGTATCTTTTCGATCAGATCATTTCTGTAATTCATAGTGGTGCTCCTTTCGTTTTTACATGTATTTTGTTATATCTCCGCACTCGTCGAGCACGGTCATTATCATATAGAAGCGCGGGATGTGGAATGGACCCTTGAAAACGTTGCCCTTCAAGGTGTTCGCGACAGTATTATCGTAATGTAGATAACCGTACCACTCGCCGTGCTCCTTGTCTACGAAATGCTTTTCCACGTATTTAAGCAGCTCCTCGTAGATTTTTTTGTATTTTTCGTCCCCGAACATTATGTATGCAAGGCGCATGGCTATCAAGGTCTCGCACTGCGGCCACCACAGCTTCATATCCCATTCAAGCTGCATCGGGGGCTTGCCGTCAGCGTCGGTGAAGGCGATGATTCCGCCATGCTTTTTGTCAAGACCCAGAGGAAGGGTGATATCGATGATCTTCTTTGCGATCTCGATAGCTTCGCGATTATCCGTGAGAGCTCCCTCCATCATCATGAACCATGCCATCTCTAACGAGTGACCGGGATTCACTATCCGTCCGTCGGGAGTGTCGCGGAATTCACCCTCCACGGACACGCTTTCAAGCAGCGCCTTGTCGGTGAGAAGCCCGGACGTCAAAAAGCTGTCAACGCACGCCTTGCAGATACCCGCATATCGCTCGCTGTACTCGGTGTCGATGGCACGCATTACCTGTGCTGTCCACAGCATACTCATAACCTCGGAAAGCCCATAGGTCTTTCGGGTCTCGGGGTTGTATTTCGGAGTAGTCGGATACTTACCCGTGTGCAGGTCGCAGACAAGGTTAAAATACTTTCTCGCGTTAAGAAGCGCGGTTTTATCACCGCTTGCCTTGTAATATTCCGCACAGCCCATGACTGCGAACTTCTCCGCACCGAAGTAACGTCGCTGCTGTATGACCCTGCCGTTGCGGGTCATGAGAAATGCCATTCTGCCGTCGGGAGCCGAGGTCCTTATGAGAAAATCGTAGATACGCTTTGCCGCATCGAGATATTTTGGGTTTTTGTCAATTAGGTTATACGCCTTAGAAAATGTCCACAGCGCACGTCCCTGGAACCATCCGCTCTTTTCCTCGCCGTAAACATTGCCTTCTCTGTCAAGGCAGGTAAAGATACCGCCCTCCTCGTTATCAATGGCGTTATCGAGCCAGAAAGGCAGGATATTTTCAATAAGATCCTTCTTAAAATTCATACGAATACTCCTTACATAAACTATTTCCGACATATTATCGGATGCTTATATCTAATTATACCATGTATCACGGCTTTTGCACAGTGCGAAAATTGCTGTTTGACAGTACATTTTTTGCTGTATTTTTATTAAATGAGCTTTCGGTATTGTCCGGGTGTAATACCGTTTATCCGTTTGAAGAAGGTATTGAAATAATACTCGTTGGCAAAACCCAACTGTTCACTTACGGCCTTTAATGACAATGTTTTGTCACGGAGCAGCTCTTCGGCATATTTGATCTTTTGCTTGTGGATATATGCAAGCAATGTCATACCCGTATGGAGTTTGAACAGACGTCCCAGGTATTTTTCGTTGAAGTGACATTGGCGTGAGACTTCGCGGCAGGTGAGCATACGGTCGCGGTTATCGAGAATGTACGTACAGGCACGTTTAATAGCGGCTTCGCTACCCGCGTTAATGTCAACAGACATACCGCAGTGCTCGTTTATGCCGATACTGCGGCAGATATCGCAGATCAGGTCAAATATCCGTGTGCGGATTATGGCATGAGACAACAACCCTCCATACTCCGCTTCGCGCAAAATGTCCTCAAAGCGCGAAAGCATCATATCGGAAAGCGCAAACCGCACAGAGGGCTTTGCAGACAGCTCACCGTAAAGCTCACTTTCCGCATCGGGTAGAAATGTCAGACTCAACCGTGCGCAGTCGGCGGATAACACCGTGTGGTGGACACCCGGGGTGCTCAACAGACATTCGCCCTCGCAAAGCGCATATTTCGTGCCGTCTCCAATTAAGTAACCTGATTTTCCCGACAGAATAAAATGTACTTCAAAGAAAGTGTGATGATGTATATTTTTTGTGATAAACGCGGGACGCTCGTGAGCAAGATGACAGGACAGCCAGTTTATGCTGATGTGACAGGGCTCGGTGAGCTCGCCGATTTTGAGCCCCGTCAAAAGGCGGGCGCGGCGGGGCGTAAGTGATGGAAGCAGCATTATGTATCCTCCAATAGCGGGTATAGGTATATTATACATTATCAAATCAGGATTATCAAGTGTCAAGTGTCAAATTTATAAAATTTTGTATCCGATTTGAATTGTAAAGTACCGCGTTAAATGTTAAAATATTTCCACATATCTCACCTTTTTGCTTTCGGAAAGGTGAAAAAATTATAATTTCTGATCGGAAGTCAGAAAGGAATATTTAATACCATGAAAAAGCCCATGACCTGGAGCTACGCTCCCTACCGCTATCCCTTCGACAGCGTTGGTGATATCTACATCTGCCGCATCGTCCCTACCGACACCGAAATAAGCTTCGATTTTCTTGACATCGGAGCCGCGGAGTACAGCGTATATTACCGTCTGCGCAGCATCGGAAAGTATACCCTCGCGGGTACCGTAAAGCCAAATGTCACACGCGATGTCACGTACACTATCGGCGGACTTACTATAGGAAATGAGTACGAGTTCTACGTGGAGGCGGACGGAAAAAAGAGCCGTGTGCGCCTTGCCAAGTGCGGACACTTCGACTGCGAGTCCATAATAAACTATCTCCATCCCGACGATGAGGCTTATGCGTTTTCGGGACGCTATCTCTGCTCGCCGTCCATAATTCACCATCCCGATGGGCATCTCTTATCTTCGATGGACGTTTTCGCGGGCAATCATCCGCAGAACCTTACACTCATCTACCGTTCCGATGACAACGGTAAGACCTGGCACTATGCCTGCGAGCTGTTTCCCTGCTTCTGGGGCAAGATGTTCATACACAAGGGCGAATTATATATGTTCGGCTGTTCCACCGAGTATGGTGATATGCTGATCGGCAAGTCCACCGACGGCGGATATTCCTTCTGTGAGCCAACCATACTCTATCGCGGCAGCAACGGTAAGAACGGCAATGCGGGTATGCACCGCAATCCCGAGCCTGTGGTGGAGCATTCGGGGCGTATCTGGAACACTGTGGAGTGGGGCACATGGTCAAAAGGATATCACGCGGTTATGGCAGTATCCGCGCCTGTGGACGCAGACCTGCTGGATTCACAGTCCTGGGAATTTTCCGAGCCTGTGAAGTATCGGGAGTGGGAGGGACTTCCCAAGGGCAAGAGCGCGGGCAACATCGAGGGGTGTCTCGTCATCGGACGTGACGGCAACCTCTATTCAATGATGCGCTATGATATGTCCAAGCTGACCCCAAATTACGGTCTTGCAATGCTGTATAAGATCAACACCAAAGACCCCGCAGCGCCCATGAGGTTTGTGAAGCCAATAAAATTCGAGGCAAACCACTCCAAATTCGAGGTGGCATGGGACGAGGAGTAGGGTCACTACTGGTCGCTTGCCAGTCGCATAATTGATTCCGAGCACGCAAACGGATGCCGCAACCTGTTGTCGCTTATGAAGTCGCCCGATCTCGACAACTGGATGGTCGCAGCAGATATTCTCGATTACCTTGATTCTGATCCCAAGTACGTGGGCTTCCAGTACGTCGACTTCTTCATTGAGGGTGACGACATACTGTTCCAAAGCCGTACCGCTATCAACGGCGCCCACAATTTCCACGATGCCAATTACGCGACATTCCATGTGATAAGAGATTTCAGAAAGCTGTAAACAAAGATCTCCCGCGAGCCTGCTCGCGGGAGATTTTGCGTAAATTAAAGATTGAATGCGATCTCGATGTCTTTTACTTCATCCGGTTTGATGTTGACGATCGCCTTACCGAGCACTGCGGTGTCGATAACGGACTTTGCGCTGTACTCCATGACCTCCAGGCGGTCAAAAGCGTTAAGCAGCGAGGTACCGCCGCAGATCACGCAGTCGTTTTCGATGATGCAGACCGGATTCTTAATGGAAATTTCATTTGCAAGCAGTGCGGGCTGCATGAAAGAGGAGCCGAAGGGAAACTTTCTTACATTTTTAAGGGCGATGTAGCTCTCGGGGATGAGGCGTGCATCGAACTTGCTGTCGGTGATGGCAAATGCCATGATGTGCGGAGGATGAGCGACGATGATGCTTTGGATCTCGGGGTGCTTCTCGTATATTGCCATGTGGAGTCCCACCGAGCGGGAGGGATTCTTGCCGTGCTCCTTCATACCGTTCTCGATGCGCACAAGGTCAGCGGGCTCAAGATACTTTCTGTCCATCGCGTAGGGCGTGATGATGAACGAGCCGTCGGAAAGACGCTTTGAGAAGGTGCCTTGAGAGCTGGTGAACAGCTGATTGTCGTAGGCTCTGTGAATAAGATTACACATCTCGCGGCGGGTATCAAGCTCTTCGCTTGTATGTATGCGGGGAATGAATTCATCCATTGCAGGCGCGTTTTTCTGCTTGTAGATATCCATATGCTTTTCGGAGAGGGCGATAGGCTCCTTTCCGAGAGTGCGGGCGTTGATCTCCAGACGCGCACAGTAGTCGAGGGTCTCGAATTTCATGAACGCATTGAAGAGATCGTCTGCACCGATGACCACGCCGTGGTTTTCCAGCATTACGGTGTTGACGCCGCCTGCAAATTCAGCCGCGATACGCTCGCCGAGCAGCTTGCTTCCGGGAAGTGCGTATTCAGCCATGGTGATGTCACCGCAAATAAACTTGGCGTGGGGAATGATGGCGGTGTTGGGTATCTCACGTACGAGGCTGAAGCCAACAAGTGCCGGAGGATGCGCGTGCAGCACTGCCTTTAAGTCGGGACGTGCGGCGTATATCGCCAGATGGAAGGGATACTCAACCGAGGGCTTGTGAGGACCGACGATGGTGCCGTCGGGATATATCTGCATAATATCCTCGCGGCGAAGGGAGCCCTTGTCAACTCCCGAGGGGCTGATCCACACAACGCCGTCGGGATCGCATATGGAAAGGTTGCCGCCCGAGGTGGTGGTCATTCCGTAGTTATATATACGGTTCATTATCGTAACGATTCGGTCAGCGGGATGCATCATTTCAAAATTCATAATCATATCTCCGTTTATGTACATAGGTTTATCTTATGTAACTTAATTATACAACAATTGTTATATTTCTGTCAAGCAATATTCTGCACAAATATCACACAGTAGTGCGGCATATATGTTTACTTTAACATCAAAAATGTTAATCAAGCTGCTTAATAACATCAAATCGAACAAGCAAAAGGCGTATTGCACAATAAAGAGTGCGTGAATTTATCGAAATTGCCAAGCTACTTAAGCGGGATCCAAACGGTATAATCATCGGCGGAGGCATAATCGCAAAGCTCAACATCGCACGCTGAAAATCCGAGCAGTGCGCCGTCTCGGGGAGCGGAGCGAATGAGAGGCAGTGTATCAAGATTGAGCACGGAGCCTTCCTTTGCCGCGAGCAGGATACAGCCGTATGTAAGTGCCGCATATTCTTTGCCGGCAATATTTCCAAGCTCCACCGAAACGATATTTTCCAAGGTAAGCACGATCTCGGCGCTCGTCCCGGCAGTAAGCTGTATTATTATATAGCCATTGTCGGATTTGATGCTGTGTGGCTGACTGTTTACTGTGAGAGTTTTTGCTTCGGTGTTTTTAGGTATTCGCAGTTTTAACGTTTTTTGTTTTTTTGTTGTTACATTGAGGGCAATGATTGTATCGAATGGATATTCTGTGCGCATTTCGAGCTTTACGGCATCCGAATTATAGCTGAATGAGGTGTACAGCATGGGGATGACGGTATATTCGTCCTCAAAGCAAAGTATATCGCTCATATATGTGAAAAGAGTGAAGCCGCGATAACGGCAGCATTTATAGTAACCGTTCATTGCGCGCACCTTTTTGCCGAAATTGGGCTGGTAGTAAGCGAAATCGCTGCCATCCTCGGCGATTGACGCAAGGATATGGTTGTACAGAGTTTTGTCAATTGCATCAAGATATTTCTTATCCTGCGTGTGATAAAACAGAGAAAGTGAAAGCTCACACCAACCTACAGCGACACAGGTCTCGTTGGGGCGTGACTGCGCATCGAGAAGCATACACCCGCTGCCTCCCTCGGTAAATACCTCAAATATAGTACCACAGCCTGTATTTCGTATCTGTGTGTCTGCGACCTGCTGCCAATATTTTTCGACAGAGGCTACGGTTGCCGTATCACCTGTTATATCCGCATATTTTAGTAATCCCATGAGGATAACGAAATTTTCGATTCCTTTTTTGGAGCGGAGCTCCATAATACTGTCAAATTCAAAAAAATTCAGGTCAGAGCTTTTTATGCTCTCGACAATGAAACTTATGTATCCAAGATGTTTTTCACTTTTTGTAATACTGTAAATTCCGCACAGCGGCGCAAGTATGGATATATGCTGCGTACCGTTATTTGGCGCGTCAAGTATGTCTGCACCGCCGATGAAATGCTCCATCACAAATTCAGCGCATTTTACTGCCGCATTCAGCGCCGCTTTTCTGCCTGTTGCGTGGTAATACGATGTTAAGCCGAGAATGGTGAAGGCTTGATTCCACACACTGAAATTTTTGTATTCCAGTCCACGTCGAAGACATCCGAGGTAACCGTCCTCGCGTTGGTTTTCAATTATGCTGTCCGCGACGATATTCGCATTGTGCAGTGCGTCGGGATTTCCGGTTGTACGGTATATTTTTGTACACAGATCAAGATATTTGCCTGTGAATTCGGGCTCTGCGTAATTATCCGGATGCTCAATGCTTGCATATGTATCGGCATGAACGCGGGGATCCACGGTGTAAAGCAAAGTATGCTCCACCTTTTTGGCATATTCGTAAAGCGTACCCGAAATAAGTTCAGCGGTTATATCATTCATTTTTTGTCTCCTTTTTTGATTCTGCCGATTATATTATACCCCATATTTATGATATAAATCAATATCAAGATTGCAGATAATCTGCAGATACACGATATAAATATTGACATAATATATCATAAATGATATAATATAAATAAATTCCGGGAACGCGGAGGCGTGATATGATAAACTCGTTTTCCATAGTAAAACTCAAAAGCTTGAAAAATCGCTCGAATCTCGCTGAAGGACGATTGATCGACTATTTGACCGAGCACACATCCGAGGCTGCGGATATGACCATAAGCGTGCTGGCAGAGCGAGCGGATGTGAGCTACGCCACGGTTTGCCGACTTGTGAAACGACTCGGATTTGAGGGCTTCAAGGAATTTAAGCGGACGCTTCGTGAGGAGCTGTCCGAGGATGACAGAGGGATGGAGCAGCTTGACACCCGTATGAGTAGGGAGAGATCGGTTACCGAGATCATCGGCAATGTATGCGGGCTTTCAATTTCGATAGCAAAAAGCTGTAAAAACACTGTCAGTCCCAAAGCGCTTGAAGAGGTAGCGGCAAAGATAAGCAACGCCGGATTCATATATTTTGTCGGCTTCGGCACTGCTGCCGTCACCGCTCATTACGCCTGTACAAAGCTGTTTCGCTTAAAAGTACCGTGTGCATATGACAGTGACATAATCATTGCCAAAATGAAGGTTTCACTGCTTAAAAAGGGGGATGCGCTTTTTGCCATATCCTCGTCGGGCAGAACCAGGGGCATTATAGAGCTTGCTAAGCCTGCAAAGGAAAGCGGTATCACAGTGGTATCTCTTTCGGATTTTGTGGGAACGCCGCTGTCGAAATATTCGGATATATCATTCTGCACTACTGCCTGTGATTCGGGAAAATATGTGGATGAGGATTTCCCGCTGATCCAGGGGCAGATCAATATAATCGACATGATCTACAACTGCTGCTTCAATTCTATTTCAGATTCGAGCTATGTGTTTGAAAAAACCAAGAGTACGGTCAGAAGCGAAAAGAGCATGGAAATATGAGAATGTAGAGAAATGAATAAATTTTTTTGGAAAAATACGATTTCCTCTTTATTTAATGCGAAATGTGTGATATAATGTTAGTATAATGCTATAAGTATGATCGCAGAGGATGTATATGAATAATAACCGTCAGCCAAATAACGGATGGCAGAACCGTCCAAACGGCAACAACGTTAATAATACACAAAATACACAGAGAGGTCAGCAGAGCGGTTCACGACAGAATGGGGCATATGCTCAGTCTCAGCAAAACAGGAACGCCGGCAGGCGTACTGCAGGGACGCAGAATAATCGTCCTCAGCAGCCTCGTCAGCAGACGCATTCTGCACAGTCGAGGCGTTCAGTCAACGGCTCGTCCATGAGCCGCATAACAAGCCAGACTCCCAATCAGCGCCGCTCTGAGCGTGACCGTGTAAAGCTCACTGCCGAGCAGATCGAGATAAACAGAGTTAATCGTCAAAGGGAAAAGTATTACATAAAAAAACGACGTTCGGCGCGTATCAAGACATATTTTTCGAGATTCGTGCTGTTCCTTGTGGTGTTTGCCGTAATGGCAGGACTCTGCGCCGCGCTGCTGTTTGTTGATCTTACCCGCGTGGATTCCACAGATTCCTCGCGATACAGCTATGTTATCGGAGACGAGAAGTATTCGCTTCCCTATACCAAAGCCGTGCGCGGCGGACGTGTATATGTCAGCTTTACCGATATCGCCGAGATGCTTGACCTTGCGGTGACGGGCTCGGTGGAGGATATGAAATATGTCATCAAGGGCGATGAGGCAGAGACTATTCGATTTGTTACCGACTCTCGCGTTGTCTATGTGAACGATGTGGAAACAAGACTGGGTGCGGAGTGCTATTTTGAGGATGACGAGCTGTATGTGCCTGTGGATTTTGTCAGCACCTACTTTAAGGGACTGAGCACCACCGTGGATGAGCGTGCTCATAAGGTTACGGTGGAGCGCGAGATCACCAATCTTAATGAAAATGGTAAGCTCGATAAAAATACAGAACCCGAGTACGCCGAGCTGTCATTTTTACTGCAGTCGCCCTTCGGACTGGATCCGCTTGACGAAGAAGAGGAAGCAATGGCAAGTCTGCCTGATCTTGGGTTTGTCACCAATCTTACGGTGTACGAGGATTATATGAATCCCGGCAATACCACCGAGTTTTTGACACTTGTTAATATTAACAATAAGCTCGGCTCGGACTATACGCCGCAGGACCTTATGTCGGTGTCGGCGACCCGTGACGACGGCAGAGCCATGCAGCAGCTTCGCGAAAATGCGGCGATGGCGCTTGAAGCGCTGTTCCGTGAGATGAAGGCGGCAGGCTATGAGGACGTCACGGTGACCAGCGCATACCGAAGCTATGCTTATCAGGAATATCTGTACAATTATTATCTCGATATCTACAAGGATCCCGACTATGTGGCATCCATTTCGAATCCTCCGGGATCAAGCGAGCATCAGACGGGACTTGCACTGGATATGCACAATCTTGACTCGGCAGATATTGCGTTCGGCAATACAGATGTCTTCAAGTGGTTAAAGGAAAACTGCTGGAAATTCGGTTTTATCCTGCGCTATCCGCAGGACAAGGTGGATATCACGGGTATTTCATGGGAGCCATGGCACTACCGCTATGTGGGACGCTACCACGCACAGCGCATGTATCAGATGAACATGTGCCTTGAGGAGTATGTGGAATACATAGGCAGTGATAGTTGACGGTATTTTTGTCACGTAAAATGTTAACTGCGCAGAATGCTCACGATTTAGTCTGTTAAAATGTACACATAGCACGGCAGGTTTTTGCCTCTTCGCTGTCAACGATTACGAATTTTTTGAAAAGAGCCGCGTTTCACTTGACAAAATGCGGCTTTTTTCATATAATATATTATATGTACATTTATTTCGACGATCAAATTCATAATAGATAGAGGTAATTAACGTGCTGAAAGTTGTAAAATTCGGCGGCAGTTCGCTTGCGGATGCCGCACAGTTTAAAAAAGTTGCAAATATCATCAAGGCGGAGCCCGAGCGTCGTTATGTGGTGCCCTCCGCCCCCGGCAAGCGCCATAAAAACGATACCAAGGTCACCGATATGCTTTACGCATGCTATGAGCTTGCGGCAAAGGGTGAGGATATCTCCAAATGCTTCAGCGAGATAGAGGATCGATATAACGGTATCATCAAGGAGCTTGAGCTTGATTTCTCCTTAGAGGAGGATTTCCACCTTATCAAGAACGCGTTCATCCACAAGGCAGGACGTGATTTCGCGGCAAGCCGCGGCGAGTACCTCAACGGTAAGATTCTCGCAAAGTATCTTGATTTTGCATTCATCGACGCGGCAGAAGTGATCTTCTTCAACGATAACGGTAAGTTTGATTCGGAGCGTACTAACTCTGTGCTGTCTGCGACGCTCAAAAAGCACGAATATGCTGTAATCCCCGGTTTCTACGGCTCCATGCCCAATGATACCATCAAGACCTTCTCACGCGGCGGCTCGGACATCACCGGCTCCATTGTAGCGCGTGCGGCGGCTTGCGATATATATGAAAATTGGACCGACGTTGACGGCTTCCTGATGGCTGATCCGCGTATTATCGAGAACCCCCGTGTTATCAGCGAGATTACCTACCATGAGCTTCGCGAGCTTTCCTACATGGGCGCGACCGTGCTTCATGAGGATGCTATTTTCCCGGTCAGAATTGCCGGTATTCCGATAAATATCAGAAACACCAACAATCCCGAAGCACGCGGTACATTCATTGTATCCCACAGCGACAAATATGACACGGGCAACGTCATTACGGGCGTTGCGGGCAAGAAGGGATTCTCGGTCCTCAATATCGAAAAGGATATGATGAACGCCGAGGTAGGCTTCGGACGCCGTGTGCTTGAAGTACTCGAAAACAATGGCATCTGCTTTGAGCATCTTCCGTCGGGTATCGACAACATGAGTATTGTGCTTAACACCCACGAGATCGAGGGTAAGCGTGATGCAATCAAGACAGGCATCTGCCGTCAGGTCAACCCCGATGTTATCGCTATCGAGGACGGACTTGCACTTGTTGCGGTAGTAGGACGTGCTATGGTCAAGGCTAAGGGTACTGCTGCACGTGTGTTCAAAGCAATCAGCGGCGCGGGCATCAACATCCGTATGATAGACCAGGGCTCCAGTGAGATCTCCATCATCGTCGGCGTTGAGGAAACAGACTTTGAGGATGCACTCCGTGCGATCTATCAGGAATTTGTTTATTAAATAAAGAAGGCATACAGGATGTACAGTTCAAAGATGTACAAAATATTCGATATCCACACTCATACCTATCCCGAGGCTATCGCAGAAAAGGCGGTAGCGAGCCTTAACGTGTTCTATGAGTTTACCTCCGAGGGCAAGGGCACATATGCTGAGCTGGCGGAGAACTGCAAGGAAAACGGCGTTGCGGGCATGCTGCTTTTCTCAGTGGCAACTAACCCCAAGCAGGTGCAGAAGGTCAACGATTCCATCGCGGCGCTGGTACAAAAGTCGCGGGATGACGGCTTTGAGACGGTGGGCTTTATGGGTATACACCAGGATTATCCCGATTTCGCGGGAGAAGTGGAACGTGCGGCGGCGCTTGGACTTCGCGGCGTGAAGCTGCATCCCGATATTCAAGGTATCGACATTGACGATAATAAGCTGATGGCACTTTACGAGATCATCGAGGGGCGTATGCCGCTGTATATGCACATGGGCGACCCGCGCCCGAAATATCGCTTCTCCGAGCCGAAGAAGCTGGCGCGTGTGCTTGACCGTTTCCCAAAGTTGGAGGTGGTGGCGGCGCATCTCGGCGGATACTGCGCATGGGATGAGGCGGCGGTCTGCCTTGCAGGCAGACCCAACGTGTGGTACGATACTTCCAGCGCTCTGTGGGTTCTGACTCCCGAAAAAGCAGGCGAGCTCATTCATAAGTTCGGCACAGACCGCGTGATGTTCGGAACCGATTACCCCGTAAAGAACACTGCGGGCGAGATCGATCGGTTTATGAAGATAGACCTCACCGAAAAAGAGCGCGAGGATATATTCTATAATAACGCAAAGAGATTTTTAAAGATATGAAGATATGTCATACGGTAAATGAGATCGAAGTGAGCTACGATATGTGGCGTGAGCTTCGCGAGTGTGAAAAACCGATAGTGATGTACGGGATGGGAAACGGCGCGGATAAGATCCTCGCCGTTTTTTCGGAGCACGGCATCAAGGTCGCCGACTTTTTTGCATCCGACGGATTCGTACGTCATCAGTTATTTCACGGCAAAGTTGTGATGAGTTACGCGGAGATATGCGAGAAGTACGACGATTTTGTGATCGTCGTGTCCTTTGGCTCGCAGCTTCCCGATGTGCTCGCGAATATATACAAGCTGGATGCCGAGAGGGAATTGTACATCCCCGACGTGCCCGTGGTATCGGACAGCGAGCTGTTTGATCTTTCGTTTTTTAAAGCGCACAGAGACGAGCTGTCGGTGGCGTGTGAGATTCTTTCTGACGAGCTGTCGCGGCAGACCTTCTGCGATGTGATACTTTATAAGTTGACGGGAAAACTCGAATATCTGCGCCGCCATACGGTGACGCCGGATGAGGTCATGAACCGTGTTTTGCACGCGAAGGATTACCGCAAGACTGCAGACCTCGGCGCGTATAACGGTGACAGCATCCGTGAGCTCGCAGCATATGCGCCGGCGCTTTCACATATCTGCGCCTTTGAGCCCGATCTGCGCAATTTTAAGAAGCTGTGTACCTTTGCCGAGACGGCGCCGTATAAGATAACCGCCTGCAACTGTGCGGCATGGAATGAGGAGCAGATGCTGTCCTTTACCTCGGGCGGCAACCGCAATTCTACACTGATGGGCGATGTGGGAGTTAAAACAGGCGCAAAGATCAAATCCGTTGCTGCGGCGCGGCTTGACAGCGTTTACGGCGGCAAGTGCGATTACATCAAATACGATGTAGAGGGCGCGGAATATGAAGCGCTTCTCGGCTCGCGTGAGGTGATCGCACGCGAGCGCCCCGAGCTGCTTGTGTCAATGTATCACAGGAGCGAGGATATGTACAGGCTGCCGATGCTTGTGCGTGAGCTTGGCTACCGCAAGCTCTATCTGCGGCGGTATGAATATGTTCCCGCGTGGGATTTGAATTTGCTTGCAACCAAATAGGAAAAAGCCGTGCGTGAGCGCGGCTTTTTTTACATCCCATATCACGATGTTCTGAGCGAATAAAGCAGCGATGTCGGGCTGTCATCCTCAGACAAAATATCGTGCATCCTTACATATTCCGCGTACAGCTTGTCGTACACGCAGGTGCTCTCGGGATTGGGGTAATATGTCTTAACGCATGGCTTCACCATAGCCTGCGCCGCCTCGGTGATATTTCTCCATGCACTTCCCGCCGCTGCCGCCATGACGGCACAGCCGAGGGCTCCTGCCTGATCGGTCTCGGCAATATGTATGGGCGTTCCGACAATGTCGGCGTATATCTGCATCATAAGTGGATTTTTCTTCGCAATACCGCCGCTGGCGATGATCTCGTCGAATATTATTCCCGCCGACCGGTAATTCTCGCATATGAGACGTGTGCCGAACGCCGTGGCTTCAATAAGCGCACGGTATATATCCTCGGCGCGGGTGGAGAGATTCATGCCGAGTATCATACCTGAGAGTCGATCATTTAGAAGGTCGCTTCGGCACCCATTCCACCAGTCAAGCGCAAGTAACCCGTTTTCTCCCGCACGCTTTTTTTCTGCTTTCTCGGAAAGCAGTGCGTGAATACCGATATCGCGAGTCTGTGCTTCTTTTGTATATTCAGCGGGGACCATATGAGTAACAAACCAATCAAAACAGTCGCCGACGCAGTTTTGTCCCGCTTCATAGGCGTAATACCCGTGAACAAAGCCGTCTTTTACAACCCCCGTGACACCTTTGCACTTTTTCTTCTCCTTGGACATCGCAAGATGACAGGTGGAAGTGCCCATTATCATAAGCAGCTTCCCCGGCGCGGTGATACCAACAGCGGGAATGGCGGCGTGAGCATCTATCATGTTGACGCAGACCGGCGTACCCTCGCAAAGTCCTGTGAGAAGCGCTCCATCACGGTCAACATATCCTGCAATACTGCCCACGGGAAGTACGTTGGTGACTATTTTTTCGCGCAGATCGCCTTTGATGTCGGGGTACGCCGTGTGCAGAAGCTCCCCCGATGGGAAGCCCGAATCCGAGTTCCAAAGTGCCTTGAAGCCTGCGTTCCCCGATGAAGTGCTCATGGAGCCCGTCAGCTTCATAACGATAAAGTCGCCCGCTTCGATATACTTTGCGGTATCATTGTAAAGTGACTCGTCCTCTACAGCTATCGCGGCAAGCTTGGGTATCAGCCATTCGCTGGATATCTTTCCGCTGTAATCGCCGAGAAACGCTTCGCCTCTTTCCTCGGATAAGGTGCGAAGCCGCTCCGAATATTCGTGGGAGGTGTGATCCTTCCACATTTTTGCGTATGCATGAGGGCTGCTTTGGTATTCCTCCTTGAAGCAAAGAGGTGTACCGTCCGAATCTATCGGAAAGACAGTGCTTGAAGTGAAATCCGTTGCCACACCCACAATGTCGTCTGCCGACACTCCCGATTCGCGAAGCACTGTGCCGACGGTCTCGTGAAGCGCGTCAAGATAGTCCTGCGGATGTTGGAGCGCCGAATCGGGCTTCAGCTTTATCCCGCATGGAAGCTCACGCTCCATGACCTTATGCGCATATTCCGACACGGCGGAGGCGATCACCTCGCCGTTATCCGTGCAAACCAGCACTGCCCTCGCCGAAAGAGTTCCGAAATCTATACCTATGGCGTATTTCTTTGACATGTTGTAGTCCCCCGTGGCTTTTTGTTTATTATACCATACACGGGGGGATTTTGCAATAACATCGGCGCATTTTTTAATAGGTATACTCACCCTCCGGCACGCCGTCGACCTCCACAAAATAGCTTGCGTCGGCAAATTCGTTTCCGAGAACCTCGCGTGCGAATGCGATGGAGACGGTCAACGGGTCGAGATACTTCATAGGCACGGCGGTCTGACCCTTCCACACCTTAGCGTGAAGCTCGGCGTAGTACTCCTTCGCCGAAAGCATGCCGCTGTCGGGAAATTCTATGTGTATATTTCCCGTGATCTTTGTAACGGGCTCGGACGTATCGCCCGCGTGCGGTGTGGATATCGCCTTCTGCATGTCGTACCACCGCTCAACGCACCATATGCCGTCATTACCCTGTTCGGCGGGCTGTGAAAGCACCAGCGTATAGAAATAATCGGTGTCCGTGCCGTATGGATAGTAGCGGATAAATTTATGCTCACCGTCGTAGGTGTACTCGCGGGAGTGGAATTCGCCTTTGTCAAGCGGTGTGAGGCCGTTTTCGAGCGCAAAATAGGTTTTGACGTGCTCACGCCAGACGGAGGCGGTCTTGATGCCTGCCTCGTCGTTTGGGTCGATCGAAACATCCGTCGGCACGGTCATAACGTAGTAATATTCGCCGTCGGTACCAAGCGGGTATGTGGGTGTGATAAAATTGGCGAGCACATTTCGCTCGTATTCGCCCTCACTGTATCTGTAGATGCGCAGTATCTCGCCGTCCCAATTTCCGTCGGAGGCAAGATAGAAGATTTGGTACAATACACTCTCATATGACGGATCCGTTTGGAAGAGTAGGTAGCGGTCATCGTCAACATCTATGGGGAAGGATAACTGTACGCCCTCGTGGTATGAAATGTATTCCTTTTTGTAATCGTCCGGAGCGGAGGTATCCGCATCGGTGTCTGCTGTGACATCCGTATCGCTGTCACTCACTTCTGTCGTATCACTTCCGTTTACCTTGCTCGTATCTGCAGGGGTGCCCCAGCTTCCGCCGAAGAGCACCTTTGGCAGAATCAGCATTGCACCGAATACTGCCACGATTGATGCGGCATAAATAAGTGTTTTGCCAACCCCGGGCGGATTGTATGTCACACCCATGAGCTCTTCGCTCTCCTTTAAATAGATGTCGTCTGCCTCGCCGACAGCGTTCCATAAATCTTCTTTTTTCATACTATGTATCCCTCCCTTTGCAGGTGTGCTCTCAGCTTTTTGCGTGTGCGCGACAGAATGGTGCTGACATTGCCGCTGCGCAGTCCGTACCGCGCCGCAATAACGCCGATGGGCTCGGCGTAGAAGTATCGCCGTAGAAATACACTGCGCTCCCGCACGTCAAGAGCGGCAAGAAAGCGGTTTATCGACTCTCCAAGCGCTTCGGCTTCAATATGTTCGTCAACATCCGATGTGCCTATGCAGTATTCAAGCTCATCAAGCACTACATCGAGCTCGCCCCTTCCGCGCTTGTCGGCGGTCAGCTCGCGGTGGCGGTTGAAGGATAGGTTTCGGGTGATTCGGGCGAAAAACAGCTTTAATACGCGCGGTCTCTGCGGCGGTATGGCCAACCACGCACGCATCCATGTATCGTTGACGCATTCCTCGGCATCCGCGCCGCTTTTTAAGATATTTTCGGCGATTGCGTGGCAGTATGCGCCGTATTTTGTGTCCGATTCGCGTATAGCGTCCTCATTTCGCAAAAAATACAGTTCAATTATAGCTTCATCGGTCAATTTATCCACCTCCATATGGTTATTGAAAGATTCCTTTACTTAATAAGACACCGAAAATTTCGGTTTCTTACATGATATGACGTAAAAATTTTCGGCTTGTTCCGCCGATGATTGACAAATCGATGTGATGATGCCATAATTTAATCAGATAATCTGTACGGAGGCAGTCATGACAAAGAACACGCACGAATACGAATATGAGAATTTGAAGAATACCGCGCCGCTCCTCGGTTTTGATGGCAATATACCGCTTGACAAGTGGCGTATAACGGCGAAAGAAAAGCTTATCGAGCTTCTGGGCTTGCCGTATAATGAATGCGAGCCGCGGCTTCTTGTGGTGGCGGCAGGAGCGAAGGATACCATTTTTCCCATTGAGGGCGTCAAAAAGGCATATGAGCAGATCGAGCGGATATATACCGCCGCAGGCTGTCGTGAAAGCTGTGTGATGGTGGTGGGCGACGGCGGACATTACAATTACACCGATCTTATCTGGCAAACGCTTTCCGAAATGTCACCTTTTTGTAAATAATCCTGTATAAAATTGATTTATCGCCGCTTGTGTGGTAAAATAATAGTGTTATACTTCACGGAGGTGATTTTGTGTACTACCGTCAGGATTTACTTAATAAATTAGAGCGCAAATACGGAAAATATGCCGTTAAAAATCTGATGCTGGTGCTTGTGGGCGCTATGGCAATTGTTTGGCTAATGGATCTTATGCTGTCCCGTCAGATGGGTGTGTCGCTGTACTACACGCTGATGTTTGACCGCGCGGCGATTTTCGAGGGGGAAGTGTGGCGTATATTCACCTTCCTGTTCCTGCCGCCGAGATCGAGTTTGGCATTTGCGATTTTAGCGCTCTACTTTTACTATTCCATCGGTTCGACCCTTGAAGCACAGTGGGGCTCATTCGGCTTTACGGCGTACTATCTTTTAGGTGCCGTGGGTGCTATCATTTCGGGCTTTATCACGGGATATGCCGATAACACCTATCTGAATCTTACGATGTTTCTTGCGTACGCCATCCTTTTTCCTCGCAGTGAGTTCCGCATATTCTTCTTGATTCCCGTGGAGGCAAAGTGGCTCGCGCTTGCGGACGGTGTATTGCTTCTTTGGCTATTTGTCACGGGTTCATGGTCGGGACGACTCGGACTTATCTTCGCACTGCTCAATCTTGTGGTATTTTTTGCACCGCATTTGAAAGATTACTGTGTGACCTTGTACCGCAGATGGAAATGGAACCAAAATTTCAAAAAATAATACGATAGGGAGAACAAATATTTGTGTTCTCCCTATTTACATTTAAAAGGTTTTGTGGTATACTGTATAACAGTAAGAAAAAATCAAGCGAACAAATTTTCCGGAGGGCTCGCTCATGGATAGATTCAAGCTGCATTCTCCCTATAAGCCTACAGGTGATCAGCCTGCTGCCATAGAAAAACTTTCCGCAGGCGTGGAGGCGGGGATGAAGCATCAAACGCTTCTCGGCGTCACCGGCTCGGGTAAGACTTTTACCATGGCGAACATCATAGCGCAGGTCAACCGTCCTACGCTGGTGCTGGCGCACAACAAAACTCTCGCGGCACAGCTCTGCTCGGAGTTCCGCGAATTTTTTCCCGAAAATGCCGTGGAGTTTTTCGTTTCCTATTACGACTACTATCAGCCCGAGGCGTACATCCCCGGCAAGGATATATACATTGAAAAGGACAGCTCTGTCAATGACGAGATAGACATGCTCAGACACAGTGCTACAAGCTCGCTGTTTGAGCGGCGGGACGTTATCATCGTATCCAGTGTGTCCTGCATCTACTCTCTCGGTGACCCGATGGAGTATCAGAGCATGCTTATCGCTTTGCGCCCCGGTATGGTCATGGAGCGGGATGAGCTGACAAAGCGGCTTATTTCCATGTCCTACGACCGTAACGACATGAACTTCGTCCGCGACAAGTTCCGTGTGCGCGGCGATGTGGTAGAGGTGCTTCCCGCGTCCAGCGGCGATAAGGCGATACGGGTGGAATTTTTCGGTGACGAGATCGAGCGCATTTCCGAGATCAATACCGTTACAGGCGAGCTGATACGTACACTTTCATATGTGGCAATATATCCTGCGACCCACTACGCGGTTTCCGACGACCGTCGTGAGCAGGCGCTTCGAGAGATCGAAGAGGAGCTTGTGGAGCGCGTGGACTTCTTCCGCTCGCAGAACAAGCTGCTTGAGGCTCAACGTATCGAGGAACGGACACGATACGACCTTGAAATGCTCCGAGAGATCGGATTCTGCTCGGGAGTTGAAAATTACTCCCGCGTCATGGCGGGTCGTGCGCCCGGGTCTACTCCGTATACACTGCTTGACTACTTCCCGAAGGATTTTCTTTTATTCGTGGACGAATCCCATGTTACGCTTCCGCAGGTCAAGGGTATGAGCGGCGGTGACCGTGCGCGAAAGACCAATCTTGTGGAGTTCGGTTTCCGTTTGCCGTCGGCATTTGATAATCGTCCGCTGTTCTTTAATGAGTTTGAATCAAAGATAAATCAAGCGATTTTCGTAAGTGCGACACCCTCGGAGTATGAAAAACAGCATTCCGAGCAGACGGTGGAGCAGATCATACGTCCCACAGGACTGCTTGACCCAGAGGTAGAGGTGCGCCCTGTTGAGGGGCAGATCGACGATCTCATCGGTGAGATACACGCAAGGGTTGAGCGTGGCGAGCGTGTGCTTGTCACCACGCTCACCAAGAAGATGGCGGAGGATCTTACCGAGTACCTTGAAATGAACCTTATCAAAGTCAAATACATCCATCACAAGGTAGAGACCATGGAGCGCAGTGAGATAATCCGCGACCTGCGTCTCGGAGTATTCGATGTGCTTGTGGGCATTAACCTGCTGCGAGAGGGACTTGATATTCCCGAGGTGTCGCTGGTGGCGATACTTGATGCAGACAAGGAAGGCTTCCTGCGTTCTGAGACTTCGCTGATTCAGACCATCGGTCGTGCGGCGCGCAACTCCGACGGTAAGGTCATCATGTATGCCGATGGAGTCACACCGTCCATGAAGGCGGCTATAGACGAGACCAACCGCCGTCGCGAGATACAGCAGGCATATAACGAAGCCAACGGCATCACGCCGCAGACCATCAAAAAGAGTGTACGCGACCTTATCGAGATCGGCAAGAAGGAAGCCGAGGGGGCTCCCGAAAAGAAGCTGCGTGATGCACTGCGCGATCAAAAGAAGCTGTCGGCAGACGACAAGCAGGCGCTTATCGACGAGCTTACCGCCGAGATGAAGGATGCGGCTAAGAAGCTGGAGTTCGAGCGTGCCGCGTATCTGCGTGACAAGATCAAAAATTTGCAGGGAATAACCTAAAACAGGAGAAAAATAAATGGCAGACCTAAAAATGACAGGTGTGCGTGTGCACAACCTAAAAAATATCGACCTCACTATACCACGCGACAAGCTGGTGGTATTTACGGGACTTTCGGGCTCCGGCAAATCCTCGCTGGCGTTCGATACCATCTATGCCGAGGGACATCGCCGCTTTGTAGAGTCGCTGTCGAGCTATGCGAGAATGTTCTTAGGGCAGCTTGACAAGCCCGACCTCGATTCCATCGAGGGGCTTTCGCCCGCGATTTCCATAGATCAGAAAACCACCTCAAAAAATCCACGTTCCACCGTGGGCACGGTGACGGAAATTTACGACTATCTGCGTCTTTTGTATGCACGCGTGGGTATACCGCACTGTCCTGTATGCGGTAAGGAGATACGGCAGCAGACCGTGGATCAGATAATTGACCGCATCATGACCTTGCCCGAGGGTACGCGCTTTATGGTGCTTGCGCCCATGGTACGCGGCAAAAAAGGTATGCACGAGAAGATATTTGAGGACGCGAAAAAGAGCGGTTATGTTCGCGTACGCGTGGACGGCTCGCTTTACGACCTTGGCGAGGACATAAAGCTCGACAAGAATATAAAGCACACTGTTGAAGTCGTCGTAGACCGTCTGGTGCGCCGTGAGGACATGCGTTCACGTCTTGCGGACTCGGTGGAGACCGCGCTCGCGCTTACCGACGGCAATCTTGTGATCTCAGTGGTGCTGCGTGACGGGGAAGTGTTTGACGGTGACACCGAACTGACGTTTTCACAGAGCTATGCCTGTGAGGAGCACGGTATATCTGTCGGCGAGCTGTCACCGAGAATGTTTTCCTTCAACAACCCTTTCGGCGCCTGTCCTAAATGTGCAGGTCTCGGTGAGATGCGCACTGTGGCGGTGGACAAAGTCATTCCCGACAAATCACTGTCACTGCGTGAGGGCGCAATACAGGTCAACGGCTTTAAATCCCTTGAGGAGGTAAGCTGGAATGGTCCGCTGTTTGAGGCGGTAGCGAAGAAATACGGCTTCACGCTTGATATGCCGCTTAGCGATTACTCCGCGAAGGCGATGAAGGCGCTTTTATACGGTACAGGCAACGAAGTTTACGAGATCACCCGCTATTGGGAGGGGGCTGCAAAGGTTCAGAGGGTCAAATTTGACGGCGTTATCAATATGATACAGACGCGCTTTGACCAGACACAGAATGAGTATTATGAGGAATTTATCGAGGACACTCCCTGCCCCGAATGCCACGGCATGAGACTCAACCCTATTTCGCTGGCAGTCACGGTCGGCGGGCTGAATATCGACGAGTTTTGTCGCAAGTCGGTGTCGAAAGCGCTTGAGTTTGTAAATTCCCTGCAGTTTACCGATATGGAAGCGGCGATCGCCAAGGAGATCATTAAAGAGATCAAATCCCGCCTCGGATTCCTTGAGAGCGTGGGACTCGAATATCTCACCCTTTCCCGCAAAGCGGGCTCGCTTTCGGGCGGTGAGGCACAACGCATACGTCTCGCAACGCAGATCGGCTCATCGCTGATGGGTGTGCTGTATATACTGGACGAGCCCAGTATCGGTTTGCATCAGAGGGATAATTCCAAGCTTATCGCCACATTAAAACGCCTACGCGACGCGGGCAACAGTCTGATTGTGGTCGAGCATGACGAGGAAACCATGGAGGCCTCCGACTATATCGTTGATATCGGTCCGGGTGCAGGCGTACACGGCGGCGAGATCGTGGCGGCGGGTACTCCCGACGAGATTAAGACTCATCCAAATTCCATAACAGGCGCGTTTTTGTCGGGGCGCGAGAAGATCGAGATTCCTGCACTGCGCCGAAGCGGCAACGGTAAGTTCCTGAAAGTCGTGGGAGCACAGCAAAATAACCTTAAAAATATCAATGTGGATTTTCCGCTGGGACTTTTCTGCTGTGTGACGGGTGTGTCCGGTTCGGGCAAGTCGTCGCTGGTAAACTCGATATTGTATCAGGTGTTGGCGCATGAGCTAAACCGCGCATACACCTATCCCGGCAAGCACAAGCGCATCGAGGGTATCGAAAATCTTGACAAGATCATTGCCATCGACCAAAGCCCCATCGGTCGTACGCCGCGCTCCAATCCCGCCACATATACAGGATTGTTCACCGATATTCGCGAGCTGTTTGCCAAGACCACCGACGCGAAGATGCGCGGCTATACCTCCGGGCGTTTCTCCTTCAACGTCAAAGGCGGCAGATGCGAAGCCTGCGAGGGCGATGGTGTGAAGTGTATTGAGATGCACTTCCTGCCGGATGTGTATGTCACCTGCGATGTGTGCAAGGGCAAGCGCTACAATCGCGATACGCTGGAGGTCAAATATAAGGGCAAGAATATTTCCGATGTGCTTGACATGACCGTTGAGGAAGGCCTTGAATTCTTTGCAAGTCTGCCGAAGCTGGCGCGCAAGCTGCAAACCCTAAGCGATGTCGGTCTCGGTTATATCAAGATCGGTCAGTCGTCAACCACTCTTTCGGGTGGTGAAGCACAGCGAGTCAAGCTCGCTACCGAGCTTGCCAAGCGCTCCACGGGTAAAACGGTCTACATCCTCGACGAACCGACTACGGGTCTGCATATGGCGGACGTCAAGAAGCTGATAGAGGTGCTTCAGAGACTTGTGGATGCGGGCAACACGGTCATTGTCATCGAGCACAACCTTGACATGATAAAGACCGCCGATTACATCATTGACCTCGGTCCCGAGGGCGGCGATGGCGGCGGTGAGATAGTGGCGACGGGTACACCCGAAGAGGTAGCGGCGTGTGAGCGCTCGTACACGGGACAGTATTTAAAGAAAATATTGAATAAGTAAACTAAACAGGTGTTGATTCCAAAGCGAGTCAACACCTGTTTTAGTTTAGTGGGGAAATATACTTTTGTCCCCCCAACGCCTCATGCAACGATTACATCGGCAACTGCGTCATCGAGTTGTTCGGGACATAGTTCAAGGTCGTTACAAAGTCCGACGAACCATTCTGCAGCATCGCGCTCGCAGAATATATCGCCGATGATTCGCTCCGGGAAGGCTTTGCCGTTTTGGTAGATCGCTATACCGTAAACGGTGTGTTCGTGTCCGAGCTCGTCGAGAATTGTGTCTGCTTTGATCCGATAATAGTATTTCATGGCTGATCTCACTTTCTAATAAATATATTTTTTACCAACATATATATGATACTACAAAATAAAGTAAAAATCAATAAAAACTGCTAAAAATGTGCTCCACTTTCGTCGGCGTGATTCGACATTGTCGAAAAAAGGTGAAAAAGGCCATGATGCAAGGCGAGAATTCCGAAAAAATACAATATTTTAAAGTTCCCGCTTGACCGGTGAACTCAGATAGTGTATAATCAAAGAGAAAGCATTACGGTTCGAGAGGTGAATAAATGAAGAAATTGGATTTTTATACCATCTGCGATGCCAGACATAAAAACATTATGGTGAAGCGCAAAGCGGTAGGCGACTGCCGTGATCATTGGCATGACTGCTGTGAAGCGGAGCTGGTGCTGTCGGGTGGCGGGGTGCATGTTATCAACGGAGTCGCACATGAGGTACACCCGGGAGATTTTTATATGTTTACTCCGTCTGATTGTCATTCCTTCGTCTGTGCCGAGACCACAGAGGTGTTTGGCGTGATGTTTGACGACAAATACATCTCTCCGGTGGTCTATGCGCGCATATTGGTGGAAAAATCCCGCGGAATCGACCATTTTGTGACCCTTGATGAGCCACACCGCCTTATTGTGGAGGAGCTTTTTGGCGCACTTTGCGGGGAGTATGACCGTTTGCCCGTGGATGGGGTGTCCGACCTGTTTGAATTGTACGCATCGCGTCTTATCGACGCGCTTATGATCGAGCTGCTGCGAAATTGCGAGCAGGGAAGTGAAACTCCGGGGCTGCGTGATTCGCCGATCAGTGCGGCGATACTCTATATCCACAGCCATTACAGTGAACCAATCACCCTTGCCGACGCGGCGGAGACTGTTCATTTGTCGGCGGGATATTTTTCCGAGCTGTTTAAGAGTTCAACGGGACGGAACTTCAAGAGCTATCTTATCGACCTGCGAATAAAAAATGCCTGCCGTATGCTTGCCAACTCGGAGCTGTCGGTGACAGATATATGCTATGAATGCGGCTTTGAATCATTTTCCAACTTCATGAGAACCTTTAAAGGACGCTACGGTATAAGTCCGCTGAAATTCAGAGTCGGAAACAGAACCGAAAAAATGCAATAAAACGGGAAGAATATATTAAAAACCGCCATGTTTTGCATGACGGTTTGCTGTAGAATAAAATCAGATAGAATTTTTGGTATTCGGAGGATTTTATGAGAATCGATCTTAACGGAAATTGGAAGCTGTACTTCTTTCATTGCGAGGAACGCATATCAGAACTGAGCGAGCTTGAAAAAAAGCCAAGCGTACCCGCTGTTGTGCCCGGAAATGTTGAACTTGATCTTCAAAGAGCGGGACTTCTCCCTGATGACCTTTTCTTCGGGGATAATTTGCAGGCAATTCGCAAATACGAGCTTTACGACTGGTGTTATGAGCGCGAGTTTGAAGCCGAGATTCCGGGCGGAGAGCGTGCCGAACTGGTATTTTCGGCAGTGGACTGCATTGCCGATTACTACCTTAACGGTGAGCTGATCGGATCAAGCGATAATATGTTCATTGAGCATCGTTTTGATGTTGCAGGGAAGCTTAAATCAAAAAATACACTTCATGTTTATATTAAATCTGCGGTTGACGAGGGAATAAAAATGCCGGTGGAGGCGGGAATGTCAGCGCAGGCATATCAATATGAGGCACTGGGCGTGCGTAAGGCGATAAGCTCATACGGCTGGGATATTTTCTGCCGCGCGGTTTCGGCCGGAATATGGCGTCCTGTTTATATAGAGACATTGAAGCGAGAGCGGATCGAGGATATACATTTTGAAACCATGAGTGTATCTTCGACGGAAGCAAAAATGCGTGTTGCCTTTAATTTTGATGTGCTGCCAAGCAGCTTGTGGAGCTTTGACGAGTCGAGCGGTAAATATAAAAAGCTATGGTGTGAGCTTGATTTTGCATGCGGTGAGCACAAGTTCACATATGTAAATGAATGCAATTCAAGCCGTGGAGTTATGAGATTTTCAATAAGCAATCCTAAGCTTTGGTACCCCATGTACTACGGGGAGCAGGCGCTTTACACCGTAACAGCGCGGCTGTACCGAGGTGACGGCACCCAAATTGATACGAGGAACTTCCGTATTGGTATTCGCGTGGTCGAACTTGAATCCTCAGCTACTGCGGGAGCGGACGGTAAGTTTGTCATCAAAATAAACGGTGTGCCGATCATGTGCAAGGGGTCAAATTGGGTACCGCTTGATCCGTTCCACAGCCGTGATCGGGATAAGGTCAAAGAAGCTCTTGATTTATTTGTGGAAAGTCACAGCAATATTGTTCGTTGTTGGGGCGGAAATGTTTATGAGGATACCGAGTTTTTTGATATCTGTGACGAAAAGGGTATCATGGTATGGCAGGATTTCGCCATGGCGTGCGGTGCATATCCGCAGGATGCGGGGTTCTGTGAAAAAATACGTGTCGAAGCGGAATCGGTGATCAAAAAATTACGCCGTCACCCATCACTTGTGATTTGGTGCGGCGACAATGAATGTGATACTGTATACACAGGCAATAAGCTCGGCGATCCAAATAATAATGTGCTGACACGAAGTGTGCTTCCTGAGGTACTGCATATTTTCGATCCATTCAGACCCTACATTCCGTCGTCACCGTATATTTCACCCGAAATTTACGAGGATTATCGAAGAAGCGGAAGCTATGATCTGTGCCCCGAGGGGCATTTGTGGGGACCTCGAAATTATTTTAAGAATCCTATATATACCGAAAGTCCCGTTCATTTTATCAGTGAAATGGGATATCACGGCTGTAATTGCACAGAGTCGATAAAGAAATTTATTCCCGAGGATCATCTGTGGCGAGGCGGGGACATAGCTATGGACAAATATTGGCTGTATCACGCCACATGCGTGGAATATGAAAAAAGCTTTGACAGCTATAGAATAAAGCTGATGCTTGATCAGGCTTATGCTTATTTCGGTAAAAAGCCCGGATCGCTCGAGGAGTTTTCGCTGATGTCGCAGATCACTCAAGCGGAGGCGAAGAAATACTTTGTGGAGCGTATGCGCATCAAGAAGTGGTATACCTCGGGCATTATTTGGTGGAATATGCTCGACGGCTGGCCCCAGCTTTCGGATGCGGTGGTGGATTATTACGGCGCGAAAAAGCTGGCGTTCGAATATATCCGCCGTTCCCAGACCAAGGTCTGCATTATGATCGATGAGCCGCGCAGCTGGTGGACGAATGTTGTGCTGTCAAACGACAGTCTTGAGGAGTTTGATGTCACATATGAGGTTACCGACGCGGATGACGGCAGTGTTGTGCTGGCAGGCGAGACGCATATAGACAAGAACATCAACAAGGTCATCGGTAAACTGAATGTCAGCACAGGAGACCACAAGATGTTTGTGATAAAGTATACCTACGGAGATGTCACCGAATACAACCACTATGTGCTCGGATATCCTCCGTTCGATTTGGAGCGCTACAAAAAGTGGCTTGCTGTATTGGCACAGACCGATAAAAAGCTTACAAAGTGGGTAAAATAAAAAATTGCCGCAGGTTGCACAAGCCTGCGGCAATTTTTGTCAATTGAATCTTGTATCTATAAAATCGGCGATCATCTTGCCGAACTCATGAACTCCGTTTTCGTCGGCGGGACGTGAGACATACGCGCAGTGATTTCCGTGCATGACCTCCAGGCGTATCTTATCCTCCGAATAGCGGAAATGCTTCAAGGTGGAGAGCATAAGCATGGTCTGCTCATAGCGATTTTCCATGTCGTTGTCGGAGACGATAAACATCATGGGCGCATAGGCGGGGGACTTACCGATGTGATACAGCGGAGCCGCTTCATCAACGACAATTTTTCGGGTGTCCTCTCCGTATTCGCGCAGGACGTTGAAATGCTTTGTGGGCTGTCCCGCATCGTGTACGAAGCCCGCAAGGGTGTCCGGATCTATATTGTAGGGCGCGAGATACCGCTTGTCGAAGCACAGCATCATTGAAAGATATCCGCCTGCAGAGCTTCCGCCCACATATATGCGGTCATTTCCGCCGTACTTGCAGATCTGTTCCTTTACAAATGCAACCGCACAGGCGGCGTCCATGATGAACTCGGGATACCGTGCGGTAGGGTACATGCGGTAATTTGCCGTTGCGAGGGCGATACCGCGAGACGTCAGATATGTACCGAGCCCGTCTTGAGCCTTATCGCCACTTTCCAATCCTCCGCCGTGGAAATAGACAAAGGTGGGGAAGCCTGTCCCCTCGGGCAGGTACAGGTCCAGTTTTTTGGCGGGATGACCGTCGGCGCAGTAGGAAATATCACGTATTAGCTTCATAGCTTTTTTCACCTTTCTTATCATAAACCAATATGTTGATGTCAGATATATATTTTTGCCCAAAACGGTTGAGATTTGTTACACTATGTGATATAATGTAAATATATTATATATCATAATCGGCTCTATGTCAAGTAGGTCTGCTATCACTCAGAAGGCTCTCATGATCTCCTCATCGCTCAGATAATAATACAGGCTGTAATTGGCGTTGTGGAAATTCTCCGCCCCGTTGAAGGCGGAACGTATCGTCATACGGACACCGTCCTCCTCTGCGATACAGCAGGGATACTGGAAGCCGTATAGCGCGGGATCATGATCCCGAAAATCTATGAGATCCTTAACAAGCCTGAAACTCTTCAGATCCTCGCTGACAAAAGCGGACAAAACATTGCGGTACTTGCCGCCACTAAAAAGCGTGGCTGTCTCATCGGTTTTTCGGTTGGTGATCAGCAGATATTTTCCCTTGTAGGGGAAAATTCGGAACATGGATGTGGTGACAGGCGCCTCCTCGATCGCGATATATTCCGGCGGCGCATCGGGAGCCTCCGTGTTCACCCGCATCTTAAGCCACTCGTTCACCTTATAACGCATGATGTCATACAGAACGCCGTCGGGACCGACCACAAGATTACCTTCGATGGACTCTCCCTTGATTATACTGTTTTCCTTCCACTTGCCGTTATACTGTGCAAGCTCGGAGAAGCTCCAGCTTTCCGTACACATCAGATCAGCATCCTCATCCACCGACAGAACGCCCGGCAGATGACCGTCGGATAAGCCCCAGTTTCCGTATTCAAACGAGGTGTACAGCCGTCCCCCGAAGCGGGTGAGCTGCATAGGTGTGTGCTGGATCCCACCGCCGCGACAGCACCAAGAGGTGCCATAGAAAAGAAGGGTCGGATCCGACCAGCTTTCCCCCTCATCCTCCGAGCGCACGATATAGAGGTCGCCGTATTCCTGCGTCTGACCGAGGGCATAGACCGCTCCCTTATGCAGAAAAAGATTCGCCCAGTAGAAGGGATGCAGATCCGTCAGATATCGCCAGTTTTTTCCGTTATCGTCCGAGAAAAAGAGGATTGTGGTGTTCTGTCCGGCTTTCGGAGCGAACAGATCCATACCGGCAAGAAGTCGTCCGCTTTCCAAGCGCACCAGTGATGGACTGCACAGGCAGTTACCGCTGAAATCGTATTGGGTATCCTGCGGATGCAGATAGTTGATCACCACAGCCCCCTCGGGAACCTGAGAGGTTATAAACAGACGCACATTGCTTACAAGTCCCGTAGGGCTTTCGATGAAAAGCTCATATTCGGTATTTTCGCAAAGTTTATCTGCGGTGACGGTGGCTTCCGTGATCGGAATCCGTCTGCCGGATTCTTCGCCGCGCTTTCTGATGACCAGCCGATGGACACCGTCCTCTTTGGCTATCCATTCCAGTGTGACCGAGTCGGCTCCCGGTGCCAATCGGCAGATATACGGTCGTGCCGCATCCGCCAACCGATTGTATGGGATATAGGGTCTGTGATGAATCGCTCGGCTTCCTTTCATCTTCGTTCCCCTTTCTGAATCTCCTTCAGCGTTTTCAGTGTCCGCAGACCGCCATCGCGTATATACTCAAAATCCGCACCGCTGAAGATCAGATTCACGCCCATGTCACGGTAGCGGGTCAGCGTTTCCTTATCGGTGGCGCAGGTAGATACACCTACCGTCTTTCCGTGCTTTTTGAATGCCTCGATCGCCATTTTTGCCAGCGTAAGGTTCTCCTCGCAGAAAACATCGCCGAGCCGACCGATCGAACCGGACAGATCGTGCATTCCCAGAATGCATCCGTCAAGATGCGGGAGCGCGGCAATATTTTCCGCGTCCTCTGCCGCCGACTTAAGTTCAATCTGAACGAATCGGCACATTTTCAGATGTCCATCTCCATAATAATGCGGCTCATTGTCCATGCCGTAGCGCACCGCACGCTTGGGGCCGCATCCGCGCTTGCCATAGGGCGGATAGAGCGTCCACGACAGCAGCTCCTTTGCGTGCTCGCTGTCACGTACCATCGGAAATACGATGGCATCCGGTCCCATCTCCAGTACTCGCTTGGTGTTGGTCAGATCGCTTACCGGAACACGTACCATCACCGGTGTTCCCGCCGCAGCGGCAGCCAGCATATGTGCGTGTACCTGCTCGCAGGTCAAGGTGGTGTGCTCCATATCGATCCACACCATGTCGTAGCCCATATCTGCCAGAATTTCCGTAACCGCAAAATCGCCAAAATGAACATGGCATCCGCAAAGCGCCTCACGCGCCGCAATTCTTTCTTTGATCGTCATAATAATTTCTCCTCGGTTTGTATCAAAATGGATCGTGCCGTACTGATTATAGCATGACCGAGGTGTTTTTTCAAGAAAGGAGACAGACATATTTTTTGTAAGTATGTCGTAATCGTGCAATGACATCTCGATTCACCGAGCTATATACCATGGAAAAGAATGACATTATCTGCAATTTTGTAATTACTGAAGCTTTCATCGAGGGCATTCGCTCCAGCGAGAATTACCATTTTCACTCCTGTTATGAGTTGTATGCCGTGAGGAAAGGACGAATGAGAATTGCGGCAGAGCATCGGAAATATCTTTTGAATGAAGGCGACATCGCTATCGTTCCGCCGAGAATCACCCATTATGTCTACGAGGATACCGCTTCCGAGCGAACCGGCTTTCTGTTTGATTTTGCGCCGTCCCAAAAGGGAGCGGACGGGACATTCTTTCCCGAATTCCGAAATGCCTTTCAGCCGATCTGCGACATCACCGTTTTGAAATGCTTCGGTCTGTACGATGGGTATCTGTCGTCCGCCATACGCACCGTCGCAAGCAGAGAGCCGCGGTATGCGACAGAGGAGCTGCTGTTTTTGACGCTCGATTATGTCAGACGTCATCTCGGCGGCAAACAGACGCCGAAAAGCGATGCCACCAAGCCTTCGAATGCACTTCTCGCCGTGCGCATCGAAAATTTTATGAATCGCGCCTATGCCGATCATCCTAATATTGCCGAGCTGGCGGATCAGCTGGGATACAGTGTCCGACAGACTCAGCGCATCCTCGTACGGCTGTTCGGCATGAGCTTCTCCCGACTTTTAACCAAGAAGCGAGTCGCTGCCGTCTGCTTCCTACTGCGTAATACCGATAGGACATTGGAGGAAATTGCGATGCAGACCGGATTCTGCAGTCTGAGCCATCTCTGTCACGCCTTCAGACAGGCAATGGGCACGACGCCTCTCGCTTACCGCAATGCAAAATAGTAAAAGGGCTGCTGCTTTTAGTGGATGTTATGCAAGGCATACACTAAATACAACAGTCCTTTATCTTGTTTAGGGTTTAATGCAGCAGTACCTTAGGCTTGTCAATAGCCATGTGAGTCTCAGAGGTGAAGTATTGCCTTTGCCCGGAGCTCATATATCAGGCATTACGAGTAAAAATCGTGACTGCCCACGGTGGTGAGATACGGACGGTTATTGGGAACCCAGAAATTTGTGGCGATGGACGGATTCAGAAAATACAGCGCCGAACGGGATATATAATAGGAATCAAGACAGAGCTTTGCGGCGATGATGCTTTCCTCGGTGGGGGTGTTGTATACAGAGCCGTTTACGGTGGGAGTAAACTGCACACCGTGCTCGCGGTCAAAGATAACGCCGTATATGGTGTTCGGAAAATCACTGCTTTCCACACGGTTAAGTATAACGTTGCCAACGAGCACCTTGCCCTCCATCGGCTCACCTAACGCTTCCGCATTGATTATGCGGGACAGCCAATAGACCTCATCGGAGCTGTAGTAGCTGTCACCATGGGTGAGCGTGTCGCCCTCGGCTGCATACAGATCCACCGAACGCGTTGAGTCATGCCACACTACATCGGCGTTGTATATCTTGGCAAGCGAGCGTATCGGTACATACAGCATTCCGCTGACCACGATGCTGTTATTTGCACCGATGTAGCGTCCTTCTGCTTCAATATAGCAGTCGCCCTCCCGTGCGCTGATGGTAGCGAACGGTGTAACGGCACGCATTGCTTCAGCAGTACCGTGTATTTCCGCGGTTCCTCCCGAGAGAACCTCGTTTGCTTCATCAAACGGCACATATGTAGTCGTGCCGATGAGCAGTGCGCCGATCTCGGTGTCCGTGCCGTTTAAGCGGATGTCTACCTTTTCGTGTGCCGCGACTGTGCAGGACAGCATTGCAGCACAGAGCAGTGTTGAGAGTATTACTTTGATCTTCTTCATTAAAAACCTCCTTCATACTTAAAAAACGCAGACGGCAGTGTGTGCCGTCTGCGTATATTTTATCATAAATGAGGGAGAATTTCAACGCACAATATATGGGTTGGAATCTGAGTGAAGTATTTCCTATGCGAAATACATCAATATGCTTTTCCCCAATAAACAAGCTGCTTTGCGGGCTTGCCGCAGCATACGCACTTGTCGCCGATCGCTTCTTCCCCGAGCGGGATGCAGCGAGAACCTACACCGGTAACTTCCTTGACCTTATCTTCGCATTCGGGATCGCCGCACCACATTGCGCGAACGAAGCCATCGCCGTTCTCGGCGAGCTTTTCGATGATCTCATCCATGGTCTCGCAATTGTAGGTACGCTTTTCGCGGTTTGCGAGCGCTTTTGCGTACAGACCGTCGCGAACTGCCTGCAGCTTTTCTGCTACTGCCGCTTCGAGGTTGTCGAGGCTGACAACAGTCTTTTCGCGGTCATGGCGGGTCACGATCACGCACTGATTCGCTTCGATATCGTGGGGACCGATCTCTATGCGTACAGGTACGCCCTTCATTTCGTACTCTGCATACTTCCATCCGGGCGAGTTGTCGGAATCGTCTAACTTCACACGGAAGTCGCTCTTCAGTCTGTCAGCAAGTCCTTGTGCTGCTTCGATAACGCCGGGCTTGTGTGCCGCAACGGGGATTATGACCACCTGGATAGGTGCTACCGCAGGCGGCAGAACGAGTCCGTTATCGTCGCCGTGTGTCATGATGATACCGCCGATCATACGGGTAGTAACGCCCCACGAGGTCTGGAAGGGATGGACTATCTTGTTTTCCTTATCGGTATATGTGATATCAAACGCCTTTGCAAAGCCGTCGCCGAAGTAGTGAGATGTACCTGCCTGGAGCGCCTTACCGTCGTGCATGAGTGCTTCGATAGCATAAGTATCCTCAGCTCCCGCAAACTTATCGGACGGAGTCTTTGCGCCCTTGATAACGGGAATTGCGAGATCCTGCTCGTGGAAATCCGCATAGACGTTGAGCATTTGTACAGTCTCGGCTCTTGCTTCCTCGGCGGTTGCGTGCATGGTATGACCTTCCTGCCACAGGAACTCGCGGGAGCGCAGGAACGGGCGAGTGGTCTTTTCCCATCTTACTACCGAGCACCACTGATTGTAGAGCTTGGGAAGGTCGCGATAAGAATGGATGATGTTTGCGTAGTGCTCGCAGAACAGAGTTTCGGAGGTAGGGCGCACACACATACGCTCGGTCAGTCTCTCACTGCCGCCGTGAGTCACCCATGCAACCTCGGGTGCGAAGCCTGCAACATGATCCTTTTCTTTCTGAAGAAGAGATTCGGGAATGAACATCGGCATATAGATGTTCTCATGCCCCAGCTCTTTGAAGCGGGTGTCGAGAATTTTTTGAATGTTTTCCCAGATAGCGTAGCCGTAGGGGCGGATTATCATGCAGCCCTTTACGCTGGAATAGTCGATAAGATCGGCTTTTTTGCAAATATCGGTGTACCACTGCGCGAAGTCAACATCCATGGAGGTTATCGCTTCGACCAGCTTTTTATCGTTTGCCATTTTGAATATATCCTTTCATACGTTTTATATCGAATAATATTATTATACCTTGAAATATTCCGTATGTCAATAGTTACCCGAAAATTCGGCGAGGTGCAAAATTATTGAGTCTGCCGCGCGCCCTCGGTGAGCACTTTGCCATCGGACTTAACTATAACGGTACCCATTGTGTCCGTGCGCAGCACCGTGGCACAGCCTGCTTCCGCAAGCCTTATCAAAACCTCACCGCGCGGATGACCGTACTCGTTATCCTTTCCGGCGGAGACTGCCGCTATCTCGGGTGTTATGAGCTCAAGCAGCTCCTTTGATGACGAGGTGTTGGAGCCATGGTGAGCTATCTTGTAAAAATCGCAGTTCAGCTCATCGACCGAGTAGCGCTCGATAAGATCACGCTCGGCGGGATAGCCCGCGTCACCCGTAAAGAGAAACGTGGTGTCGCCGAAGGTCAGCCTTATAATAAGGCTCATGTCATTTTCATCCTCGTATGTGTCAAGCGGACCGAGCACGGTGAAGGAGATATCGCCGAGAGTGTAGACATCGCCGGTATTGGGGATCGCTGCGAAGGTGTCACTTTTCACGATCCGGTCTAACAAGGCTGTAAAGGATGAGTCTGATGATCGCAGATCGGTAATCAGCACGTTTTTTACATTATAGTTGTCGATTATCATGTCTGCACCGCCGATGTGATCCTCGTGCGGATGTGTGCAGATAAGATAATCTATGGCTTTGACACCGCAGGCGTCAAGGTGAGCCTTTAACACCGCCTCGGAGGCGTTTGTGCCGGCATCAATGAGGATATTTCCGTCGGCACTGCGGATAAGCGTGCTGTCGCCTTGACCGACATCTATTATATGCACCTCCAGCTCGCCCTCGTCTACAGCATCGTTGTAAACGCTCGCAATGCTGCTGTAGTGTATAGAGGCAAGCTCCCTAAAGGCTTTTGCAAGCTCATCGCCATAGTACAGGTATGCAAGTGCCGTACCGACTGTCAGAATGGAAACGATCAGCGCGAACAGCTTTCTTCTCGGTGAATGTTTTGACATGATTTAAAATTTCATGGTGAGTGCGATGCGGTTCTTTTTGAGGTCTACGGATTTAATTTTTACCTCGACCACATCGCCTACCGCGAGTACCTCGCTCGGATGCTTTATAAAGCGGTCACATATTTCCGAGATATGCACAAGTCCGTCGTGATGTACGCCGATGTCCACAAATGCGCCGAAGTCGATGACATTTCGTACAGTGCCCGTTACGATCATGTCGGGTTTCAAGTCGGCGATATCGAGAATATCGTCGCGCAGAACCGTTTGAGGCAGGCTGTCACGGACATCACGCCCCGGCTTTTCAAGCTCGGTGATGATATCGACAAGCGTAGGCTCGCCGACGTCAAGCTCGGCGCATACACGTGCAAAGCCCTGCTTTTTAACTTTGTCACGGAGTCCCGCAAGACGGTTCATACGTACATCCTCGGTGGTGTATTCGAATTTTTCGAGCAGACGGCGTGCCACAGTGTAGCTTTCGGGGTGTACACCGGTACAGTCAAGTATCTCGGAGGAGCCTGATACGCGAAGGAATCCCGCGCACTGTAAAAACGCCTTGTCGCCGATTCGCGGCACCTTCTTTATCTCGGCACGAGACTTGAATTCGCCGTTTTCCTCGCGGTATTTTACGATATTTTTCGCAGAGGTGGCATTGATGCCCGCAACATAGGAGAGCAGGGAATAGGAGGCGGTGTTTATATCAACACCCACGGTGTTTACGCAGTCCTCAACCACTCCGCCGAGAGCTTCATCAAGTCGCGCAGGCTTCATATCGTGCTGATACTGTCCGACGCCTATTGCTTTAGGGTCGATCTTTACAAGCTCCGCAAGGGGATCCTGCAGGCGTCGTGCGATAGAGATGGCGCTTCGCTGCATTACGTCATAATCGGGAAATTCCTCGGCGGCAAGCTTGGATGCAGAGTATACCGACGCCCCCGCTTCGCTTATGACCGCATACTTTACGTCTCCGTCGATCTCCTTTAGTAATCCTGCAATGAAAATTTCACTTTCCTTTGAGGCAGTGCCGTTGCCAATGGCGATGACACCAACGTTATGTGCGGCGATAAGCCGCTTGACTATGCGCTTTGATTCGTCGATGCGCTCCTGCGGCTTCATGGGATAGATTACCGCAGTGTCAAGCACCTTGCCCGTTTTGTCCACTACCGCCAGTTTACAGCCGTTGCGGTAGCCGGGATCATAGCCGAGAGCAGTCTTGCCTTTAAGCGGCGACTGCATGAGCAGATTCTTTAAGTTGACCTCGAACACCTTGAGCGCACCCTCGCAGGCGTCGTCGAAGAGCGCTGTGCGGATCTCTCGTTCGATGGAGGGAGCGATCAGGCGGTCGTAGCTGTCAACAATGGCGCGTTCAACATAAGGCTTTGCGGGGCTCGCGCCTTTTTTGATGATCTTTGCGAACAGATTATTTACCACCACATCGTCGGGCATGGTGACGGAGACCTTCAAAAACTCCTCCTTTTCACCTCTGTTGATTGCAAGGATGCGGTGCCCCGGGAGCTTCTTTAAGCGCTCATGAAAATCGTAGTACAGCGAGTAGACCGAGTCCTCTTCTTTTGCGGCTACGCTCTTTAATTCGCCGAGATCGAAGGTCAGCGCGCGGATATACTTGCGGTAGTCGGCGTTGTCGGAAATATCCTCGGCGATGATGTCGCAGGCACCGTTAAACGCATCCTCCGCAGTTTCAACGCCCATCTCGGGGTTAACGAGCGATGCAGCCATTTCGTCAAGTGTGGGAGTATAGCTTGCTTCTTGGGTGAGCAGTGCTTCGGCGAGCGGTTCAAGTCCGCGTTCACGTGCCACGGAGGCACGGGTCTTGCGCTTCGGACGGAATGGGCGGTAGATGTCCTCCACCTCGGTGAGGATCTTCGCAAGCTCCAAGGCTTTATCGATCTCGGGAGTCATCTTGCCCTGCTCGGTAATGAGCGCGTGTACCTCTGCCTTGCGTGCTTCAAGCGAACGCAGGTATGTAAGGCGCTCAAAAAGATCGCGAAGCTGTTCGTCATCGAGCGAGCCCGTGACCTCCTTGCGGTAGCGTGCGATAAAGGGAATGGTATTGCCGTCGTCAAACAGCGCGACGGTCTTTTCCACCTGCTCGGGAGTAATCCCCAGCTCGGCGGCGAGTGTTTTGATGATATCCATTGATTTCTCCTGTGTATTAATTTAAAAATGAGCGCAAATGCGCTTCTTCATCGGTGGAAAGCTCCCGCCATTCACCCCGCTTGAGGTCAGTGTCAAGCGGTATACCCGCAAATTCCACCCTCTCAAGATACGTGATCTTGTTGCACACCGCTTCGAGCATTCTCTTGACCTGATGGAATTTGCCCTCGGTCAGCGTGAGCTGCCCCGACATTCTGTCCTCATACAGCATGAGCTTGGCGGGCTTGGTCATCTCACCGTCAAGGTTTACACCCGATTCGAGACGCTCCTTGTCCTCATCGGTGATAAGCCGTTCGGCGCGGAAATAGTATACCTTCGAAACATGATGCTTTGGCGAGAGCAGTCGATGGCACAGCTCACCGTCATTGGTTAAGATGAGCAGTCCGAGAGTGTTTTTATCAAGTCTGCCGCATGGGAACAGTCCAAGCTTTTGGGTACGCTCGTCAAGCAACTCAAGGACGGTGTGATCCTTTTTATCGTCGGTGGCGGATATATAGCCTTCAGGTTTGTTTAACATAATATAGGTGAATTTTTTGTATTCCACCGGTTGGCCGAGGTATGTGATCACATTTTTTTCGGGGTCGATATGCATGTCGGCTGACTTCACCGCCACACCGTCCACGGTGATCCTGCCCGCCTTTGCCGCTTTTTTACATTCGGTGCGGCTGCACAGCCCAACCTCGGAAAGCAGTTTGTCAAGTCTCATATGAACATATTGATAAGCACACTGCAGACGATTATCGCCGCGATGCCGAATATAACAAGTCCCACAGTGAAGCCCAGCAGAAAATCCCATAAACGTGTACGATTACGTGTGCGCTTTTGCTCGCGATCCTTTTGCCGTGACTTCACAGGCGTCTGTGTGCTTTGCGAAATCTGCGCAACGCGTGCTCGCGCCTGCGTGGGATTCAGCGGCTTTATACGCTCCACGGTAACGCGCGACGGATCGCGTCCTTGCGGCTGAGCCTGAGCAGCCGAGACAGGACGACGGTTGTATGTTCCCGATATGGGCTTTGACTGATATTGCACGGTCATATTGCGGCTGCCGTGAGAGGGCATATTTGGCATACAGCGCTTACCTCCGTTTGAAATTTTTGTCGTTACTTTTGCCTTTTCGGTTTAAGTATTGACTTCATACCTATATTTTAACATATTATGTGCCAAATGTAAAGCGAAGTGGGAAATTTTTTTCACACTGACGGAAAATAAGCGGAAAAAAACGAAAATATCGGCAGATTTACTCGGGAAAATATTAAAAAACTCTTGCAATTTCCGATATTTTGTGCTATAATATATACGTTATGCGCCCACCTGCAAGGCGGGAGATAACGGAAGCAGTCCGCTGCAAATGCTCTGCAAGAATGTTTCCGATCACTTAATATTTTTAAGGAGGAAGCCAAAATGGATCTTATTAAGGCTTTTACAAATGAGCAGTTAAAGGAAAATGTACCCGAACTGAATGTTGGTGATACCATCCGTATCCACAACAAGATCAAAGAGGGTAACAGAGAGAGAATTCAGCTTTTCGAGGGCACTATCATTGCCAAGAACGGCGGCGGAATCTCCGAGACCTTCACCGTAAGACGTGTTTCCTACGGCGTTGGCGTTGAGAAGACTTTCCCGGTACATTCCCCGAACGTTGAAAAGGTTGAAGTTATCAGACGCGGTAAGGTTAGACGCGCTAAGCTGTACTATCTCCGTGACAGAGTCGGTAAGAGCTCCAAGGTTAAGGAACAGCTCTGATTTCGTAACCGATCGAAATTTAGAAAGGATGTCGCTTTTGACATCCTTTTTAATTTATTTGGGAAAATAATTTCAAAAAACACCGGTTTTTTTCAGAACCGTTTAAGTTTTGCGAGGTATAATTGTAAAGCAAGGGGGGATGTAGCTTGGCATATCAAAATGTGTTCATGCGGTATGAGCTTAAATATATTTTGACCGAGGAGCAGAAGCAGACTGTGCTTTGTGCCATGGCACCGTATATGGAGCCTGATAAATATGGTCGATCGACTATCCGCAACATTTATTTTGATACGGACAGCTACAGACTCATACGTCGCTCGATCGAGAAGCCTGCCTATAAAGAAAAGCTTCGGATACGCAGCTACAGCAGGGCTAATGCAGACAGCACCGTTTTTGTGGAGCTTAAAAAGAAATACCGCTCGGTGGTATACAAGCGGCGAGTCTCTCTACCCGAAAAAACGGCGATGGAGTGGACCTGCGGCGGACACTATGTCGGCGAGCCTACGCAGATCTCACGCGAGATCGACTATTTCCTCGGTTACTATAAAACGCTTCGACCCGTGGCATTTCTCTCATACGAAAGGGAAGCGTATTATTCGAAAGATGACTCGGCTTTTCGTGTGACCTTTGATGATAACATCCTGTGTCGATGCGGTGATCTTTCCCTTGAATCGGAAGTGGGTGGAATACCGCTGCTGTCTCGGGGAAAAATTCTGATGGAGGTCAAGTGCGCGGGAGGTATGCCGATTTGGATGGCAAAGCTCCTGTCCCGGGAACGCATATTCAAGACTTCCTTTTCAAAATACGGAACGGCATACGAGACTGTTATTTATCCCAAATTACAGGACGGCAGTTCTGATAAAATCAAGGAGGCTATTAATGTTTGAAGGATTGTTTAAAGGACTTTTTGATTCGGAATTATCCACGGTGATAAGTGTCAGTGATTTTTTGCTTTGTCTCGGCTTTGCGCTCATACTGGGACTTGTTATGGCGCTTACATATATGTACCGCACGCGATATACCAAGAGCTTTGTGATAACGCTGGCGCTGCTTCCCGCAGTGGTTTGCATAGTTATCATGCTGGTAAACGGAAATGTTGGCACAGGTGTGGCGGTTGCGGGGGCATTCAGCCTTGTACGCTTTCGCTCTGTACCCGGCAGTGCCAAGGAGATCTGCACGCTGTTTCTCGCCATGGGTGCAGGACTTATCACGGGTATGGGCTACCTCGGTTTTGCGGTACTGTTTACTGTGATCATGTGCGCGGTGTTCTTATTCTACAATCGACTTGATCTCGGGGCGAGAAAAAATGCCGCTTCTTATAAAACGCTCAACGTTACTATTCCCGAGGATCTTGACTATTCGGGCATTTTCGATGATATATTCAGTGAGTACACCGTTTCCTGCGAGCTTGTTCGTGTCAAGACCACCAATTTCGGCAGTATGTTCAGACTTACCTACAATGTGACACTTAAAGATGCGACAAAAGAAAAGGAAATGATAGACATGTTACGGTGCAGAAACGGGAATTTGGAAATTTCTGTGTCAAGTCAGGAAAATGTTACAGCCGAGCTGTAAATCGAGGTGATATGTATAAATGAAAAAAACAATATCGCTCTTACTGTGCCTGTTGATACTGTCCGCATCATCGGGATGTGTGTCCGACAGTAAGGCAGATACCGATCCGAATGATGTCTCTGTAAAGCTTGCGGATACGTCGGGCATGGACTTCAGCTTTGATGATGAGGATGAACTGACTCTTATTACGGAGACACTCGCAGATACAGAAGCAGTCACCGACACGGAGGCGGTTACGGATAAAGAGGCGGTTATCGAAACGGAGAATATGCCCGAAACGGAGAATGTGCCCGAAACGGAAAAGACACCCGAAACAGAAAAAATTCCGGATAATACATTAAAGTACGAACCGGTCAATATTACCTCCGGCGGCACCTATACTTTATCGGGAACAAGGACGGATACTACAGTTGTTATCGATGCAGGCAACGCGGATGTCAAGCTTATTCTTAACGGCGTGACGATAACCAACAGTGAAGGACCGGCAATATACATCCGCTCGGCGGATAATGTGGAGCTTACTCTTGCCGAGGGGACCGTAAATACCGTTTCCGACGGCGCATCATACACGATCATCGACAGCGATTCCACACTTGATGCGGCGATATTCAGTAAAGCCGATCTTACTGTCAACGGTACGGGAACACTTATCGTAAACGGCAATTACAAGCACGGCATTGTGTCAAAGGACGATCTTATAATCACTGCGGGCGCTTTGTCAGTAAATGCGCAGAATGTGGGCCTGAACGGTAAAGACTGTGTAAAGATCGGCGGGGGTACCATCACAATTTCCGCAGGCAGTGACGGTATCCGCTCGGATAACGATGAAGATACCTCGCGCGGCTACGTTTACCTCTACGGAGGCAGTATCCATATTACGGCGGGAAATGATGGTATTCAGGCGGAGACGGTGCTGAAGGTTGAGGATGTACTTCTGAATGTGAAGAGCGGTGACGGCAGCACAGGTAAAATATACTACTCTGATGAGTCATTTAAAGGTTTAAAGGCAGGTTCGGATATTCTGATAAGCGGCGGCGTATTCAACATTGATTCACAGGATGACTGCATCCATTCAAACGGAACCATCACCATCTCGGGCGGCACTTATACGTTATCCTCGGGGGATGACGGTATCCATGCGGATACGGATCTTGAGATCTCGGGGGCTAATACATCACTTACCATCAACAAGAGCTATGAAGGCATTGAAGCAACCTCGGTCATTATCAGAGACGGAAATATTTGGCTGAAAGCTTCCGATGACGGTTTGAACGCCGCCGGCGGAAACGATTCCTCGGCTATGGGCAATCGCCCGGGAAAAGGAGGTTTCAGTTCATCGAACGGTAAGATAGTCATCACAGGCGGAACGCTGTATATAAATGCTTCGGGCGACGGACTGGATGCCAACGGTACGCTTTCCATCACAGGCGGCTCTATAGTTGTTTCAGGTCCCAACAGCGGTGATACTGCGATACTTGATTTTGACAATACGGGCACGATCGAAGGCGGTACCTTCATAGGCACAGGTGCATCAAGCATGACACAGAATTTCAGCACTACATCAACACAGGGCGTTATTATGGTAACTGTTGGCACAAATAATGCGGGCACCTCGATCACTCTGGAGGATTCTGACGGAAACGTACTTCTTTCTCATACCGCAGATCAGACATTCTCCTGCGTGATAGTAAGCAGCCCCGACATAAATGAGGGCGGCACATATAAGCTGACAGTCGGTACTGCTATAACCGACATTACAATGAGCAGCCTTGTATATGGCTCAGGCGGTTTTGGCGGAGGAGGCTTCGGAGGCGGATTTGGCGGCTTCGGAGGAGGCAAACGGCATTAATTAAACAAGGATATTGCACGCAGCGGCAATATCCTTTGTTTTTTCAGTTGTTCGGATAGCGTTCTTCGAGAATGGTTTTTATGAGCGGCTCGATAACCTAAGCCATTCTGTATAAGCCAAGGTCGTTGGGATGAATTCGGTCGTTGGTACAGAATTCACGGTCCGTGTCTCCGAAGAAGGTTTCGCCGTCGATGAAGTACACGTTTTTGTCGCCCGCAGCAACTGCGTTGTTATATGTGGCGCGTATTATCTCACGTCGGCGGGAACGCGTTCCAAGATGTGGTTTTCAGAAAAAACGGCAAACCGTGGACTTCGATCGGGTCATCATTGTATTTATAGGCTTTCATATGCGTGAGACCTTTCTTGATTTGGTATAACAATTTTATACCTTACATTTTATTTTGTCAATAATAAATCAAAAAAATTATGTCTGATTTTATCTTAGCATAAAAAACGACGAAAAAAGAACCTTAATTTTGCATTTTTTTCGAAATAATGATTGATTTTTGCGAGATATTATGGTATGATATAAGTATAACAACGTTATTTGCGATAACACATGATATCGGAGATATATAAACTATGAAAAAATCAGGACTTGTAATCAATAATTCTCTGTATGCTGTTTTTACCGTAATGCTTGTACTGCTTTTGTCGGTTACAATGACAGTTGGCGTGCTTGCGGCTGAGAGTAAAAACGAGATCACGGAGATAACGCTTAATAAAGCGATGACGGATATTACCGTGGAGATACGCTTAACAAAAGAATATGTCAAGGAGAATAAATCCTCGACTCTGTATCTTTTTGAGGTGCTCCCGCATCAGTCTACCTCAGAGATCGGACAGTATGAACCTGTCAAGAGCTTTAAAACCGCCGAAAAGATCAGTATCAAGATACCGTATATCAATGGCAATATGAACAGGCTCTATTCCAAGTTCGTGGTAGCCGAGATGATTGCCGACGGCTCATATAATATTATCACGGGTGCAAAATATATCGAAAATATCGAGATGCTCGCAGAGAATAATGAGACGTATCCCACAGGCAGCTCAAAAAAAGGTTTGCAGGTGCAAATGTTTTCGGATGCACAGCAGCTCGGCGTTCAGCATACGGTCATTAATGTGGCGCTCAATGAGTATATGCTCGGTGAGAACTCTGACGCAGCGCAGTCCTTCCACTACAACGGCCAGACCTTCTATCTCGACAAAAACAAGATAGCATTGCTTGATCACCGTGTAAAGACATATACCGAGGCGGGCATAAACGTTTACTTCAATATCATTCTGACCGCTCCCGCCGCAAATGCCAATCAAAATATTCTGAGCTTCTATTATGACGGTATCTCTGCGGATGCCGCGCTCTATGCGCTGAATACACGAAACGAGACAGCTATGAAAGCTTTCCAGGCATTCATGGACTATCTCTGCGTGCGATACACAAGCCCTAACCACACCTATGGTTTTGTTCCCGGTATCATCCTCGGCTTTGAGGTCAATTCGGGAGATGTCTGGAATAACGCAGGGGCTGTAGATATGGCGAATTATGTGTACTCCTACTGCACCGCTTTCCGAGTTGCCTATACAGCCATGCGTTCACATTACAGCGAGGGTATGGTCTATATCTCGCTTGGCAACAATTTCAGCGCCGGCTCAGCCGATTTACGTGATTATCCCGCAAAAAGCTTCCTTGCCACGTTCAACACGGCAATAAAGAGCTCAGGAGACATCGAATGGGGACTTTCGGTAAACCCCTATGCTTCCTCCGCAGACATGGTGGATTATTGGAACGACACTTTGGCAGAGGACAATTTTGAAACTCCCTACATCACGATGAAGAATATCGGCACGCTCACAAGATACATGAATCAAGAGGAATATCTCTACGATTCCGAAGCGCGCAGTATTATCATCGGTGAGTTCGGTATATCGGGCGATCCTTCCGACGATGCTTCCATGACCATTCAGGCAGCAGCATATGCATTGGCATATTATACCGCTGCACAGAATGAGGATATCGACGCGTTTATTTATCACCGCCATGTTGACCATTCCGGAGAAACTCAGTACTACGGACTATGGACGGGAGCGGTGGGCAGTGTGGTCGAGCCCTCGGCAAAAAAGCCAATTTACAATGTATTTTCACTTATTGATACCGAGCAGAGTGAGACCGTTACCTCATTTGTAAAGTCCACTGTCGGAAACGGCGCGTTCGGAATGTTTATGGATTCCGAGGTCAAGTATAAGGTCTTTAATGAGCGCACCATGCTTCCATCGGTTCGGGCGGAGGCTACGGATTACGCCAAGGGCTACTCAAGGCGCACGCTGTTCGATCTTACACAGGGCACGCTGTGTAATTTCTATCCTTCTGACAGCGTCGGGTATATAGAGCTAAGACCTTACAGTGACGGTACCAAGACGATGCTGTACGCACGTATCACAGATACACCCACCGATTATAAGGGTATCAGCAATTCCATCACCGATGATAGCGCATTTGAGGACGCGCACTACATTAAGCTGCGCGTGATGGCGGCGGCACCCTCCGAGGTGAACTCGGTTAGTATAATGCTCCGACTCGGACAGATTGGTGACGCTGAAGCAGATACTGTCATTTATGAAGGCGAAGCCCAGATAAAGCCCAACGAATGGCAAGAGATCAGTTTTAATATTAAAGAGCTTACAAAGGCGACTGACGGTAATGTAGATATTTTAAAGCTGTGGGTACGCACTGCGGACAGTGCACCTGCGGCAGGTGAATACGGTATCTGGCTTGAAAGCATGGAGCTTTACACCAAGAATGGCATGTCGGTCATTGGTTGGATATTCACGATCTTGCTCGTACTTGTTCTGTTGGCAGCGGCAGGTTATGGTGTGCTTTATCTGCGAGCGTATCTTATTCGCAAAAAGCGTCGTGAGGAAGCGGCGCGCCGTAAGCGTGAGCAGCTCCGAGCACAGGCTATGCAGCAGAATCGCGGAATGTATCCGCCATATTCAAGGCAGCCGCAAAACCGTGACGAGCGTAATTTCAGAGACGATGATTTTTAAAAAAGCATCCGCTGTTTCGCAGAGGCGAAACAGCGGATACTTTTATATAGAGTATCATAAGCGGTGTTGGCATATTTGCTGTGGTTCAGGTTATTTTTGTTATAATCACCGCATCGTCGAAAAGCATCATTTTGATATACGACAGGTACTCACGTATCATGCTGACATAATGATGCCCGAAGCTCGGAGACGGAGAGGAGCACAGCTCCATCGGAAGACCGTAGCGGCTTGTGAGCATTTCGATGCGCGGCAGGTGAAAGGCGGTGGAGACGCCGATAATACGCTTGTCGGTGAGCCCGAGCTCCTCGATCAGAGCTTTTGTGAAACGAACATTTTCGCTGGTGGAGTGTGATTCTGCTTCGGTTATGATGCGTTCCTCGGCGATACCGCGGTCCACAAGATACTCCCGCATCGCGACAGCTTCGGGAACGGTCTCGTTTGAGCCCTGTCCTCCGCTGACGATGCAGGTCGCATCGGGAAGCTGAGTGAGCAGCTCATATGCGGCGTCAAGCCTCAGCCGCAGTGTCAGGCTTGGGGTATAACCATAGGTACGGCAGCCGTATATCATGACTACGGTATCTTTTCCCGTATTTCCCTCTGCGGCGTAAGTCTTACCGTATATTGCAGGTGTTTTTGCCGCATCAAGTCCGATGTAGCACCAGAAGGCAATAACGGTTGCGATGTAGATACAGAGCAGTGATGTGAATATGATCCACAGCGGCTTGAAGGCGCGCTTCAAAAGCTTTTGAAGACGTTTGTGAAAGATGATGGGAAGCGCCGCACATGCCATAACAAACAGTGCGAAAAGAGACATGAGGCGCGAATCAAAGCCGAAGATACACAGAAGCAGATAAACAAAATAGTAGAGGCAGATAAGCCCCGAAGCCGCGACAGTCACGACGGCGAGCGGGCTGTATTTTTTTCTATTTTTCATTTTCTTCGATAAGCTTGTCAAGATACGGCGCCACACCGAGGGCGGCTGTGATGCGCTTGTATTCACTTAGAGCGGCGGCGCGGTCGGAAGCGGATCTGCGGCGGTTAAGGGTGGCGCGTATCATTAGGTTTTTTGGCGTATCATCGGGGTCGATCAGCTCAAGTGTTGTGACACTGTAGCCCATGGATTCAAGCCGCTTTACACGGAGCGCATCGGTGGCGGCATCGCAAAGCTTCTGCTTTAATATGGGGTGGTCGAGGATGAATGCAAGCTCTCCTCGCATTTCAGCTCCTGTGGCAGGGACGGAGAGCTGTTTTGACATCTCATGATGGCAGCAGGGGGTGGAGAGAATGATGCCCGCACCCCATTTGATGGCGTTCGCCAGCACGATGTCGGTGGCGATGTCGCAGGCATGAAGCGAGATCACCATGTCCGGCGGCTCGGGCGGAACGTACTCGTTGATGTTGCCGCTGACAAATCGCAGAGAGTCAAAATGCTGTCTTTGGGCGGCGGCATTACAGTATTCGATGACATCTTTTTTCAAATCAACGCCGTACATTGTCACGGGGCGTTTTTTGATTACGGTGAAATAATAGTATACCGCAAAGGTGAGGTAGCTTTTTCCGCAGCAGAGATCGTAGATCACCGCGGGGCGGTCGCTGGGGAGCTTGTCCTCAACATCGCGCACAATCTCGAGGAAGCGATTGATCTGACGGAATTTCGCCTGCTTTTTATCGTGGATGCGGCCGCCGGCATCGGAAATGCCAAGCTCGCGGAGGAATCCGATATCACGCGCTCCGTCCAGTATATAACGCTTACTGCCGTCCGTGATATCAGCAGTATCGGCGCTTGATGAGAATTTGCCCGAGATGTGAACAGTGCCCGACTTCGAGCGCTTGATCTCCGCGTCCCCTGCAGTGGTGATGATATTCACTTGACGGTAATCCTCCAACGCCATTCGTGTAAGCTCATCCGTACCGTCAGCATAAAGATTGCGGCGGTAAGTCTTATTATCCTTCGTAAAACGCTCGACTGCAAGGTATACGGTGCCGTCGGGCTTTTTTGTGAGCGAGGCGGTTTCCTTCAGCACTGTCTTATCCTCCGGCTTTGAAAATACCGCTTTTTTAAGTATCCTGCGCTCTATCGCATCGGAAAAGAGTGCGTTCAATTTTTCGTTTGACATTTATGAGACCTCACGTGTATGAACTTTTTTAATTATACCACAAATTACTGACAATGTACATAATATTATTGTAAATTTTCATTGTATGCGATAATTCACAAATAGAGTGTTTACTTTTTCGTCATTATGCGATATAATTTGTTTATAAAAATGAGATATTCAAAGGAGCGAAACGTTTATGATGTTAAAAAAGGCAGTCAAAGCCGTGGGAGCGGCGCTGCTGTATTTTGGCATATATTTTGTCTGGCAGCTGCTTGTCGGCTTTTGGGTTGGGTTGAGTTATGAGATTTATGTTCTGGCAGTATATGGATCAGATGCCGATATTCAAACTCTGATTGTTGAGTTTTCACTTAAGTATGCTGTTCACATGACGCTTGTCTCAAACATTCTGACTCTTGTCACGTACATTGTCATATTCCGCATGCGAAAAAAGAAATTCTGTACCGAGGTGGGACTTACCAAGCTGCATCCCGTAAACGGAATACTGACGGTGGTGCTCGGCATTTCAGTGAATGTGCTTGTGACAGTGATCTTTTCTCTTATCCCCTTTCCGAATGAGTGGTGGGAGCAGTATGATTCTCTTTCGTCCACCATATCTGATTCTGCGGCATGGATATCAATGCTCAGCTCGGTCATCGCGGCGCCGATCGTAGAGGAGGTCGTACTTCGCGGGTTGTTCTATTCGAGGCTGAAGCGAGGTATGCCCATGTTTGCCGCCATGCTTATATCATCATGGATCTTCGGGCTGATCCATGGTGCGATCATCTGGATGATGTACGCTTCGCTCATGGGTGTGCTGATCTGTTGGATATACGAAAAATACCGTTCGTTGACAGCGGCGATACTGTTCCACTTTGGATTTAATCTGTGCGGCTTCGTTCTTGGGTATATGGAAACGATTCCCGATATAGTTGTTATCCTGTTGTCGGTGTTATCTGTTGGACTTATCGTATATATACAGCATACTGCACCGGGAAAGATCGAATTTACTATGCCAAATGAGCAAATAAAGCCGTCTGAAAGTGAAAGCGGCGGGGAATAACGCAAAAATATCCGCAAATTTACAAATTACTCTTGAAATCTTCGCGAGTATGATATATAATATAAGGGATTTAATATTTAATTAGATTAATATACTTTTTGGAGGCTAATATGCTAAATTTATTTCTTACCGCCGATGCGGCGGCTGCCGATGCGGCAGCAGCGGGTGGGGCAGCAGGTCAGAGCATTATGACCATCGTCATGCTGGTCGTAATGGTCGCAGTGTTCTACTTCTTTATGTACAGACCCCAGAAGAAGCAGGAAAAAGAGACCAACGAAATGCGCAATGGTCTGCAGGTCGGTGATGAGATCACTACGATCGGCGGCATCATCGGCAAGATCATCAGCATCAAGGATGAGACCGTTATGATCGAGACCGGTCGTGACGGTACCAAGATCCGCATTTTAAAGAGTGCTGTCAAGAACGTTGACGTGAAAGCAGAGGATTGCTGACATAATGCGTGAACCCTTCACATATAAATTAGCGATATGATTTATATGTGAGGAGGGATATGCTTGAAGGGCAATTTTAAAAGGGACGAGTCTGCAGGTTCTGCGGCTTTTCTCGGAGCGGCGCTTCGCGGAGTACTTATCGGAATCGGAACGGCGGCGGTTCTAACGCTGATACTTTCGGCGGTGGCGCTGGCGCAGGAGGATCCTGACAGGTTTACGGGAATATTCGCCTATGCGGCGCTGTTTATCGGGGCACTTGCCTGCGGTCTTGCTTCGATGAAGCTTGACCGTGAGCACGGTATGATCTCGCCGCTTATCGGCGGTGCCGGTTATGTGCTCGTTTTGTGGCTTGTTTCGCTGTTCTTTCGAGCGGATGCCGTTAACGCGGTATCACCGCTTGCGATGTCGCTGGGTTACCTTGGCTGTATTGCTGCGGCACTTGCCGGCGGTCTTATCGGACGGCCGAAGCGTGTGCGTATTGACACGGCTAAAAAGAACCCGACAGCGCTTGTGCGAAAACAGCTCGGACGACGTTAAAAGAATCGTATGTCTCCCGTCCGTGCGGCGGGAGACATTTTTTCTAACAAGGAAAGGAATCGAGAAAATGGTACACACATTCAAATTCGGCGGTCAGCGTATCGCTTACGACAGTGTCAGCGGATTAGTGCTCCCTCTGACGGAGCTTGCTTATAAGATGCTCGATTACATAGAGCTTCCAATGGCAAAGGAATGCTCGTCGGCACTGCGCTACGATCTTGCAAAGTTCGACAGTGCGGCGATCAGTGATACATATAACGAGCTTTATGCCCTCTACCGCGACGGAAAGCTGTTTGCTGAGGGCGAGAGCGAGGTGGAAACCGTCGGCGGAGCGGCACTCATGGTTGGCGATGTGCTTTGCACACGCGATAACCCGCATGTTTTGGAGATCGCGAAGTCTCTGGCGGATGAGGACAAGGATGCCGCAATCAGCGTGGTATGGGCGCCCGAGGGTGAAGCCGCATTTATTGATGAGGAGATTCCCGCCATTTTGAAAGAGCTTGAAAAGCTTGCCAAGGAGCAGGTCAAGCGTGCGAGGGGCGATATTGAAGGAAAGCCTCTCACGGCGTTCAAGTCATGTTGTGCGGCGGCACACACCGATGAGTCCTGCGCACACTGCTGGGCGAACAAGCTGTGCTCGCTCACTTCTCCACATAAGGCTATGTGCGAGCTCGAATGTAAGCGCATCGAGTGTGTGATGATGTGCGAGACCTCGGCTAAATCGGAGTAATGATGAGTAATCGAAGGGCAGCCTGAAATGGTTGCCCTTTGCGTTTTTGCAGAAGCTCCAAAATTTGAAATATTGTGCTTTGCGGTTGATTCGCGCATTTAATGACAAATCAACGCAGCAATAAAAAATCGGGTTGCAGGGCAGCCCGATTTTTTTGTGTTATCGGTCATTTTCGTGCTTGCTTGTCCGTATATATTACTATACCGAAAAACGAGGACAACAATTATGATAGAGAAAACATTGCTTCCAACGATTGTCGAGGTATGTTTGCCCGCACATATTACCGCGCGGATTTATACACTTGCGGAAAACGGACGGCTCCATGCGGCGGAAATAAACGAAATACGGCTTCGAACGGGACGTCCTGCTACAGTCACCTGTGAGGGGAAAAATATACCGCTCGGCGAAAGTGTTACCGTCGCCGAGCTTGCGGAATGCGTGACAAGGTTGTGTCATGGCTCGGTGTACGCCCACGGCGACACCATCCGCGTGGGGTACATACAGGCGGGGGACGGTATTCGCGTTGGGGTTTGCGGAACGCTTGCAGCCGACGGGCGAGCGGTGAGGGAGATAACCTCGCTAAATATCCGTGTGCCGCACATTATTCGCGGCGTATGTGACCGGATACTGCGACTGTGCTATGAAGCGCCGTCGATAAAACCCATACTCATATATTCGCCGCCGGGGGTGGGCAAGACTACACTTTTGCGGGATCTTGCCGCGAGACTCGGCGGTGAGCTTACACGGCGTGTGGTACTTATTGACACCCGTGGGGAGCTGTATCTTCCCGAAATGTTCAAGGAGACACTTTGCGATGTATTGATCGGCTACGGGCGTGCGGCGGGTATCGAGATCGCCACACGTACGCTGTCACCCGAGGTCATCATCTGCGACGAGCTGGGAGACTCCGAGGAGGTGCGGCAGATACTCAGCGCAGCAAGTGCCGGTATACCCATAATAGCCACCGCTCACGCGTCAAGTGTCACAGAGCTTATGGCGAAGCCAAATATACGTATGCTGCATGAAAATGGGATTTTCCGCGGTTATGCGGGAATATCCCGTGAAAATGTAAATGGCATGCTGTCAAGATGCTTTACCTGCAGCTACACGCCGCATGACAGCGCTTTTTCGGAGCATGAGCCGTGCTGCGTTTAGCGGGAGCAGCGCTCATCTTTGCGGCATCATTGGCGGCGGGACTGTGCGCTGCGGGTATGTATCGCACACGTGTGATACAACTGGAGGCGTTTCATTCTTTGATCGTGCACATCGGCAGGCAGATCGACAGCTGTCTTGTGCCTCTTGATCGAATATATGCCGCGTATCGTGATCCTGTGCTGGAAAGGTGTGGATTTCTTGCGGAGCTTCGCAGATCGGGTGGAGAAGCGGCACTTTCAGCCTGCGGATACAGATTGCTCTTATCTGACACGGAAATACATGAGCTCACAGCTTTTTTTATGGGACTCGGTCGCCACAGTGCAGAGGAGGAACCACGCCACTGCGCGTATTTTTCGGCGCGTATAGGTGAGCTTGCGGAAAAAGCACGGGGAGAGCTTGCGGCAAAAACACGGCTCTGCCGTGCGTTCGGCATGTTGCTTGGCATCATGCTGGCGGTAATTTTACTGTAACGGAGAAATATATGGATGTAACCCTTATCTTAAAGGTGGCGGGCATCGGACTGACGGTGAGCATCGCCTATCAGCTTTTATCCAAATACGGGCGGGATGAACAGGCTGTGCTGGTGTCACTTGCGGGCATTATTATTGTCATGCTTATGCTGATCGACAAGCTCGGAACACTGTTTTCGAGCATCCGCTCGGTGTTTGGCTTTTAGTTATGATAAAATACTGCGGAGTTGCGCTGTGTACACTGGCGGCGGTGCTTATACTGCGCGGACAAAAAAGCGAATTTGCGGGATATGTGAGTCTTGCGGCATCGGTGATACTGCTCGGTGCGGCGATAACCACGTTTTTGCCGATTTTTGAGTACATAAAAGGCATCGTTTCGGGGACGAGCTTCGGAAGTTACCTTGAAACTCTTGCCAAGGCGCTTGGAATAACACTTGCCGTACAGCTTGCGGCGGAGATCTGCCGCGATTCGGGTGAAGCGGCACTCGCTTCGAAGTTAGAGCTGATCGGTAAGGCGGAGGTACTGCTTTTGTGCCTGCCGCTGATAAGTGAGCTTATAAAGCTTGCCGCGGAGCTTATGCAGATATGAGGTATATACGGATGTTTGCCGTATTGTCGGCGGTTTTGATATGGTTTGTGCTCCCTCTTCGTGCCGCTTATACCGAGAATGATGTATCAGCAGAGCTTTACAGCGTCGATGAGTTTGATGTGGAGTCCGTGATGGATTCACTTCCCGATACGGTACGGCAAAATCTGCCCGAGGGAGATATATTTGCAGCCGAGGGCTTTTCGGAGGCATTTTCGGCGGATTACTTCTTTTCGCTTATAAAAAGTGCTGTTTCTGCCGCGCTGTCCCCTATGATCAAAACTATGTCACTTACGTTGGGGCTTGTGCTGATCTCCTCGGCGCTGTCGGCATTGAAGGATGTACTGCGCTCGGACTCGCTTTCGGCACTGTTTGAATTTGTGTCAGGGCTTTGTATCATGCTTACGTTGTACGGCAGCGTTTCTTCACTTGTGGAAGCGGTTCGTGTGTATCTCACGCAGCTATCAACTGTAATAAGCGCCATGGTTCCCGTGATGATTGCCATAGGTACTGCCGGTGGCAGCATCAGCGCTTCTACCGTGTCGGCAAATGCGATGATGCTGGGAGTTGCGTTTGTGGAAACTCTTGCGGCGAACGGGCTGTTTCCGGTATTACAGCTCTGCTTTGGACTGGCGGTCGCATCGGGTATGGGCGGCGGGCTGAAGCTCGGTGGAATAACAAAATTGATTCGAGGGACTTTTACTTGGATCCTCGGACTCATTTCCGCAGTGATCTCGGCGGTTATGACCTTCCAAAGCTCCATTGCTTTTCGCGCCGACAGTCTGTCCATGCGCGCAGTACGGTTTGCCACCGCTAAAGCCGTACCTGTGGTGGGAGATATTGCAAGCGGTGCCGTTTCGGCGGTGGCGGGGAGTCTGAGCCTTGTCAAAAGTACGGTGGGCTGGGTCGGTGTTATTATCATTGCTGTGATGACTCTTCCCGTGATCGTGAGTATTATCATGACGCGGCTCGGAGTAACGGTGTCATGCACGGCGGCGGATGTGATCGGACTTGAGCGCGAGAAGGGGATTTTGTCCGAAATGTGCGGGCTGCTGGGATTTTTAGCGGCGGTCTGTGTTATAGCGGCGCTGATGTTTGTGTATGCGCTGGCGTTGTTTGCCAAAAGCGCCGCAGCACTTGCTTAGGGAGAAAAGATGAACGAAATCAAAGGTTTTATAATATCGCTGGTCAGCGCCGCAGCCGCATCTGCGCTTATCGAAGGCTTTGTGCCCGATGGCGGCTTGAAGAAATATGTCAGATATCTGACGGCGCTTGTCATATTGCTGGTGCTTGTCTCACCGCTCGGTAAGCTTATCGGCATGCTGCCTTCCCTTGTGGCGGCGGAGGGATTTTCCTACGACAGCGTGGATGCACTCTCTCGTGCAAATTCCATTGTGGCACTGCATATCGAAAAGGCGCTATGTGAGAAGTTTTCTGTGGCGGATGCGGACATTGAGGCAAAATTTGACGGGGAAAGAATAATCGTTCGCACTGTGCATGTGCCGTGGTTGTTTGAGGAGGATATAATTCTTTATATCGCGAATAATTTCGGAGTGGAAGCGGAGGTGAGCTTTTATGAGTGAGGAGCACGGCGGATTTGGGCGTATAAGCATATTACTGCGTGAAAAAAAGAGTTTATGGCTCATCGCGGCGGCACTTATACTCGGTGTGTGTCTGATGCTGTTGGGCGGTAAGGATGATGATACGGCAGTAGCGACGTCGGTAGGAGTCAGTGAGCTCACGGACACAAGCACGCTTGAAACCAAAGTTAAAGAGCTGTGTGAGCGGATTGGCGGGGTGTCGGATGTATCGGTAATGATAACGCTCGATACTCTCGGGGAACAGCTCTATGCGTACAACACTCAGAAGAGCTATGATGGGGATGTCGGCAGTGAACGGCTTGAATATGTCACCACCTCGCAGGGCGTCGTACCAATGGGGGAGGTGATGCCGCAGGTACGGGGAATCGCGGTAGTATGCACAGGCGGTGACGATGCGGGGATAAAGCTTAAGTTAACCGAGCTTTTATGTGCACTTTTTTCGGTGCCGTCGAGCTCGGTCAGCATAGTGGGCGGAAAATAATTGTTGGCTTGCATAAACATGGATAGTGCGGCATATTTATGTAACACATTTATTTATGAAAGGGGAAACATAATGGACGAAAATATCATGCATGAAACAGATGAGGAAGTCGGTGCTGAGCTTATATGTGCCGAGACGGAGAGCCGCTTTGCCCGTGGCGTGAAAAAAGTGAAAAGCGCGGCAGCAAAGATCGGTACGCGCAATATTGTGGTCATCTGCTCCGTATTATTGATAGGAGTGGCGGTGATACTCAATTTTGTTCTATTTGGAAATTCACAGCCCGTGGTGGGAGAGGGCGATCTGCTGGGGACGGGACTTACCGATGATGAAGGTAACGATGCGACGTATGTAAATGACACTTACTTTGCCTCGGCGCAGCTCTCTCGCAAGCAGGCGCGTGATCAGGCGCTTGCCGTGCTTCAGACCGTGGTTGACAGCGTAAGCGCCGATGCCACCGCCAAGGAGCAGGCTTCAAACGACATCAGCCGCATTGCGTCTGAGATACAGATAGAATCCAACATCGAGACTCTTATCAAATCCAAGGGATTTGAGGACTGTGTAGCGGTCATTGGTGAGGGCAGTGCCAGCATCATCGTCCGCTCGGACGGTTTACTTCCGAATGAGCTGTCTCAGATTAAGGAGATTGTCTACGAGCACGCGGGCATCGATCCGGTAAGCATCAAGATCATCGAGCAGAGCACAGAAGCATAACACATTGACATGAAAAAATCGCTTTTGACGCAAAGTCAAAAGCGATTTTTCGTTATCTTTCGGAGGTAAGCCGCTTACAATCGTGCTTGTTCTCGCGAATAAGGCGGAAAGTGACCGTACCCTTGGGGACGCGCCAGGTGAAGCCGTCCTCGGTCTGCCAGCCGGGCTCAAGACAAAGCTCCGCACTGACACCTGCGGGAACGGTGATGGTGTAGAGGATATCCTCGCCGTCGCGGTGCCATTCTGCCGTTACATCTCCGCCCGCTGTGTTGACGGTTGCCGTGGCATTATCCAGTGCGTCGATGAACTTCGGCGCGAAGCGTACCTCTGCTGCATTTTCAAGTCGGGGATTTACGTTGATACCCGCAAGATGCATCACGAACCAGCCCAGTATATGGCTGTGGAGATGGTGATTCAACGAATCGGGCACACCCTCGGCGGGAAGGAAGGCTTCCCACATTCCCGTGGCGCCGTTCTTTATCCAGTTCCCGTAAGACGGGTATTCGGGACGGGTGATCATCTTGTATGCAAGATCGGTTCTGCCGAAGTCGGAGAGTACGTGGAAGATTACGCGAAGACCGATCATGCCGCAGTCGATAAACTCCCCGTCGTCTTCAATGAGCTGTACGAGCTGTGTGAATGCTGCCTGCTTTTCGGCCTCGTCAAAGATATCGTAGGCGATGGAGACCGCCTGAGTGGTCTGACAGCGATCCTTTGAGGTGAGCGTGCTTGTGTTTATGTGATATTTGCGAAGTGCGGTGCGCAGTTCATCCGCGATGGTATTGGCAAATGCCATTTGCGCATTCATACCAAGAACTTCGAATATCTTTGCCGCCTTGCGGCAGAGATCTATGCACATTGCAGTATCGGTAAACTCCACAGAGGACTGATGATCGCTTCCTCCGCGTCTCGCAGCGGGTTTCCAGTCACCGAGTCCCATACAGAGCAGCCCGCGGGAGTCGCGTTTAAGGGAGATGTAGTTGATATAGCGCAGTATCGCGGTGGCATTTTCCTTGAGAATTTCCACATCTCCGCGATACAGCCAAACGTAATATGGAATGTACACGATAATGCGCTCGGAGATGGGACCGCTTCCCCACTCATAGCCCCAGGAGGTGGTGGGGATTATACCGGGAAGGTGACCATCATCCTGCATCGCCGCTCGGATATTACGCATCCATTCACGGTAGTTGCGCTCTGCGGTGTATATCATTGTCACATGCTCCGCCGAGCTTGCAGCGTCGTTTGCCCAGCCTAACTTTTCGCGGTGCGGGCAGTCTGTGGGGTAATGATAGAAGTTGGAGGTGATGGAGTTCAGACCGATCTCCCACAGTGCATTTACGGTCTCATCGGAGCAGGAGAAGTCGGCACGTTTCTTTATATCGGTGTTCATCACGATCATAGTAAGCAGCTCGGGAGTCGCCTGAGAATCATCGATGCCATTTATCAGTATGTAGCGGTAGCCGAAATAAGTGAAAGTGGGGGTATACACCTCGTCACCGCCCTTGCAGGTGTAGATGATGCGATGGTCAAATCTTGGCGGCAGGAACATCATTGCGCGTTCATCAAGTCCGCCGTCGTCCATAAGCTTTTCGCCGAACTGCATGACCAGCTTCTGACCGGGCTTTGCATTCTTTATATGCAGGCGCACAATACCCGCCGTAGTGATGCCAAAGTCGTAGAGGTAACCACCGTCAACATTTTCATCCTCGGGAATATGGAAATATTCCTCCGTGTCGAAATCGGTGAACATTCTCTGCTTGGCGGTAAACCACTCGGATACCTTACCGTCAGAGGTAATGGAAACAGGCTTTATCTCGCGGGTCGGGAGTATGGGGTCAATGTCCGCAAGACGTGGCTCGCCTCTGGGAGTGTCTGCGGGGATAGGAGTCTGCCATGCAGAGTCGTCGAATGAGACAGTGTTCCAGCCTGCAAGCTCCCTGCGTGCGTCGTAGTGCTCACCCGAGCGCAGATCGTCAAACAAAATAGGCGAGGGTGCGCATTTGAAACCTTCGGATGCATCAAATTCCATCTTTACGCCGTCCTCAGTCTCGGCTTCGAAGCAGAGAGCGAGCTTTGGAGCGCTGCGGTAAGGAGTTTTTTGAAGATCCCATACCTGTCCGCCGAGAGAATTGAGCTGACCGTTGCCGAGCAGTAGTCCGATGACATTTTTGCCCTCGGAAAGATAAGGCGCGAGGTCGTAGTTGTCGTAATAGAGATAATGGTCGGGATTTGAAATGTAGGTCGAGAGATATCCCTTGGTTATACGCGTGCCATTGATATAAAGCTCGTAAAAACCAAGGCCGCATACGGTCAGCTCGGCTTTTTTTATCTTGTCAAGCGTAAGCTCTCGGCGAAAATAAGGCGCAGGTATCTCCTTCCTGAGGGTGGAATATTCCTTTGAAGCGCTGATGAAGGTGGTGGAGAATTTCATATTGCATGATCCTTTCGGTTTTTATTCGTTATTTTCGATTACGGCGATCGTTTCGGGCAAAAACGCGGGATTTTTTGAATATGCTGCAAGGCGCGCCCAAATAAACAGCGCAAAGACTGCTTCGACGGCGTAGCGCATATAGTTATCAGAGGCTCCGATGGAGAGACTATCCGAGAACAGCAGATTCGGTACGGCTGAGGTGAAAAGCAGGATGGGGGCTACCGATGCGGCTGCAAGGTAGAATCGGTGGGATGTGATACCAAGCTGATTTCGAGCTTCGCTGAGGAAATATATCATAGCCGCCAGCAGTGCAAGTTCACCGAGAACCTTGTTCGGAGATGTCATGAGAGTAGTATTATCAAAATAGATGCGGATAAGGCACACGGCGCATCGGGCAGTAGGGAAGAACGAGGTAACGGCAAGCGCAAGCGAACGCTTTCCCTTCGAGCGTGTAAGCCCGAGAAAATACATTATCGAGGGAACGGAAAAGCACAGCTCAAGAATATCGAACACGGAGGGCTCGGTATTTGCAAGTATTATATTATATAATGAAAGAAACAGCTCGAAGATCAAAAGAAACGCAGCGGCGCAGGAGGCAAATACCGTAAAGTCTGAGACGGGAATGATATAATCACCGTCGCGCGCGGGCGCTTTGATAACTGCAGTGACACAGAGGGCGATGCACGCAACAGCCAATATAATATGGTAGATATTCGGTAAAACCGTACCGTGACTGTATACACCGTACCGGACATCGATAGATGTAAGGGTAAGAATGCTGCGCAGGATGACAGACAGTAATGCCGTGCCTGCACTAACTGCAAGGAGCATTATCGGGAATTTTTCAAAACGTTTCATAAAAACCGTCCTTTTGAAGATTTATTACGTATGTATTATAGCGCACATATGTGAAGAAGATATTAACAAATTGCGGGTAATTGAAAAAATATCCTCCATAGGCGGATAAAGTTGCATTTCGTGTATATACTATACAATATGCACAAAAATCATCGCGGAAATTCTACAAATATTTCTTTTTGGAGATGGTGCGAAAATCTTTAAAATCTATTGACAAATTTGAAATTATGTAGTATACTATAGGAGTTGACGTGCGTTTAATGGCGGGAGGTTGCAACAAGGCAGTATACGAAGCCTGCTTTCGTTGGGTAATTTCCGCCGGAGTATGTCCGATATTTAACCGGGCGTTGTCAATCAGGCATTTGTGCTGTATGTTTCTATGCTTCGCATACCCGCGTTTTTCTCGTTACGAGTTAGTGCGGTTTTTGTATGGGAAGCGAGGAAACACCCGACACAGTGTTTGAACAAAACCGCCCTCCAATTACTAAAAAGGAGGCAAAAGCAATGGCAGTCAAGGAAAAGATCAGAATTCGTCTGAAAAGCTACGATCACACTTTAGTCGATCAGGCTGCTCAGAAGATCGTTGAGACCGCTAAGAGAAACGGCGCAGCTGTTTCCGGTCCGATCCCGCTCCCTACCGAGAAGGAGATCGTTACGATCCTTCGTGCTGTTCACAAGTATAAGGACAGCCGCGAGCAGTTCGAGCTGAGAACTCACAAGAGACTCATCGACGTAGTGAAGCCCTCGCAGAAGACAGTCGAAGCTCTGATGGGACTTGAATTACCCGCCGGCGTTGAGATAGAGATCAAGCTCTAATCCCATACGGCAGCTCGAAAGAGCAAACCAAAGGTCATGTTGGCGTAATCGCGCAAGCGAAAATTCAAAGCGTCAACCAATAATCTTAGGAGGAAAACAAAATGAAGAAAGCCATTATCGGCAAGAAGATCGGTATGACTCAGATCTTCGACGAGATCGGAAATGTAATTCCGGTAACCGTTATCGAAGCCGGCCCTTGTGCTGTAGTTCAGAAGAAGACCGCAGAAAATGACGGTTATGACGCAGTTCAGCTCGGATTCGGCGGAGTCAAGGAAAAGCACATGACCAAAGCTGAGATCGGTCATTTCAAAAAAGCGGGTGTTGATAACAAGAAGCACCTGAAGGAGTTCCGTCTTGAGGACGCAGCTTCCATGAATGTCGGTGACGTGATTACCGCCGATACCTTCGCCGCAGGCGAGAAGGTCGATGTAACCGGTACATCCAAGGGTCACGGCTATTCGGGCGTTGTTAAGAGATGGGGTCAGCATCAGATGCGTATGACTCACGGTAACGGTCCTGTTCACCGTCACATCGGTTCCGTAGGTATGAACTCCACACCTTCGAGAATCCAGAAGAACAAGCACATGCCCGGTCAGTACGGTAACGTTAAGTCCACCGTTCTGAATCTGGAAGTAGTAAAGATCGATGCGGAAAAGAATATTATCGCAGTCAAGGGTGCTGTTCCCGGTTCCCGCGGCAACATCGTATTTATCCGCGATTCTGTAAAAGCATAAGCGGAAGGAGGAAACATCACTATGCCTAACATGAAAGTTATGGATATGGCAGGCAAGGAAGTAGGCGAGATCAGCCTTTCCGATGCTGTATTCGGCGCAGAGGTAAACAGTGCGGTTCTCCACATCGCTGTTAAGTCTTACCTCGCTAATCAGAGACAGGGTACACAGTCTACCAAGACCCGCTCCGAGGTTTCCGGCGGCGGCAAGAAGCCCTGGAAGCAGAAGGGTACCGGTCATGCAAGACAGGGTTCTACCCGTTCTCCTCAGTGGACTCACGGCGGTATCGCTCTCGGCCCCAAGCCCAGAAGCTACCGTTTTGAGATCAACAAGAAGGTTAAGAGAATCGCTCTCCAGAGCGCATTTTCCTCTAAGGTCGCAGACGGCGATATGATCGTTGTTGATTCCATCGCGACCGCAGAGTACAAGACCAAGACCATGGTCAACATGCTCAAGGCTCTCGGCAGCGAGAAGAAGGCTCTCGTAGTCCTCGCTGAAAATGATGCAATGACTGTTAAGAGCATGGCAAACATTCCCGGCGTAAAGACCGCTCTCGTGAACACTCTTAATGTTTACGATGTCCTCAACTGCGACAAGTTTATCGTAGCTAAGGCAGCGGCAGAAAAAATGGAGGAGGTGTACGCATAATGAAGACGGTTCACGATATTATTGTAAAGCCGATCATTACCGAAGCCAGCATGGATGCTGCACAGAACAAGAAGTACACCTTCAAGGTAATGGTTGATGCTACCAAGGCTGAGATCGCAGCAGCGGTTGAAGAGCTTTTCAAGGTTGACGTTGAAAGCGTTAACACCATCAACATGAAGAAGAAGCCCAAGAGACTCGGTTACCATCAGGGTTACACCTCTGAGTGGAAAAAGGCTATCGTTACTCTGAAGCCCGACTCCAAGACTATCGAGTTCTTCGACGGTATGATGTAATGAAGGAGGAGTGTTAAAATGTCTACCAATTTCAAGCCCACTACTCCGTCACTTCGTCACATGAGCGATCCTTCCTTCGCTGAGATCACAAAATTCAGCCCTGAGAAGAAGCTGACTGTAACTCTTAAGAAGAATGCAGGCCGTAACAGCTACGGTAAGATTACCGTTCGTCACAGAGGCGGCGGAAACAAGCAGAAGTACAGAATCATCGACTTCAAGAGAAATACTCTTGATGCTGCCGCTAAGGTAATCGGTATTGAGTACGACCCCAACAGAACTGCTTATATCGCTCTTGTTGAGTATGAAGACGGCACAAGAAGCTACGTCCTCGCTCCTTCCGGACTTACGGACGGCGACGTAATCTACTCGGGTGCTAACTCCGATATCAAGGTCGGAAACACCCTGCCTATCGCAAATATCCCGGTCGGTACCGTTATCCACAATATTGAGCTTTATCCCGGTAAGGGCGCTCAGCTCGTTCGCTCCGCAGGCGCAGCTGCACAGCTGATGGCTAAGGAGAACGGCATGGCTCAGGTAAGACTTCCCTCGGGCGAGGTTAGAATCGTTCGCCTCGACTGCAAGGCTACCATCGGTCAGGTCGGTAACCTCGAGCATGAGAACGTTAAGCTCGGTAAAGCAGGTAAGACCCGTCACAGAGGTATTCGTCCTCACGTACGCGGTTCGGTCATGAACCCCTGCGATCACCCCCACGGTGGTGGTGAGGGACGTGCTCCCATCGGTCGTCCGACTCCTGTAACTCCTTGGGGCAAGCCTACCAACGGTTACAAGACCAGAAATAAGAAGGCTCGCACCAACAAGTTCATCGTAAAGTCCAGAAACGGTAAGTAAGAGAAGGAGGCACCAAATATGAGCAGAAGTCTTAAAAAAGGCCCTTTCGTCGAAAAGAAGCTTTTTGACAGAATCGAAGCCATGAACGAAAAGAACGAGAAGAAAGTTCTCAAGACATGGTCCCGTGCTTCTACAATCTTCCCGGAATTCGTTGGTCACACGATCGCGGTTCACGACGGACGTAAGCATGTACCGGTATACGTTACCGAGGACATGGTAGGTCACAAGCTCGGCGAGTTCGCTCCCACCAGAACCTTTAAGGGTCATGCGGGCTCCAAGACCTCGAACAACGGCAACTGATTGAAGAACTAAAAGTCAAACTGTTTATCGCTTTTTGCGAAGGGAGGAAATAAAATGGAATCCAGAGATGCAAAAGCTTACCTGAAATATGTAAGAATTTCTCCTCGCAAGGTAAAGATCGTTCTTGACCTTATCAGAGGTAAGGATGTGGCAACTGCAATGGCTATTCTCAAGAATACCCCTAAGAGCGCATCCGAGTATCTTATAAAGCTCCTTAAGAGCGCGGTAGCAAATGCTGAACACAATTTCTCTATGGACGCATCGAAGCTTTACGTTTCCGAGTGCTTCGTATGCCCCGGTCCTACTCTGAAGCGCATTATGCCCAGAGCACAGGGCAGAGCGTTCAGAATCCTGAAGAGAACGAGCCATATTACGCTCGCAGTTAAGGAAAAAGAATAATCCAAGAAGGAGGTCAACCAGTAAATGGGTCAGAAAGTTAATCCTCACGGTCTCCGTGTAGGCGTTATCAAGAACTGGGATTCAAGATGGTATGTTCGCGACGAAGAGTTTGGCGACACCCTTGTTTCCGACTATAACCTGAGAAAATATCTCAAGGAAAAGCTTCAGGCTGCAGGCGTTCCGAAGATCGAGATCGAACGCGACAACCAGAAGGTAAGAGTTTTCATCCACTGCGCAAAGCCCGGTGTTATCATCGGTAAGGGCGGCGCTGAGATAGAAAAGCTGAGACTCGAGATCGAGTCCATTGTTAAGAAGCCGGTATCCGTTAACGTTGTTGAGGTGAAGTCCCCCGACCTCTCCGCACAGCTCGTTGCCGAGAATATCGCAAGCCAGCTCGAGCGCAGAATCGGTTTCCGCCGTGCAATGAAGCAGTGCATCGGCAGAACCATCAAGCTCGGTGCTAAGGGTATCAAGATCTCCTGCGGCGGCCGTCTTGGCGGAGCAGAAATCGCGAGAACCGAGCACTATCATGAGGGTACCATTCCGCTTCAGACTCTCCGTGCCGACATCGACTACGGATTCTATGAAGCAAACACCACCTACGGTAAGATCGGTATCAAGGTATGGATCTACAGAGGTGAGGTCCTCAACGGTGCAGCAGCAAGAGTTGCTGTTGAACAGCCCAAGGCTCCCAAGAGCTTTGACAAAGAGGGCAGAGGCGAGCGCCGCGACCGTCGTGAGCGCAGAGGCGACCGCGCACCCCGCGGCGACCGTAACAATTCCGGCAGAAAGGAGCAGTAATCACCATGTTAATGCCAAAACGAGTTAAATACAGACGTGTTCAGCGCGGCAGACTTAAGGGTAAGGCTTCCCGCGGTAACACAATCAGCAACGGCAGCTATGGTCTTGTTGCTCTTGAGCCTGCTTGGATCACCAGCAATCAGATCGAAGCAGCCCGTATCGCTATGACCCGTTACATTAAGCGTGGCGGTCAGGTATGGATCAAGATTTTCCCGGATAAGCCCGTAACCGAGAAGCCTGCTGAAACCCGAATGGGTTCCGGTAAGGGTTCGCCCGAGTACTGGGTAGCGGTTGTTAAGCCCGGCCGCGTAATGTTCGAGATGGACGGCGTTGATGAATCTATTGCAAGAGAAGCTATGCGTCTTGCAGGTCACAAGCTGCCTATCAAGACCAAGTTCGTTAAGAAAGAAACTACTGAAGGGGAGGAATAAGCCGTGAAAGCAGCAGAACTTAGAAATTTATCCGGCGACGAGCTCACCGCGAAGCTCAAGGAGCTTAAGAACGAGCTGTTCAATCTCCGCTTCCAGCACGCGATCAACCAGCTTGACAATCCCCACAAGATCCAGGAAGTTAAGCATGACATCGCTCGCGTTATGACCATTCTTAATGAAAAGAATGCGTAAGTTAAGGAAGGAGAATAGTCATGAGTGAAGCAGCAGAGCGTAACTTAAGAAAGACCCGTGTCGGCATGGTTGTTTCCGATAAGATGGACAAGACTGCAGTAGTTGCAATCCTTGACAACATAAAGCATCCCATGTACGGCAAGGTTATCAAGCGCACCGTTAAGATCCACGTTCACGATGAAAAGAATGAGTGCGGCGTTGGCGATAAGGTAGAGGTTATGGAAACAAGACCTCTCTCCAAGACCAAGAGATGGCGCCTTGTTCAGATCATCGAAAAGGCAAAATAATTTAAAAGAGCTTAAAATTAAGTAGGCACGTCGTAGCGTGCCGAAACCAAGGAGGATAAGCACTGTGATACAGCAACAGACACTTATGAAGGTTGCCGACAACACCGGTGCAAAGGAGCTTATGTGCATCCGTGTACTCGGCGGCACCGCTCGCAGATATGCCAACATTGGCGATATCGTAGTTTGCGCTGTTAAGAAAGCAACACCCGGCGGCGTTGTTAAAAAAGGCGACGTTGTCAAGGCTGTCGTTGTAAGAAGCGTTAAGGGTCTCAAGAGAGCCGACGGTTCTTACATCAAGTTCGATGAGAACGCAGCAGTCGTTATTAAGGACGACAAGACCCCCAGAGGAACCCGTATCTTTGGCCCGGTAGCAAGAGAGCTTCGTGAAGGCGACTTCTTAAAGATCCTCTCCCTCGCTCCCGAAGTATTATAATAGGAGGTATCGAGGAATGAATAAAAAGGTTCACGTTAAGAGAGACGATACCGTTATTGTGATCTCCGGTGATGACAAGGGCAAGAAGGGTAAGGTCCTTGAGGTTTCCCCTGAGGAAGGCAAGGTAATCGTTGAAGGCATCAACATCGTAACAAAGCATGCTAAGCCTCGTCGTCAGGGCGAGACCGGCGGTATTGTTAAGGTTGAAGGCGCTATGTACGCCGATAAGGTACAGCTCTACTGCGACAAGTGCGGTAAGGGCGTTCGCGCTAAGGCGAAGATCGACGGCGATAAGAAAGTCCGCGTTTGCGCAAAATGCGGCGCAGAAATTTGAGTGGGAGGTAAACAGTAATGGCTAGACTTAGAGATTATTACAAGAGCGATGTTGCTCCCGCTCTCATGCAGAAATTCAACTACAAGAGCCCCATGCAGATCCCGAAGCTCGACAAGATCGTCGTTAACGTCGGTACAGGCGATGCTAAGGATAACGCAAAGGTTATCGACACCGTAATCGAAGAGATCACAATGATCACCGGTCAGAAGGCAGTTCCGACCTATGCAAAGAAGTCCGTCGCTAACTTCAAGCTCCGTCAGGGCATGAAGATCGGCGTTAAGGTAACTCTGCGCGGTGAGAGAATGTATGAGTTTATTGACAGACTCTTCAACTTCTCCCTTCCCCGTGTCCGCGACTTCAAGGGTATCAACCCCAATGCTTTCGACGGAAGAGGCAACTATTCCCTCGGTCTGAAGGAACAGCTGATCTTCCCGGAAATCGAATACGATAAGATCGAGAAGATTCGCGGTATGGACATTGCATTCGTTACTACCGCTAACACCGATGAGGAAGCAAGAGAGCTGCTCACTCTGATGGGCGCACCCTTCGCGAAATAATTAGGAGGAGAACTTAAAATGGCAAAGAAATCTATGGTTTTAAAGCAGCAGAAGCCTCAGAAATTCTCCACCCGCGAATACAACAGATGCAAGATCTGCGGTCGTCCCCACGCGTACCTCCGCAAATACGGTATCTGCCGTATCTGCTTCCGTGAGCTCGCATACAAGGGCGAGATTCCGGGTGTTAGAAAGGCAAGCTGGTAATCTCCGTTAAATCGGACAAAGCGTGCTCGGCAGCGCAAAATGCCGACTAAAGATTCGATATTGATAAATCATATATCAATATAAAAATCGCTCCAATCTTATCGGAAGGAAGCGAGGCTCGCAAAATTTAGCCGCGAGCCGAGCTTAACCACCGGTTGCAGGTCATGACAATGTCATGGCAGCAAGGGTTAAAGCGTACTTGCATAAAGGAGGATAAAAAAATGCAAATTTCAGACGTAATTGCAGATATGCTCACTCGTATCCGCAACGCAAACGACGCAAAGCATGCTACCGTTGACGTTCCCGCTTCTAACATGAAGAAGGCGATCGCCGACATTCTTCTCACCGAGGGCTACATCAAGTCCTATCAGGTAATCGAGGATGGCAAGCAGGGCGTTATCAGAATCACCCTTAAGTATGGTCAGGGCAAGTCCAAGATCATCAAGGGTCTTCGCAGAGTTTCCAAGCCCGGTCTCCGCATCTACTCCAACTGTGAGGATATGCCCCGCGTTATGAACGGACTCGGAATCGCTATCATTTCTACCTCCAAGGGCATCATGACCGACAAGGCAGCTCGTGCTAACAATGTCGGTGGTGAAGTACTTGCCTTTGTATGGTAAAGAGACGGGAGGATATTAAAAATGTCTAGAATCGGAAGAACTCCTATCGCCGTTCCCGCCGGCGTTGAAGTAAAAGTCGCTGAAGGAAATGTAGTTACCGTTAAGGGTCCCAAGGGTACTCTTACCGAGACCTTCAATTCCAGAATGACCATCGAGGTCAACGGTGCTGAAGTGCTTGTAAAGCGCCCCACCGATGAGAAGGAAGATCGCGCTATTCACGGTCTGACCAGAACTCTCCTCAACAACATGGTCGTAGGCGTTACCAACGGTTATTCAAAGAAGCTCGAGATCAACGGTGTAGGTTACAGAGCACAGAAGCAGGGCAAAACTCTCCTTCTCAACCTCGGTTACTCTCACAACGTTACCTTCGAAGAGTTCGACGACATCAAGTTCGACGTTCCTTCGCAGACTGAGATCATCGTAAGCGGTATCAACAAGCAGACTGTCGGTCAGATCGCCGCACAGATCCGCGAGAAGAGACCTCCCGAGCCGTACCTTGGTAAGGGTATTAAGTATGAAGGCGAACACATTCGCCGTAAGGCCGGCAAAACCGGTAAATAATGAAAGGAGTGGACTTGCATGGTATCGAGAAAGGATAGTAATATCCAGCGTCTTAAGAGACATAAGAGAGTCAGAGCCAAGATTTCCGGCACTGCAGCTCGTCCGCGTCTCTGCGTATATCGTTCGCTTAACAACATTCAGGCTCAGGTCATTGATGATGTTGCAGGCGTAACTCTTGCATCCGCTTCCTCCCTTGAAAAGGCTTTCGAGGGCAACGGCGGAAACAAGGAAGCAGCTAAGAAGGTCGGCAAGCTGATTGCTGAGCGCGCAGCTGCAAAGGGTATCTCCGAAGTCGTATTCGACAGAGGCGGATACGTTTACCACGGTCGTGTATTGGAGCTTGCAGAAGGTGCAAGAGAAGGCGGACTTAAGTTCTGATATTTCTTCGGAAATACAAGAATTAAGCTTCGAAAAGACCAGTTTATACACGGTTTGGTTCAAATTTAACCAAATTATTTTAAGAGAGGAAACGGGTATCGGACAAAGAGCCGTGTAAAACCCGTGTGGCAAACAAAATGGCAAAGCAGAATTTTGATCCGGCTGCTCTCGATCTTCAGGAGACCACCGTCTGCATCAGACGCGTTTCCAAGACCGTAAAGGGCGGACGTATTATGAGATTCACCGCGCTGATGGTAGTCGGCGACGGTAACGGACATGTTGGCTACGGTCTCGGCAAGGCTGCCGAGGTTCCGGATGCGATCCGTAAGGGCATCGAGGATGCTAAGAAGAACATGATCGAGGTTTCCATGAAGGGCTCGACCATTCCTCACGAGGTTATCGGTGAGTTCGGCGCAGGTCGTGTTCTCCTGAAGCCCGCTGCTCCCGGTACCGGTGTTATCGCCGGCGGTGCAGTTCGTGCCGTAATCGAAAAAGCAGGAATCAAGAACATCCGTACAAAGTGCCTGCGTTCCAACAATCCGGTTAACGTAATCAAGGCTACTTTCGAAGGACTCAAGACGCTTCGTAATGCTGAACAAGTCGCAGCAATGCGCGGGATCAGCAAAGAAGCTGTAACGAAATAAGGAGGCTTTTCAAGATGGCAAACGCAAAAGTAACACTTGTTAAGAGCCTTATCGGCGCAAAGCAGAATCAGAAGGCTACCGCGGCTTCCCTTGGTCTTAAGAAGATCGGTGATTTCGCGATCCACGCTGATAATGAAGTCCTCGACGGCAAGGTAAAGGTTATTTCTCACCTTGTAAAGAAGGAAAGCGTATAATTTATACCACAAAAATTCAGTATAAGGAGGAAAAACCTAATGAAGCTTCATGAACTTTCACCCGCTGCAGGTTCTACCGCTCCCGCTTGGCGCAAGGGTAGAGGTGCAGGCTCCGGCAACGGTAAAACTGCCGGTAAGGGTCACAAGGGTCAGAACGCTCGCTCCGGCGGCGGTGTAAGACCCGGATTTGAAGGCGGTCAGATCCCGCTTTACAGAAAACTCCCCAAGAGAGGTTTCTACAATCAGTTCTCTACTAAGTATGCTATCGTAAATGTAGAGGCACTCAACGTATTCGAGGACGGTGCTACCGTAAATCTCGAAGCACTCATCGAAAAAGGCATTATTCGCAAGGCATATGATGGACTTAAGGTGTTAGGCAACGGAGACATTACCAAGAAGCTTACCGTTGAAGCAACAGTCTTTTCAGCAACTGCTAAAGAAAAGATCGAAGCAGCGGGCGGAAAGACTGAGGTGATCTAAGTGTTTAAAACACTCAAGAATGCATTTGCTCTTCCGGACATCCGCAAGAAGTTACTGTTTGTAGCGTTCATCGTTCTTATCTACAGAATCGGCTGCGCTATTCCGGTACCGTTTGTAAGCTCGGATATCCAAAACATTTTCGCGTCCAGCTCCGGCTCGATCTTTGAATATCTTTCTCTGATCTCCGGTACTGCATTCGCACAGGCAAATCTTTTTGCACTTTCCATTTCGCCTTATATCAACAGCTCCATTATCATGCAGCTCCTCTGTGTGGCTATTCCCGCACTTGAGAATATGTCCAAGGAGGAGGACGGCAGAAAGAAGATTTCCCAGATCACCCGTTACGTTACCGTTGCGATCGCACTGGTTACCGCTTACGGTTATTATATGATGCTGAGAAATTACGGCTTCCTGACCGACAACAGCGTGTTTGCAGGCATCATTATTGTTGCTTGCTATACCGCAGGTTCTTCACTTATCATGTGGCTCGGTGAAAAGATCAACGAAAACGGAATCGGTAACGGTATCTCCATTATCCTTTTCGTAAACATCGTTTCCGGTGCTCCTCAGGCTATCATTTCGATGGTACAGAACATCGCAAGCGGCAGTATCGCAGCTATCATTTCTTCCATACTCACTCTCGTGATCGTGGTTGCAATGGCGATCTTCGTAATCTATATCACCCATTCCGAAAGACGTCTTCAGGTACAGTATGCTAAGCGTGTTGTAGGTCGCAAGATGTACGGCGGTCAGAGCTCTACTCTCCCGCTTAAGCTGAATATGGCAGGCGTTATGCCCGTTATCTTCGCTAACTCCATCCTTGCTCTCCCCAGCACCATCGGCATGATCTTCCCGCCGAAGGAAGGATCATTCTGGGAAGGTTTCCTTAACGCATTTTCGTATGATTCCTGGCTCTATGCGGTACTGTTCCTCATACTCATTATTGCTTTCTCTTACTTCTACATCGCTATCTCCTTCAATCCGATCGAGGTTGCGAACAATCTGAAGAAGCAGGGCGGCTTCCTGCCCGGTATTCGTCCTGGCAAGCCCACCTCCGATTACATCACCAAGATCCTCAACAAGATCACCCTTATGGGCGCATTCTTCCTTGCAGCGATTGCGGTACTCCCGTTGGTGGTTAATCTCATCTACACTCTGATCACTAAGGTAAGCCTCGGCTCCGTTGCATTTGCAGGTACCTCCGTGATCATCGTAGTCGGTGTTGCTCTTGAGACCTACCGTGAGATCGAAGCTCAGATGACCATGCGTCATTACAAGGGCTTCCTTGAGTAAGCTATAATTCGTCTTCGCCCATTTAAGATCAACATCTTAAATGGTGCGAGGCGAGCCGCTTGAAACAATTTGGAGAATGATTTTATGAAGATGATTTTCTTGGGCGCTCCCGGCGCCGGCAAGGGCACACAGGCTGAGATCGTTTCCGAAAAGTATGCGATTCCGGCGATTTCGACGGGCGCTATCATCAGAGAAGCGATCAAAAATCAGACCGAGATGGGCAAAGCAGCAAAGCAGTACACTGAAAACGGTGCGCTCGTTCCCGATGAAGTCGTTATCGGCATCATCAAGGAAAGACTCGCAGCGGACGACTGCAAGAACGGCTTTATCCTGGACGGATTCCCGAGAACGGTTCCCCAGGCTGAGGCTCTCGAGGAGATGGGCGTTTCTATTGACCTCGTTGTCAATATCTTCGTTCCCGATGAAAAGATCGTCGAGAGAATGTCAGGCAGACGTGTTTGCGCGAAGTGCGGCGCATCTTACCACACAAGCTTTAACCCCTCAAAGGACGGCGAGACCTGCGATAAGTGCGGCGATAAGCTCACTATTCGCAAGGACGATGCTCCCGAGGTGGTAAAGAGCAGACTTGTTACCTATCATGAGCAGACCCAGCCTCTCGAGGACTTCTATGCGAAGCGCGGCAAGCTGGAAACTGTGGTAGGACAGGAAAGGGTCGAAGACACAACGTCTTTGACACTGGCTCTTATCGAAGCAAAAAAGCAAGGCAGATAAAAATCCATGATATCGGTAAAAAACAAAGACCAGATTAAGATGATGCGTGAGGCGGGACGGATCACAGGCGAAGCGCTTGCGCTTGCAGGTGAATCCATAAAGCCCGGCATGACCACAAAGCAGCTTGATACGATAATTCGCCGTCACATTGAAAAATGCGGAGCGAAGCCTTCGTTTCTCGGCTATGGCGGTTTTCCCGGAAGCGCCTGCATCAGTATCAACAATGAGGTTATACACGGTATCCCCTCGGCGCGTGTGATCGAGGAGGGCGACATAGTCAAGGTCGATGTCGGAGCCTTTTATAAGGGCTTCCACGGAGACTCCGCCAATACCTTTGCCGTAGGCAAGGTGAGTGATGAGGCTGTGAAGCTAATTGAGGTCACAAAAGAAAGCTTCTATCGCGGAATTGCCGAAGCAAAGCCCGGTAATCGGGTCGGAGATATCGGTTTTGCCGTACAGAGCTATGTCGAGGAAAATGGCTTTTCGGTCGTGAGGCGATATGTCGGCCACGGTGTGGGCGAGGAGCTTCATGAATCGCCCGATGTGCCTAACTTTGGTACAAAGGGGCGCGGCGTAAGACTCTGCTCCGGCATGACCATAGCGGTTGAGCCAATGGTCAACATCGGAACTTATGAGGTTGCCGAGAAAAGCGACAAATGGACTGTCGTAACCGCGGACGGTAAGCTGTCGGCTCATTATGAGCATACGATCGCGATCACCGACGACGGTGTGATAGTTCTCACAAAGATCGATTAACAGAAAGTAATCTGTCAAGGAGGGATTATTCTGCCTAAGGACGACGTTGTAGAATTCGAGGGTACGGTCATAGAGGCGCTGCCCAATGCCGTATTCAAGGTTCAGCTTCCCAACGGGCATATCATTACCGCCCATATTTCGGGAAAGCTTCGTATGAATTATATCAAGATACTCCCCGGTGATAAGGTCACGGTCGAAGTTACCGTATACGACCTTACAAAGGGTAGAATCACATGGCGTGCAAAATAAATTGCCGCTAACGTTACGCATAAGACACATAACTGTGAGAAAGGCATGGTGAACACAATGAAAGTAAAACCATCCGTTAAGAAGATCTGCGAAAAGTGCAAGATCATCAAGAGACATGGTCGTGTCATGGTCATCTGCGAGAATCCCAAGCACAAGCAGAGACAGGGCTAAACCACAACCAACAACCTAAACTTTTAAAGAAGGGGTGAATTAACGAATGGCACGTATTGCCGGTGTTGATATTCCGAACAACAAGAGAGTTGAAATTGCTCTCACCTATATCTACGGTATCGGCCTCAAGAGCTCGAAGGACATCCTGGCTAAGACAGGTGTTGATCCCGATAAGCGCGCAAAGGATCTTACCGAAGAGGATACCGCAAAGTTAAGAGACGAGATCGAAAAGAACTATCACGTAGAGGGTGACCTCCGCCGTGACGTTGCTCTTGACATCAAGCGCATGATCGAAATCAACTGCTACCGTGGTATCAGACATAGAAAAGGTCTGCCTGTAAGAGGTCAGAGAACCAAGACCAATGCGAGAACCAGAAAGGGTCCCGCAAAGACTATCGCAAATAAGAAGAAGTAAGGAGTGAACTAAGATGGCAAAAGCTGCTAAGAAGGTTATTAAGAAGCGCCGCGAACGCAAAAACATCGAAAAGGGTGCTGCACACATTCGCGCAACCTTCAATAACACTATCGTTACCATTACCGACGTAGCCGGCAACGCTGTATCGTGGGCATCCGCGGGCGAGCTTGGATTCAAGGGTTCCAGAAAATCCACTCCTTATGCTGCTCAGATGGCTTCCGAAACCGCAGCAAAGGCTGCAATGGAGCACGGCATGAAGACCGTTGAAGTTTATGTTAAGGGTCCCGGTGCAGGTCGTGAGTCCGCAATCCGCGCACTCCAGGCAACCGGTCTTGACATCAGCCTCATTAAGGACGTTACTCCCATTCCTCACAATGGTTGCCGTCCCCCCAAGCGCAGAAGAGTTTAATCTTGCGCAAGTATCCGATAAGGACCGAAAAGTTAACGATCATATCGGGAAAATTAAAAGAACCGAGCTATTCGTTTGCTCGGCGTCGGCTTGAGTGCTTACTCAGTAGTGCCGATACTATTTTAGAATAACGGAGGAAAATTACAATGGCAGTAAATCACGATCCTATCGTAAAGAGATGCCGTGCGCTGGACATCAGCCCCGCAGCTCTCGGTTACGACAAGAAATCTATCAGAAACCCCGGCGCAGATAAGAGAAAGAAGCTCTCCGAATACGGCTCTCAGCTTAAGGAAAAGCAGAAACTCAAGTTTGTTTACGGCGTTCTGGAAAATCAGTTTGCAAACTACTACGAGATGGCTAACAAGCAGGAGGGCATCACCGGTGAAAACCTCATCCGCATCCTCGAGTCCCGTCTTGACAATGTAGTTTACAGAATGGGTATGGCAAAGACCCGCAAGGAAGCAAGACAGCTCGTTCGTCACAACCATTTCCGTCTCAACGGAAAGAAGGCAAACATCCCCTCCATTCTCGTAAATGTTGGCGATGTAATCAGCGTTAAGGATACCAGCAAGTCCTCTGAGAAGTTCAAGTCTTTAGCAGAACTCTGCCAGACCAGAATCGCTCCCAAGTGGCTTGAGGTTGATAAGGAAAACGCTGTTGCTAAGGTTGTTGCACAGATGCAGCGTGAAGACCTTGACTTCCCCGTAGAAGAGCAGCTCGTAGTTGAATTGTATTCTAAGTAATAACAGCCTCCGATATACCCAGTACGTTTTTAAGGCTGTGTTTATATTCATAAGGAGGGTTATTGAATGATAGAAATAGAGAAGCCTAATATTGCAACCGTTAATTTGAGCGAAGACGGTAAGAGCGGTAAGTTCATCATCGAGCCTCTTGAGCGTGGTTATGGTACTACTCTCGGTAATTCGCTTCGTCGAGTACTTCTCAGCTCGCTTCCCGGTGTTGCAGTTGTCAGCATCAAAATCGACGGCGTTCTCCATGAGATATCCACTATTCCCGGTGTAAAGGAAGATGTGACCGAGATCGTTCTTAACGTCAAGGGCATCACCGCTAAACTGCACACCAATGGACCCAAGACCGTCACCATTGACGTCAACGGTCAGTGCGATGTAACCGCAGGTGACATCAAGCAGGATGCGGACATTGAGATCCTTGAACCCGATCACCACATCGCAACCGTAAGCGAGGGCACCCGCTTCTACATGGAGCTTACCTTCGATCACGGCAGGGGATATGTTTCTCAGGAGAAGAACAAGCAGAATAACCCCTCTGTTATCGGTCTTATTTACACCGACTCGATCTACACGCCTGTGTACAATGTAAGCTACACAGTCGAGAATACTCGTGTCGGAAGCAATACCGATTACGACAAGTTAACGCTTGAGGTTTTAACTAACGGTACAATCTCAGCTAAAGAAGCTATCTCACTTGGCGCCAAGATACTCAACGAGCATCTCAACCTCTTTGTTGATCTTTCGGATGAAGCAAAGAAGGCAGAAATCATGGTTGAGCGCGAAGAAACCATTAAGGAAAAAGTTCTTGAGATGACCATTGAGGAGCTTGACATGTCGGTACGAAGCTTCAACTGCTTGAAGCGCGCCGGCATTGATACGGTTGAAGACCTTACCAACCGCACCGAGGAGGACATGATCAAAGTTCGTAACCTCGGTAAGAAGTCGCTTGAAGAAGTAATTCAGAAGTTACATTCTTTAGGCCTCGATCTGAAGAAAGAGGAGGAGTAGTAAATATGGGCTATGCCCATATTTACCGCAAGTCCGGATTTCATAAACTAACTTAACTGCAAAAGGAGGGAATCCCAATGCCCGGAACCAGAAAGCTCGGCAGACCTACCGCGCACAGAAAAGCAATGCTCAGAGGCATGGTAACTTATCTGCTCGAAAATGGCTCTATTGAAACCACCTTGACTCGTGCCAAGGAGGTACGTGCTCTTGCTGAAAAGATGATCACTCTCGGTAAGAAGAATACTCTCGCATCCCGCCGTGCAGCACTCGCTTTCATCACGAAAGAGGATGTTGTTAAGAAGCTGTTTGACGTGATCGCTCCCGATTACGCTGACGTAAACGGTGGTTACACCCAGATCTACAAGCTCGGTCCGCGTAGAGGTGATGCTGCTGAAATGGCACTCATCAAGCTTACCAAGTATGAGCTCGTAAAGAAGGAAGAGCCCAAGAAGGCTGCAAAGGCTGAAGAGAAAGCAGCAGATGCTGAATAATCTCGTATAAAGCTAAAAAACGACCTTGTGTACCATACGGTATACAGGGTCGTTTTGGTTTGTGTGCAATTCGGGATGCACATTACGGTAAATCGTAGTGCTTGTTTATGGAGATGGCTTCGTCTGCGGACACGATAAGGTAATCGAGCATTGACAGCTCTGAGCCTTGAAGCATATCTGTAACAAATTTGATGATCATGGCATCTTCAGCTATGGGAAAGACATTGTTATTGTATGACATCCGCGCAAGTACAAAGATCTGTGAATGGTACTTTGATGAAAGGCGCAGCAACTCGTAAATGTCGTTGAAGTAGACTTCAATTGGGGCATCCTTAAATTTGAGGATGACAGCACGCATGGAGTTATCAAAAAATGCCAACCACAGTTCATCATCGGAAGGAAAGCTGTAATGATCCAGGAACAGACCGCATATGTCCTCGGTAGTTGAAAGGCGTGGTCGAGTGTCGGCATCCTCGGATTCGAGACGGTCGGCGATATGTCCCACCAAGTTCAACAGCATCGCGCTGGAGGGACCGATACCGTCTGTTTCCTGCAAAATGTCTGCGGGAGCATTGAGCAGCTTTCGTATATCACCGTCAAAGCAGTTCATAAGGTGAACTGCTGAGTCGCGTGTGTCGCGTACGGGGATGGAGAAGTAAAGGAGCATTTCCACGATATCGCGCGGAAGCACATCGCGGTCAGAGGCGTTCAGAAATTTTGTGAACATACGCGAGCGGTGACCGTCTGCGCCTTCGGGTTTGATCTTGCGCGGCTTTTTGGTTGTATTATCCGATGTCGGCACTGTGTCACCTCCCACACTGTGATTACTAATGATATATTAACATATAATCGTTGGTAATGCAAGTAGGAGGTTGTAAATAATTTGGAATGGAATTGGCTATTGTGCCTTTAGCATATCGCAAAATCCGTTGCCGCTGTAGACAGTACAGCCCCTAAAAGTGTCGCCGTCGAATATCTTTTCGGGACGGTTGGTTCGTACGACCTGCATATCCACCGAAACGGGATTGATGCAAAGAATACGCTCGACATTTTCACAGTCGTCAAACGCTACAGTGTCTTTTATGACTTCTTGTTTAAGATGGCGGTTATCGGTCTTTACGATGCTTTTGTTCCAAAGACGCTGTTCATCACGGCTGTGAAGCGGAGTGGTGCTTGATAGAGACGGTCTCCCGAAGCTTATCATGATATTTGCCGTGGTGCTTTCGGTAGTATAGCTTGACAGGTCGGTGAGCGTGTAGATATCCTTATATTTAAGGCAGGCGAAGAATTTTACAAGGTATGCCTTGGCCCCCATCTCGATAGACAGCTCCGGATTTATCGAGGGCTTGATTATGGAGGTGTAAACGCCATTTTCTTTAAGAGTAAAGCCTTTCTCTTTGCATATCGCGCGCAGCCGACGCATGAGAGACGCTCGTTTTACAAATGCGCGGATATATTTTAAGGATTTTATGATGATAACTATAATAACGACGGCAACCGCTATTTGTGCGAGAAATATAAGCCAGTTTTGCAGTGTGTTCATGGTGAACCTCCTTGTTGTTCGTTGTTAGCAAATTAGAATTGGTTACGATGGTGTTTGTCTATGTCGGCGTACTGCTTGAGTTTTTTGTTCTCTGAATCTATCCGGTGCCAGAAAAATCTATAAATTGCCATCAGGATAAGTACATATATAAGCAGATATATCAGGTAGCATAGAATATATACGGCATAGTCTGTAAATGTATATTGCTGATCCATTCTGATTCTTGTGTTTTGTCCCGATGGGTAAATATATAGATTTTCAAAAATAAAGGAAGGTGTAAAGTTAACATAACCTGTTCCCGAGCTATGTCCCAAATCAGTTAGGCTAATCAAAAATCGAAACAATTCTCCCGGTAATATAAATATCAAGAAGTTTCTTAACCAACTGACTTTACCCTCGGAATAGACATATTGCTCATCAATACATCTGCTTCGCATTACGTTTGTCTATGAGCAGGAACAGCCATTCGACCGCTATAAATATAACGGAGAAAATCACCGTATTTATAATAAATCCGAGTATTGCCGAGCCGGTAAGTGCATATGCGCCTGCGTTTATAATATAGAACGTCTCGATTATGGTCGGAGCGCCGATGGACAAGCCCCAGACAGCAAAGAATATTGTAAAGGGAAGCTGGAATACGGCGAACATCACCAGCTTGACGATGAGTTCCTTCAAATAGCGCTCCTTATAGAAGCCGAACAGTGAAAAATCGGGATTTTTCATTTCCGCTTTCAACAGCGTCTTATTGTCCACAAAATAGGCTCTGACCTTGGCGTATATGATCGCGAACACAAGCTGCATGATGATGCAGAGGTTAAACAGCGATCTATACGCTTTTTGCGGCTCCCACTCTTCATTCATTGCCAAGTCGGACGCGAACAAAAATCCGAATACCAATCTGGCTATCAAGTGCGCTCCGATCAAGACGACAAACCATTTGACTGCTTTTTTGAACATTGTGTGATCCATTGTAAACCTCCGAATATTAAATAAGATTGCATGCTGCTATATCGTTACCGTGGGAAAAGGTATATAATATGCGATAATGCGGATTACAAGTATATTATACAATCAAATGAACGCGTTGTCAATATATTTGAGCGGAAAAGCAAAAATTCGCCGTTATTGACAGATTGACGGGAAATTTTTAGTGAATCTGACGATTGAATAAATTACCGAAACAGTGTATAATAACTATTGTATAATTATCCTCGGAGGAAACAGCATGAGTGTAGTAATCGGAATTGACGTTGGTGGAAGCACGACAAAGATCGTCGGCTTCGATAAAGCCGGCGGTGGAAATAAACTGATAGATCCCCTGTTTGTGCGCGCCACAGACCCCATAACCGCGCTGTACGGCGCTTTCGGTAAGTTTACCGATCAGAACAACATTGAGCTCTCGGACATCGACATCGTCAAGGTGACGGGGGTGGGCTCTGCGAAGGTGTTAAAGCCAATTTACGGACTGGAATGCCAAAATGTTCCCGAATTTGACTGTATCGGGCTTGGTGGACTTTATCTGTCGGGACTGGACGAGGCTATCGTTGTCAGCCTCGGTACGGGTACCGCCATTATTCACGCTAAACGCGGCGAGCCTATGGAATATCTCGGCGGTACGGGCGTCGGCGGCGGTACGCTGGTGGGGTTGTCCCGCAAAATGCTTGGTATGAGCGATATTCAGCATATTCAGGAGCTTGCCGAGGACGGCGATCTCAATAACATCGACTGGCGCATTCGCCATATATCAAAAAAAGACATCCTGCCCGGCGCTCCCGACATGCTGACCGCTTCCAATTTCGGAAACGTCAGCGACATCGCAAGCAAGGCGGATGTGGCGTTGGGCATTATCAATATGGTTTTTGAGACTATTGCCATGGTAGCGCGGTTTGCGGCCAAGACCTACGGGCTGCGTGATATCGTACTTACAGGAAACCTCACCACGCTCAGCCAGGCGGCGGGCATATTCAGAGGTCTCAATGCGATGTTTGACTTAAACTTCATGATACCTAAAAATTCACAATTCGGAACGGTAATAGGAGCAGCGCTGACAAAATGAATAAAGTAATATATTCCAAAAAACTGTATATTTTCGATCAGGACGGTACGATCTACCTCGGCGGCATCGTATTTGACTGCGCGGTCAAGTTTATAAACCATCTTCGCGAGAGTGGTAAGCGTGTTATGTTTTTTACCAACAATGCGTCTCATTCGCCGAAATTTTATCTTGATAAGTTGACACGTCTCGGATTTGCACCGGAAAGAAGCGAAATACTTACCGCAGGCGATGTTACAGCGGAATTTCTGCTTCGTCACCGTGCAGGTAAGAGTGTGTATCTTGTAGGTACGCCCGAACTGTATGAGCAGTTCCGTGAGGCGGGTGTAAACCTCGTTTCAGACGATGCAAAAACGGCAGATATCGTTGTCACAAGCTTCGATACAACACTTACTTATAAGAAGCTGGAGATCGCCTGCAACCATATCAGAAACGGTGCGGAATATCTCTGCACTCATCCGGATTTCAACTGCCCCACTGAGACGGGCTTTATTCCGGACAGCGGTGCTATAGCGGCGCTTGTGACCGCTTCCACGGGCGTCGAGCCGACCTACCTTGGTAAGCCCTACGCGACCACCATCGATATGATAGGCGAGGTCACAGGCATTGCACGCGAGGATATGTGTATCTTCGGTGACCGTTTATATACCGACATTGCACTGGGAAAAAAGCATGGTGTTACCTCAGTACTCGTTCTGTCAGGCGAGACCAAGCAGTCAGATGTTGACCGCGCCGTCCCCTCAGACCGCCCCGACTACGTCTACGCCGACCTCGGCGCGGTCATGGACAGCGCGGAGTGAAATAAGAAGCCGACATCTCGGTATAGCCGCAAAATGTTGGCGAGTGCTATGTGCTTCCATATAGGAATACGCGCTTTTTTGAAAAAAAGCTGTGCAAAAAACTTTAAAAGGCTTCGCCGAGCTCCTTTTGGGGAGCTCGGCGGAGCCTTTCTATAAAGCTTTTGCACAGCTTTTCTCGAAAAGCGCGTAATTCTCATATGCGAACGTATGGCACTCGCCAACACCTTATCGTCTATATCGAAATGCTGACTCCTCACATTACTTTGCGTTATCCTTGATCATGTCGATGAGGGTGTATGTAAGGTATTTAGCGGCTGTTTTGGCTTCGGAGAGAGAATTTGCGGCTGAGCCTATTTCTATGAGGAGGGAGCCCGGAGTGAACTGCTCGTTGAAGGAGGCTCCGCGGATGTTGATTGGACGGGCAAATTTTGAGTAGCTTTGTGTAAGCCTGCTTTGAAGCTTTGCGGCGATGGTGAAGTTTGTTTCCCAATTGGGGTGATCTGCGCCTTTTTCATTGGTTCCTACAAGCAGCATGATTTGTGCGGCGATCTCTCCGTTGATACTCGTGACGGGACGTATAAGGTCACCGTTCGTACGCACGATTGCATCACGGTGTACATCGAAAACATATTCGATGGAGGGATACTCGTTCAAATATTTCTGTATCGTGTCAGCGGCGAGGTCGTAGGAGCGAGTATAGGACTCAAGGTCGTGCATGATTTCGCAGTGCAGGGTGGGAATGCCCGCATCATTTAAAAGCTCCGCCATCACTGCGCCGACGGCGACCATGTTTTCAGATGTATCCGAGCTTCGCTGAATTGCGCTCGGTGTTGTGGAGCGCGCACCCTCGGGGGAGTATGCCTCGGTGCCGTGAGTGTGGATTATAAGGACCAGCGGTGCTTCCTCGGAATATTTGTCAAGCTCGGTGGGGATGGGATAATCGCAGGAGAGTGCCGTTTGAATGTTGGGCGTATATGCGGTGGTGTTTGACAGCAGTACCTCGCCGTATGCTGCACCTCCGCTGAGGTCGTAGGGCAACAGTGCAAGCTCTCCATCCTTCAATTTGGAACGGTCATATTCGTATATATTTGACATATCCGCTTGTGGCGCACTCTGTTCTCCGAGCGGAGCGTGCGGTGTCTCCTCACCTGAAATGTCCGACGGATTCACGCCTGTCAGATCCTCTGTTCCCGTGTTCTCCTCGCCGCTGTCGAAGTAAAGCGCATCACTTCCGAAGAATGCGGCGGAAAGCAGCATTGCGCTGATTGCTTCACGGTCGGGAATAATAGGTTCCTCGGGGAATTTGAAGCATTGCTTGGCTGTCTCGGTCGGTGACCAGCTTGATACTGCGACCTCCAGAGCGTTTAATAGTATGCCCGCCGACATAAGTCCGCCTATGATGGCGAGCATCGCCGAAGCGCACCGCGAAATAAGCCCGCGGTGCGTACGGCGTGATGTGGTGAGATCATCATAATATATATGCTGCATAATGTTTCCCGTCCTTTTTATTCCGCCCTGAGACGGCTTGTCTTTGTGAAAGTATATGACGGCGGACAGGCGGTTATGACTTTAAAGCCCTCCAAAGGTGAGTGTCAGCGCACGAGCGGTCAGTCGTGAAAGTTCGCGCACAATGGTATCGGTTTCCTTTGGTGTGACAAAGAAGCCGCGGCGGTTGCCGAGCACTTCAAGCAGACGGTCGTCGGGGTCGTCGATTCCTGCCTCTGCGAGCGCATCCAGAACCAGTGTGGCGGATTCTACGACGGTAGGCACGCCGAATGCAATGACGGGGACGCCAAGAGTTTCACAGTTTATTGCACGGCGGTGGTTGCCGATACCCGAGCCGGGGGTAATTCCTGTGCTGCCGAGCTGTACAGTGGTGGCAAGGCGGTCGGTGGAACGGGCGCACAGTGCGTCTATCGCTATGACGAGGGAGGGCTTTATCTGCTCGCAGACACCGAGCACTACCTCTGCGACCTCGATGCCTGTCTGACCGAGTACGCCGGGGGCTACGGCGGCGATCTCTCTGCCTCCGAGCAGCCCGAACAGACGGTTGTTATGTGTTTTCAGATGGCGGGTGACGGTAATGAGTCCCACGGCCTCATCTCCTAAGGCATCGGCGGTGATGCGGCGGTTGCCGAGTCCGACGATCAGTACACTGTCGGGAAGTTTACCGCACAGCTCCTCACCAAGCAGCTTCAGCTTGTCTGAGATCAGCTCGGCGGCATTTTCGAAATCTCTGTCGGAGGCAAGCCACACCTTACCGATGTCGAGCGTGATGTATTTTCCCTTGGGCTTGCCGATTCGTTCTGCGGCGGCTTCGGTCAATATCTCGACCGTTGACACGGTTACACCTCCATGCTTTTCCACTTGCTCGTGTATGTTACTGCGGTCGGCAAGGTCAAGCTCAGCGGCAAGATCCGTGCGGCGCTGACTGTTCATATCGGTACTCCTTTTCTTTGTTTATTTTGCTCATAAAAATCATTTCCAAAACCCTTTCGTTTTATGTACCGACGGTTTGCTGTGCTAACTTTACGGTCTAAATTGCACAAAAGTAGAGCTTGATAGTGGGGGTGTGATGGATATGATGCGAAAATTGTGTGCAAGATGCACAAAATGGATGTGCTGCAGTTGTGCAATAGTATAAATCTTTTATTTTTTTGCAATTTAGTCATTGATTATGCGAGAATTTAATGGTATAATATTATAAGTAATATCCTAATAATGTTGAGCTGTGACCGTTTTGCTTGTTTTACATACACGGGGTGTCAAAGATGCGGTAAAGCGGCGGTTCGGCGCGGCCTTATTTAGAAAAGCATAAATCTGCGATGCAGATCGTAATTTTAGGAGGATCATACAAATCATGAAGAAAGTTATTTCGACTCTGTTGCTTGCCGGAATGTGCATGTCGCTTTTCGCAGGCTGCGGCTCTACTCTCAAGGAAGAAGAGAAGGGCGCTACAATCAATCTCTATATCGGCAGCGAGCTCTGCGATTTCGACCCCGCGCTCGCATTTACGGATGACAGTGCTGTAAAGGTGCTCGGTCTCGTATACGAGGGTCTTACCCGTATCAACGAAAAGGGTAAGGTCGAAAATGCTCTGATGAAGAGCTATGAGGTCTTCGAGGATGATGAAAAGGGCGAATACAGAATGGAGATCACCATCAAGGAGACCAAGTGGAGCGACGGTCGTCTGGTTTCCGCGGATGACGTTGTATACGCTTGGAAGCGTATCCTTGACCCCGAATTCTCCAACGCTGCGGCTCCGCTTCTCTTTGACATAAAGAATGCGCGTGACGTAAAGGCAGGAGACAACTCCATTGACGACCTCGGAATTGCGGCTATCGACACCGATGTCATCGAGGTACAGTTCGAGACCAAGATAGATTACAAGCTGTTCCTTGAAAACTGTGCAAGCCTTGCACTGGTTCCCCTGCGTGAGGACATAGTTTCCAGATACAAAGAGCAAAGCTTCGGTGCTGCCTCCACCACTATGTGTTCCAACGGTCCGTTCGCTGTTAAGGGCCTTGACGAGGGTGAGCGCCTTATGCTCGAGCGCAATGTTTACTACTACCGCGATACCGAAAACGATGAAGCACTTGATAAGTATGTTCTTCCTTACAGACTTATTGTAAACTTTGAGAATGACGAAGAAGCTAACACCCTCGCATATGAAAACGGGGAGATATTCTACCTCGGCGAGATCGCTATGTCAAAGCGTGCCGATTACGAGAAGGAAGCTACCATCTCCGATCTGCTTTCGACCCACAGCTATATGTTCAACACCGAGAATAAGCTCTTTACCTCTGCAGAGGTAAGACGCGGTCTCTCTATGGCGCTTGACAGAAATGCTATCGTAGACATCGTTACCTACGCTGAGCCCGCAACCGGTCTTATCCCCGGTGTTGTATATGACACTAAGATCGGCGACAGCTTCAGAGCTAACGGCGGCGATCTGATCTCTGCTTCCGCCGATGTTTCGGGCGCTAAGTCCCTTATCGGCAGCAAGACCGGCAAGTTCACCATCACCTGCCGTGACAACGCACTTGAGGTGGCTATCGCAGAATACTGCCAGGGTGTTTGGGAAGGTCTCGGATTCAACGTTTCTGTTGATGCACTTGATTATGAAGACTACAGAGAAGCATACACCACAGGCGATTACGATGTTATCGCCCTTGACTATCAGTGCATAAGCACCGATTCCTTCGGAGCGCTTGCTGTATTCGCTCCTCTGTTCTCCGGTATGGGTATAGACATTCAGAATGACAACTATGATCCCGTTCCTTATGTTCAGGGTTATGAGAATGAAGAGTATAATGCACTTATCGAATCCGCATTTGCCGAGAAGAACAGAGCTGCACGCTCTTCCATTCTCCATGATGCTGAAGAGCTGCTGATGGAGGATATGCCTATCATCCCGCTTATCTTCAATAAGGACGCTTATGTTTACAATGATGACGTGCTTTCGGGCATTGACGATTATTACTACGGTTACAGAGATTTCAACAGACTCAATATGAAGAACTGGAGAGATTACGAAACGACCGCAGAGTAATTTGCGTTGCCGAGACAATCTTCGAAAGTGGGCAGATGCCGTTGGCGTTTGCCCATTTTCGCCGAATAACGAGAACGATCTTATCTATGGAGGACACCATGCAGGCTCCGCTGAAAGAGAAAAACGATATAAAGATATTTATTCTGTATCTGCTTAAAAATATCGGTTATGCGCTGGATTTCAATACCATCAGCGATATTGTCGTACAGGATGAGTTTGTAAATTACTTCGATTTTGCCGAGTGCTTTGCCGAACTGCTTGATTCGGGGACTATCGAAATGCGCAGAGCGGGTGATGTGCGTGACACCGAGACTGCGGGCTGGGGCGGCAGCTACGAGAAGAATACCGAGCTGTACCGCATCACCGAGGACGGAGTGCGGGTAGTCGAACAGCTTCAGAGCAGTCTTCTCATTATGATCAAGGAGAAAAGTCTCAAGAGTGCGATGCGGCTGCTTTCCTTTAAAGCGCGCGGCTCGGATATTAAGTGTACAGGTAAGGAGCGCACCGACGGGAGATATGACCTGCACTGTGAGGTCATCGAAAATCATGAGACACTGCTGTGTGTTGATCTTGTGATCGAGAGCAAGCAGCAGCTTGATAAGATGATGTATAACTTCAACGAGCGCCCCGAAGTGATATACCGAGGTGTTGTGGCACTTCTTACAGGCGATATAAACTATCTTATAGACTGAATTGTGCAGACATAACGAAATTTTTGGATGAAAGTAGTGCAAAAAGCCCACGATACTTGCAAATTGCGGCAAAAACAGTGGATATTACGACAAAAACTGCGCCCGGAAACTGTACACAATGAACAAAATGCATTGAACGGGATAAAAAACTTTTAAAAAACTATTGACAATATCCAAAAAAGTGATATAATATTAATAGTCAATTAATATTTTGCTGTTTTTTTGAAACAGTTAAGTAACATATGCCCGTATAGCTTAAAGAGAGCGTTGGTTGTAATTTTACTTGCAAAGGTGTCGGTTGGAATCCGTCGAGGGCAAATATTATTTTTTCTACACAAGCGAGGTATTTTCAAATGTATCAGGATGAAAAATTGATCTGTAAGGATTGCGGCGAGGAATTTGTTTTCACAGCCGGCGAGCAGGAGTTCTATGCAGAAAAGGGCTTCCAGAATAAGCCCCAGAGATGCAAGGCTTGCCGTGACGCAAGAAAGAACGCCGGAAAGCCTCAGAGAGAGCTCTTCACCACCACCTGTGCAAGATGCGGCAAGGAAGCTAAGGTTCCTTTCCAGCCCAGCAACGACAGACCTGTATATTGCAGCGAATGCTATGCTGAAATGAAGCAGCAGTAATTGCTAAGGTTCAAAAAAACGGGGATACCGCCGACGCGGTGTCTCCTTTTTTGATTCGTATTGCGAAAGCATAAAAATTGTGTCGATTTTTTCAAAAAAATCGGCGCAAAGGTATGTACAAAACGGCAAAAGTGTGTTATAATATATTGAATAGATATATTCTTAGGTCGTGGATTTTACATTTTTGTTAAATAAAGGTCGATATGTACAAGAAAAACAATAATAATTATAAGAATAACAGACCTGATCGGAAGAAGTTCGTATCCGACAGAGGTTATGCAGCGTATACTGAAGCCGCAGAGAATGAAAATGCATCATACGCTGTCTGCGGTAGAAACGCGGTTCTGGAACTGCTTAAATCGGGCAGAGCCATTGATAAGCTATTTGTTCGCAAGGGAGACCGCGAGGGCTCGATAACGCTGATCGTTGCTGAGGCTATTGCGCGAAAGATACCTGTCATAGAAGTGGAAAAGGCGAAGATAGACGCTCTTGCGGCAGGTGCGAACCACCAGGGTGTTGCGGCAATGGCTGCGGCAAAGGAATACGTCACTATAGATGAAATACTGGATATCGCAAAGGAACGCGGTGAAAAGCCGCTGATCGTCATCGCGGATGAGATTGCCGATCCGCACAATCTCGGTGCCATCATACGCTGTGCCGAGGGAGCGGGAGCTCACGGACTTATCATCCCGAAGCGCCATTCCACGGGACTTACGGCGGTGGTGGACAAATCCTCCGCAGGCGCACTTGAGCATCTTGCAATAGCAAAGGTGCCGAATCTTGCGGCGGCTATTGACGAGCTTAAAGAAAAGGGTGTTTGGGTCTACGGTGCGGAGGCTGACGGAGCATCCTACTACGATACCAAGTTCGACAGTGCCACAGCGATAGTGGTCGGAAGCGAGGGGGCGGGTATCTCACGTCTCATTCGCGAAAAATGCGATTTTATGATCTCAATACCGATGTATGGTAAAGTAAATTCGTTTAATGTATCATGCGCCGCTGCGGTCATGCTTTGTGAAGCCGCACGTCAGCTGCGCGGTGAATAAAAATAATCTTAGAAAGGAACGACAAAATGCGCAGTGATGAAAAAGGTTCAGGCATCAATCCCGGAAAGGATATTACCGCAGGAGAGCTGCTTGAGCTTTTGAATAAGAGCATGGATCTGAAATCGGATCCCAAGGTCGTGAAAAAGGTAAACAGCGATAAGCCTCGCGGTGAAGCGCTTAAGATCGACGACAATGTTTTTGAGTCGGCGGAAAAAGAGCTACGCAACTCCGAAGCGGTAAAGGCATCGGATGATTCAGATCTCGATGTTGATGAGCTGATCGAAAAGTATATTAATCAGCCGAAACGCGAAAAGGAGCAGGCGGCAGCGAATGATACCCCGCTTGTTGATGAAAACGGCGAGGAGATTGTACAGGAGATGGAGCGCCCCGCCATTGAAGCTGTAGAGGAATCGGTGCTTCCGGATCCGACTGAGGACAGCTCGTTTGATGAGCCTGTTGCAGTCTCGGAGGCTTCCGACGAGGATGCAGATGTCAAAATTGCGGAGTCTGATCCCACCGACACGAACAGCGATAATACCGCAGAGCCCGAAGGCGAGGCAGCGGTGGATACCGAAAAGACCGCAGTGTTTGATATATCTCGTATCAAGCAGCTTACAGAGGACGGTGACCCCGAGGTCGAGCGTCTTGTGGATGAGGCATTTGAACGCTCCGAGACAGAGGTGTTCAAGCCGGTCACCGATGAGATGGCTGCCGAGGCAGAAGTCGGTGACGGAACTGCCGAGACCGTTTACGGTCAGAACGACGGTGAGGAGATAGATCAGACCGATCTTAACCTTATGATCGCGTTCGGCATGAACGAGGAGCTCAAGGAAACTGTCGGTGAGGAGCAGGCGCATGCCTTGGAGGATGATATTCTTCAGAAGCATGAGGAGACCGCGCAGATGCAGTCGGTGGAAGATCAACTTGAGTTTACCTCGCGCGATCAGATCGCGGAGATACTTACGCTTTATAAGTCCCGCTATTATACGCTTATCATGCGTATAGCAGCGGCAGTGGCACTGCTTGCGGCAATGTTCGTTATTGAGAACTTCTCAATGCTTGGACTTACGATGCCTGCATTCATGAGACCTACCTCGTATCCGGTCGTATACGCGATGATCGATTTACAGCTCGTTGTACTTTGCGGAGTGCTTGTCGGAAAACAGGTAATCGACGGCGTAAAGAGTATTATTTCGTTGAAGCCCACTCCCGAGAGTTTGACGGCGTTTGTCCTTATTATGTCGGTAATTTACACGTTTGTTGCCTGCTTTACCGCGCCGATGGAGGGCTTTGCGCTTTACAATCTTCCCGTGGTGTTTGCAGTTCTGCTTGCTCTGATCTACGAGTTCATGAATTTAAAGCGCGACGTGTTCAGCTTCAACGTTATTTCATCAAAGAAGAAAAAGTTTGTTGTGACTCCCGTTTCCGACGCTACTGAGTCGTTGGAGCGTGAAATATTCAACGATTATGTCCCCGGTGATTCGCAGATCATCCGCGTTGGAAAGACCGATTTTGTTGACGGCTTCTTCGCGCGCGTAAACGGAGAGCGCATTTCAAAGCCCATAATCGGAATCACCATTCCCGTTGTTATGATCCTTGCAGTGGCATTCTTTATACTGTCCTACATCGCAAACGGCAGTATCTACACTGCATTTACAATGGCGTTCGTCACTCTGGCGGTCACCATGCCGCTTACCACCTTTGTGATCTACAGCTACCCCTTCTACAAGGCATCCAAGGATTCCTACGACAACGACAGCGCGATCATCGGAGAGTGCTCTCTCGGTGAATATTCCGGCTCCTCGGTTATTTCTTTTGAAGATAAGGAAGTGTTCCCGTCGGGCGGCGTTAAGGTCACCAGCATAAAGGTCTACGGAAATAACCGCATTGATGAGATTATATACAGTCTCGCAAGTGCGTTTATTAAAGTCGGCGGACCGCTGGCGGATGTGTTCAGTCAGGCAACACATGATATGGGTTATTCCGAGGATGTTGAGCTGATAGAGGTCGATGACGACGGCTTTACCGTTACTATAGATGATGTTCAGGTCTATATCGGTAAGGATTCCTATATGGAAAAGAAGGACTACGAGCCTCCGTTTGACAGTGAAGCCAAGAAGCAGGAGCAGAATTCCTCGCTGGGTGTGCTGTATATCGCCTTCGGCGGTCAGCTTGCGGCAAAGGTCTATGTACATTATACCATTGACAGCGAGTTTGAAGCAATTCTTGCACAGCTTTACAAGACAGGTATGTGCGTTGGAATCAAATCCTTTGACCCAAATATCGACGATCTGCTGCTTGCAAAGAAGATCAAGGCTATGAAGTACCCCGTCAAAGTCATCCGCTCAAAGACGGTGGAGGACATCCCGCATACCTTTGAGCGTTGTGACAGCGGCATCGTATCCAAGCGCTCGGTCAAGGCGCTGCTCAAGACGGTCACACTCTGTGAGAGAGTAAGCAGTGTTATCAAGACCAACCTTATAGTTAAGGTGCTTGCGATGCTTATTGGTGTGGTTGTTATGATATTCATCCACGCCTTCGGAAGCGAGCTTACCTTGTCCTCACTCTATATCACGCTGTATCAGCTGTTCTGGACGATACCTGTTCTGCTGATATCGAGATTTCTTGTTTAAAAAATATGGGATGCCGCGTGAAGCGACATCCCATTCTTCTGTGAAAGGATAGTATTATGGAAAATCTTACACCGAAAGAAGCCGCGGAGCGTCTTTTAAAGCGCGTGGAAAAGCCCGGACGTTATACCGGCGGCGAGTACGGTCAGATAATTAAAGATAAAACCGGGGTGCGGGCGAGGTTTGCGTTTTGTTTCCCCGACACTTATGAGATAGGTATGTCAAATCTCGGTATACGCATACTTTACGGCGCTATAAATGAGCATTCCGATCTTTGGTGCGAGCGCGCCTATACTCCGTGGGTAGACATGGAGGAACAGCTTCGTAAATACAATATCCCGCTGTATGCGCATGAGAGCGGTGACGCGCTGCGTGACTTCGATTTTGTGGGCTTTACCTTACAGTATGAGCTTTGTTATACCAATGTGCTGAATACTCTTGACCTTGCGGGTATTCCGCTTCTCTCATGCGAGCGCGGTGAGGATATGCCGATCATTATAGGCGGTGGTCCCTGCTCATACAATGCAGAGCCTATTGCGGACTTTTTTGACGTTTTCTCTATCGGAGAGGGTGAGGAAGCGCTTCCCGAGATAATGCACATGTATGCGGATATGAAGGAGGCGGGCGAATATACGCGTGAGGAGTTTCTCCACCGTGCAGCGAAGCTCGGCGGATTCTATGTACCGTCCATGTATGATGTCAGCTACAACGAAAATGGGACTATCAAAGCGTATACGCCGAAATATGACGATATTCCCGCAAAGATTACAAAGCGCATTATAAAGGATATGGACAAGGCATTTTTCCCCGACAGATTCGTTATGCCGTATATCGAGACCGTGCATGATCGTATCATGCTTGAGGTATACCGCGGATGTATACGCGGCTGCCGCTTTTGCCAAGCGGGAATGGTGTACCGTCCAATACGTGAAAAATCCGTGGAGGTGCTTGACCGTCAGGCACGAGCGCTGCGTGAGACTACGGGATATGATGAGATTTCGCTTTCCTCATTGAGTATCAGCGACTATTCGGAGATCGATGGGCTTTGCGACACACTGCTTAAATGGACGGATGCAGCGAAGGTCAATATTTCGCTTCCGTCGATGCGGCTTGATATGTTTACCAAGGAGTTGATGGATAAAATATCCACCGTCCGCTCATCGGGACTTACCTTTGCTCCCGAGGCGGGAACGCAGAGACTGCGCGATGCTATAAACAAAAATGTTACCGAGGATGATCTCCTACGTGCCTGCCGTGTTGCGTTTGAAGCGGGGAAGAACCAGGTCAAGCTGTATTTTATGCTTGGACTTCCCACCGAAACTGATGAGGACATAGCCGGTATTGCCGAGCTTGCGAAACGTGTCGTTGACACCTATTACGATGTAATGCGCGGTGTCAAAGGCAGAAAAGCTCCCACTGTTACCATAAGTGTAGCATGCTTCATACCGAAGCCCTTCACCGCGTTCCAGTGGGAGGCGCAGGATACTCTCGCAGAGCTTGACCGAAAGCAAAGACTGCTTCGCTCGAAGATCAATGATCCCAAGATTAAATATAACTATCATGATGCCGAGGTATCGCTTATCGAAGCGGTGCTTGCGCGCGGTGACCGCCGTCTGGCGCCTGCGTTGCTCGAAGCGCACAAGCGAGGTATGAAGTTTGACGCGTGGGAGGAGTTCTTTAACTGTTCAAATTGGATGCAGGTGTTCTCCGACTGCGGGATAGATCCTTCATACTATGCACACCGTGAGATCGGTGAAGATGAGGTGCTTGCCTGGGATATCATCGACTGCGGTGTTAATAAGGAATTTTTGCTTCGTGAACGCCATAACGCGTATAAGTCGGAGACCAACCGCAACTGTGCCGAAAAATGCACGGGATGCGGTGCTAATAAGCTGGGAGGTGAGCGCACATGGTGCAGCCGATGCCGATAAGGGCGATGTTTTATAAGATCGGTGCGCTTCAATACATTTCGCATCTTGATCTTGTGCGTACAATGACGAGGAATATTACCCGTGCGGGCATTCCCGCGTGGTATTCACAGGGCTTCAACCCGCGCCTTAAATTAACTTTTTCACTGCCGCTTTCCATCGGAACGCAGAGTGAGTGCGAATTTTTTGATATCCGCCTAACAGAACCGATGATGCTTGATGAGATCAAAGCTCGTATTAATGCGGCGCTGACTGATGAGATGCAGATAACAGATGTGTACCAAAGCGAGCGCAAATTCAGCGAGATCGCGTGGGCGGAGTATGAGATCCGCATGGTGGCTGACGGTTTAAACGGCTCGGTGGCAGATTCCCTCGGTGAACTGTATACAAATCCGCTTGTTGTGACCAAGCGCTCCAAATCCGGGGACAAGGAAGTTGATATCGCTCCGTTTATTGACCTGCGTTTCTGCGAATATGAGGATGGCGGTATAACCTTGCGTGCGCTTTTGTCTGCTGACAGCGCCGATTATCTGAACCCGGAATATCTTATCAAGGCGGCGGATTCAAAGCTGGGAATAAAATTTGAAGATCCTTTTGAGGAGTATTACACAATTATGCGGCGTGAGGTCTATCTTTCCGATAAGAAAACGGTTTTTCGTTAAAATACGCTGTTTAGCTTGATTCGCTGGCTGTCGCCGATATGCTTCAGTGCAGTTATCAGTATTGAAAGCTGATAATTGAAGTCGGCGGGAATCTCTCTGTATTTTTCCAATGCCAGAATAGCATCCTCTGCTCGTTCGAGATCGAGCCTGTGAACCGAAAGTGCTATGATATCATGATAACTCTGCCATGCGGCGAGAAGCTTCTCAGTCGCTTCGGCGGAGTTGTCTGTTTTTAAAGCTTCACACATATTGAGCATCTCGTCAATCTTTGATGTGACGTAAAAAGTGTTCACTGCTATCATTATACATATTAATAGCAGTATCACGGAAGCAATAATAAAGGAACGCATTATTTTTTCACAAGATACTCCTTTCCGTCATCATTAACCGTAAATAAATACACTCTCTTGAGATCTGTTTTATAGTGTGCTAAGCGCTTTTTCAGCCACTCGCGGTCATGACCGATAAGCTGTAGGTCAAAATCGCTGATATGACCGTCAACGATCACTGCGTGAGCGATACCTGATTCGGTGATCTTGGTTTTGAGATCATCAGCGGTGGGAGGAGATGCAGCGCGCTTGGGTATGACTGATAACTGACCGTTGTGCTCAAGTATGGCATAGTCCACCTCGGAAATATCTCCGATCCCCTCAATGCGAAGCGAAGAGAGCAGCTCTTCAAGGCTTATACGAACCTTAGCTACCTCTGCTTTGTCTATTACTCCGTGTGAAATGAGGATACTGGGTTTGCCGTCAAAGATCGGTTTTAAAAATGGCACTTTTGTAACGGCGAAGGAAATGATAACTTCTAATGAAAGCAGCACGGCAATTGGGATTACGGCAAAAGCGAAGGGGATCTGACTGTCTGTGATCGGCTGGGAAGCCAGCTCAGACAGTAATATGGTTGTGACGAGCTCAGAGAGCTGCAATTCACCGATCTGCCTCTTTCCCATTATACGCATTGTTCCAACAAGGAGGATATAAACAAGTATTACACGAATAAAAATAGTGAGCATATTGACACCTCTGACAACAGTATTTACTCGGATGAATCAAATATGCACATTTGTGCCGAAAGAGAAAAAATATTAAAATAAGTGTTGACAAATGAAAATGGTTGTGATATAATATTAAAGCTGTCCGCGAGAGACTTTAATGATTCTCGCAAGCAAAAAAGTTTTTAAAAACTTTTGCAAAACCTCTTGACAAACACTTGGATTTGTGATATAATATTCAAGTCGCTTGCGAAGGTGACAGCGAGCAAGGCTCATAAAAAGTTTAAAAAACTTTTCAAAAAGGTCTTGACAAAGCGATCAAGATATGATATAATATCAAAGTCGCAAACCAAAGCGAGAGATTGGTCCTTGAAAATTGAACAACAAGAGATGGAAGAAGTACGAAAGAAGTGAGGCATCGAGAAGATGCAGCATGGAAAGAAGTAACGATAACAAAGAAATCTCGACAATTCTTTTGAACACGAACAAAA
>JAFUOH010000004.1 GCA_017482055.1 Clostridia bacterium
CATTTTAACAAAATCAACTTTTCCATGCACTCCGAGTGGCTGTTCCGTAAATTGAACGGGGACCTATATGTGGTTGCCGGGGAAGGGGACCCCGGCTGCCGAGAGCGCGGGATATAAATACTAAGCGGTATATGCGAAAGATATATCGCGCTGTTCTACTAAAGTAAAAGCTTCCCGCCCCAAACCTGAGAGCTAAGCGAAGCGTCAATAAAGTTCTTTGCACAGCTTTCTTTCAAGAAAGCGCGTTTTCCCATACGCAAACGCTTCGCACTTGCTCCACCTAAGCGAAAAAAATCCGCCGTACCTGACGGTACGGCGGTCGCATTATATATCAAAGCTTGTTGCTTTATTTTCACTTTTATAAATATATATGTAAACTTACGCTTAGCGGTAAGAGTAGAATATATCTTAAAATGAAGTGATGCTTTGTCTTGCTTGTGATTTATTTTGCGTAATCGATAGCGCGGGATTCTCGGATCATGTGGACTTTGATCTGACCCGGATACTGAAGCTCCGCTTCGATCTTCTTGACGATCTCGCGGGCGATGACCACCATCTGCTCGTCGTTGACCTCTTCGGGCTTGACGGCGATGCGGATCTCTCTGCCTGCCTGGATTGCGTATGACTTGTCCACGCCGGGGAAGCTGTAGGTGATCTCCTCAAGCTTCTGGAGGCGCTTGATGTAGTTTTCAAGGTCCTCGCGTCTTGCGCCGGGACGTGCCGCGGAGATGGCATCGGCAGCCTGGACGATGATCGCGGTGATGGTCTGCGGCTCAACGTCGTTGTGATGCGCTTCGATAGCGTGGAGGACATCCTTGTTTTCCTTGAATTTTTTGCAGATATCCACACCCAGCTGTACGTGAGAGCCTTCGATCTCCTGAGTGAGTGCCTTACCGATATCGTGGAGCAGACCTGCGCGCTTTGCAAGCGTGCTGTCAACACCAAGCTCATCGGCGATCATGCCGGACAGTAAAGCGACCTCGATGGAGTGATCGAGAACATTCTGACCGTAGCTGGTACGGAAGCGGAGTCTGCCGAGCAGCTTGATAAGGTCGAGATTGAGACCGTGGATGCCCGTGTCGTAGGTAGCACGTTCACCTGCCTGCTTGATCATAGCGTCTACGTCACGCTTAGCCTTTTCGACCATTTCTTCAATGCGCGCGGGATGGATACGACCGTCGGCAATGAGCTTTTCGAGAGCGATTCGCGCCACCTCGCGGCGAACGGGATCGAAGCTCGAAAGAGTGATTGCTTCGGGAGTGTCGTCGATGATGAGGTCAACGCCGGTCATTGCTTCGATAGCGTGAATATTGCGTCCCTCGCGGCCGATGATGCGACCCTTCATTTCGTCGTTGGGAAGCGCCACAACGGAAACGGTAGTCTCGGTGACGGTTTCGGAAGCACAGCGCTGGATAGCGAGCGAAAGGATATTCTTTGCCCTGACGTCTGCTTCCTCCTTGAACTGCTGCTCGTATTCGATGAGCTTCTGCGCGGTCTCGTGCTTTACCTCATCGTCGATGCGAGATACAATCTGCGCCTTGGCTTCCTCTGCGGTGAGTCCTGCGATCTTTTCGAGGGTTTCGAGATGCTTCGCCTTGATATCCTCGATCTCGGCTCTGGTATCATCGCATTCCTTCAGCTTCTTGTTAAGAGTTTCTTCCTTGTGCTCAAGGTTTTCAATCTTGCGATCGATTTGCTCTTCTTTTTTGGTAACACGCTGCTCCATTTTGGAAAGCTCGGAGCGGCGCTCCTTGATCTCGCGCTCGGCGTCGTTTCGCTGGCGAAGGATCTCTTCCTTTGCCTCGATGAGAGCTTCCTTTTTCTTGCTCTCAGCTGTGCGCTCGCCGTCTTCAATGATCTTTCTTGCCTGTTCCTCAGCGGATCCGATCTCAGCTTCGCCGACCTTTTTTCTGTAGGTTATACCGAAAAATACACCCAGCGGTAAGCATACCACTGCGGTGATGATAACACCAATGATAATTTCAACCAATGTACAGAACACCTCCTTGTTCTTTGAAGTTCTGAAAGTTTAGATTTTTTTGTAAATGCAATTATTTCAACACCGAGTCGGTGCCTTCCATCACAAGGCACAACTACAGCAGTATATATATTAATCACACATACATATATTTTATACAAAAATCAAGCATATGTCAAGGGGATAAATGCAAATTTAATTAATTTTATTAAAAAATATGTGCGAGTTACGCATTTTTCGTACGCAATTGGTTGCGATACGGGGTTACAAGATCAGAGTTGGGCGCTGAATGCGTACATACCGATCGTTAGCAAGGTCATAAACATAGTTGCCGAACATGACGTTGAAGCGGCAGTGCTCACCGGGAATGTTGAGCGTATCGCGCCACACCTCGCACGACATTCCGTGACCGTACATACAGTATTTTCTGTCGAAGACCATTTTTATTACCTGATGACCGAGACGGCAGGGCACACCCGACAGAACGACCTCGCTTCCGTGCTCGTAAACCTCCGCATACGGTGCGACCTTGGCAATAGCCTCGGCGACATCGTGATTTCCGAGTATAATGATGATACGGGCACCGGTGGCTTTCATCATTTCAAACAGCTCGGTGATCTTGACTGTGTATTCATGCAGAAATTCGGGGTGACGTCCGATTTTGACCTCATCCGCCATGTCGCCTGTGTGCAGGATAATATCGGGACGCACCAACTCAAACAGACGGCGATAGTAGGGATAAGAAGCGGATTGGGTGTCGCCGATATGCAAAATGCGCTCACCTTTAAGCTGTGAGAGATCGGGAACGGTCACTTCCGTTTTGAACTCGCTGCGCATATATTCGATGTCGCAAGCCTCACGGGTTTTGCTTCCAAATGTGGTGTCCTCGTATGGGATAAAGGAGGTGTCGAACAGAATGGGCGTGAAATATTCCGCAGGTCTTATGGTAGTCAGAGCACAGTCGTACTGCCGCGTGTTAAATTCTCGTGAGGTGGTGAAGATGTTTATCAGCGCTTCACAGTCATTCGGGCTTGCAACAAACAAAAGATCTGTTTTAGGATAATCAATCGGTACAGTCCTGTAGCCGCGTACAATACGCTCCATGAGTGATTCCCCATCCTCGGAGACGGTGGTGTCTGCGTCGAGGTGCTTAAAGGGGATGATCTCAGATTCGGTTATACCCGCGATTATTTCGGCGGTCTCCATGGCATATGGAGCAGAGGCGGTGAGGATCTTTCCGTGAAATTCCAGTGTTTTAAGATGCTCACCGAGCAGGCGAGATTGCTTTTTTCCAAGCTCACTGAGAGTATATGTACCGCTTTGTACCTGACCCGGGCTTGTTATATAATGTAGCATGACTTAGCCTCCGTAAACCCGTTCCTTGGGGATATCGCCCGCAAATTTGTCCGTGTTGACCGTGTATATGGGATTTGTCAGCAGGATACATCTGCCTTCCTCATTCCAAAGCTCAACTCTCGTGAAGCTGACCGTATGAATGGGTGAAAGCTCGTAGGTGTATTCAAACTGTCCGTCCTCGGCGATGTGCTCGGAAATAAGCTCGCCGTCGGCGATTATGCGCACCTTCATTCCCGACTTCAGCGAATCGGCGGTGAAGGTATAGGTATGCTTTTCAGATACGGTCTTGTCGGTGACGGGAATGATAGCACCCATTGGAAGCCCGTCTCCCGTTAGGTCTGCCGTGCCGTTAAACTGTACGGGATCACCCGTGAATGCGCGTCCTGCTCTGATGGATGCAATGAACTCCTCCTCCGGTACGGGGAATGGAATATCGGCATCTGCCGCAGTCCAGACAGCGAAATTATTGCCTGAGAACCATTCCGCCTTTGAAGAATGGCTGTCACTGTCGCCGACCGCTGTAAGAAACAGTCCTGCACTGTTTAAGATATCCCAAAACATCAGATGATGTTCAAGAGTGAAGCCTTTGCTGCCGCGACCCCGGGGGAACCCGATCTCGATCGCCGATGCGCCGTATGCCTTCGTTGAGATGATGTCTGCGGCGGTCAGACGGACAACATTTTCAAGCTCAGTCGCGGTGAGGTCTCCCTTTTTATGAGATGCCGCATGAAGGAAGGGGTGATTATAGGAGAAGGTGGCACCGTGTGAGAGCAGATAATCTGCGGCTTCCTTTTCACCGAGGGGATGGTCGTACTTGGTGTAGTCAACTATCGGCACCCATGTGGAATAGCAGTTTTTGTGCTCTCCCGCACCGGAAACCTCAAAGGTGACAAAGGGTTTGATGCCGTATTTTTCACCCAGCTTCTCCGCAAGCTCCTTTTGGCGGCGATGAATTTCCGCGGCGTCGTGCATACAATCAAGCTCCAGCTTATCAACAAGCAGTGTGCCGCTTGTGACGTGAAGCGCGATGTCGGTCAGCGCGTTGTCGAGACCGCCAAGCTCCTCGGTGATCTCATCGGAAAGGCGGAGAAAAAAGTCGTTTCTGCCGGGTTTCAGCGGGTATACGAGCTTTGCGTTCCGCATCTCCGGCGGACGCTCGGAAAAGGTCAGTGTAAGATCTCCGCTGCCGCTTTTAAGAACTGCGCCAACGCGGACGGTAACGTCCGAGAGCAGTGTTATCATATGCCGATGATACTGTGTCCACAGAGTGGTCCCGCCCTCCCTCTCGGCAGTGACGCGGAGTGCATCTCCTTCAAAGTCAAGTGCTGACTCTCCGATAGGGTCGAAGCGGACGCGCACACGGTTTTCATCCTTATATTCAAGCTCATTCCTCGAAAAATCGATGTTTGGCGTAAATGTGCGGCAGAGGGTGCTGTCGTGATCGGTGAAGCGTATATACTTCATTCCCAGCTTGTGAGCGTTATACAACTGTGATTCCATACAAGCCCCCGACTGGAAACAGGTATGTATATGCATGTGCATGGGATGGTAGGTATATTTTTTCATATCGACACGACTCCTTTCATATATCCTCTCAGTCCTCGATGCGAATATTATATGTGTTCAGCGTTTCAAATGCCTCGTCGCAGAGAGCGGCGAAGTCAAGCTTGGCTTCCTCGGCGAGCACATTTTCAAGTTCGGGACGGGTCTTGGGATGGCGGGGAGTGAATACCGTGCAGCAGTCCTCATAGGGGAGGATGGAGGTCTCAAAGGTGCCGATCCTACGTGCGATGGTGACTATCTCCTCCTTGTCAAGACCGATGCAGGGACGGTAAACGGGCATATTTACCGCATTGTCCGTGACCTCGATGGCTTTCATGGTCTGACTTGCCACCTGTGCAAGACTTTCGCCCGTAATAAGCGCGTGGCAGTTGTTGCGTCGTGCGACACGCTCGGCGAGGGTCATCATGTAACGGCGCAGAAGCAAGGTGAAGTAATCCTCGTCGCAGGCGCGGCGGAGCTCTTCTTGAATATGAGTCAGCGAAATTACATGTACCTTGATATGGGTAGTGTATTCGCACAGCAGACGCGCAAGCTCCATAACCTTTTCGCGTGCACGCTCAGAGGTGTATGGGAAGCTTTCAAAGTGGAGCGCTTCGAGCGTTACGCCGCGTTTCGCAATCATATATCCGGCAACAGGGCTGTCGATACCGCCCGAAAGCAGTAAAAGCCCCTTGCCGCTTGAACCAAGCGGCATACCGCCCGCGCCCTTGATTCCGCCTGCGTGCAGATATGCGCCGCGCTCACGGATCTCGACTCTGACAGTGACCTCGGGGTTATTTACATCCACCTTAAGCCGAGGGCAGGCTTCCAGCACCGCTCCGCCCACCTCGCGCATAAGCTCGGGGGACTTTAACGGGAAGGTCTTGTCACTGCGGCGAGCGTCTGCCTTAAAGGTACGCGCGCCCACGAGAAATTGCGGCAGATATTCCTTTGCCGCCGCCTTGATGGCGTCAATATCCTTTTTTACTACGACCGCGCGGTCAATGGACACGATTCCGAATACCTTTTTTGCATATTCCAGCGCAAGCTCAAGGTCGCAGTCGTCGTTTTTCGGCTCGATGTAGATGGTGCTCTGGGCATAATTTACGTCAAAATCGCCCGCACGCTTGACTCTGGTGCGAAGCTCCTTGATGAGCAGATTTTCAAAGTAAGAACGGTTGGCACCCTTTAAAATCAGCTCGCCGTATTTACAGAGAAGCACTTCTTTCATAATGTTATGTTGTTTCCTTTCGATTTATCAATGTGTCGGCAGCACCTTGAAGCGCTGTTTGATCGTTTGGCAGTTCGTTTTTGATAACACGCTCAAGCAGAGTATCGAGTATCTTACCGATCTCGTGAGGTATAGCGCCCATTGAAAGCAGTTCCTTGCCGCTTATCCGCAATTCAGCCGTTGTGAAGCATTCTCCGCTCGTACATATGTCGGAAAGCGTCCGAAGCAGTGAGTCATCACGCTCCGAGCGTGCAATACCGAGACGGATTACATCACGGGCTGCGTCACTTCCGATGTCGCGGCAGAGTCGCTTGAGCGCGGCATTGTCCCCCAGTTCCGTATGCAGGTGGAGAAGGATATTTTCCGCATGTCTGCGGGTTTTGTTGTCAAGCCGCAGATTCATGAACGCTCCCTGTATGCGATGAGGCTCGATATCGGACAACAGCGCCGCAAGCTTCAGAGGATACGCGGCATCTCCGAGCTTTGAAACATACTCGGCGGCGCGTATGACGGAATCACCCGCAAGCGCGGGAAAAATATCTTCGATTATGAGATGAAAATCGCGTAATACGCGTGCGGCGGCTTTGCCGCAAAGGAGCTTTTCAAGCTCCGAGGTTATGCGCTCGCGGGAGATAAAAGTGAGCAGTCCGCGCAGGTCAAGAGCGGCTTTTGCGGTATCTTTTTCGATCTCAAAATCCAGAACCGAAGCAAAGCGCAGTGCGCGAATTATGCGCAGTGCATCCTCATCGAAGCGCTCCTCGGGCTTGCCCACACAGCGTATAATGCCGTTTTCAAGATCGTGCGCTCCGCCATTGAGATCAATTATTCCGCTTTCAGGGGAATATGCCATGGCGTTTATGGTGAAATCGCGCCTTTCGAGATCTCTGTCAATGGAATCGAGAAACAACACCGCCGTCGGATGTCGATGATTGACATATCCTACATCAAAGCGGAAGGTCGTCACTTCCACGGGCAGATTGTCTCTTACTACCGTTACCGTGCCGTGCTCGATACCGGTCGGATAGGCGTCGAATCCCGGCAGGGCGGAAAAGATATTCAGTATTTCCTCGGCGGGTAAGTTGGTGGTAACGTCCCAGTCGTTCGGCGTTCTGCCCAGCAGGGCATCCCGCACGCACCCGCCTACCACATAGGACTTGCCGCGCAAATAATCTTCATCGGGAAAAAGGGAAAACTTGTTAATTTCCGCCATTACCGCGCAGACATAGTCGGGGATGGTTATTTTAAACGACTCACTCATACAAGCGCCGGCTCTTTATCGTCTTTTTTAGCGCGCTGAGTGCCTGCGGTATCATCGGATACCATCTTTTCACGTGCCACGGAGAGCATCAGCTTGATGCGGTTTTCCTGGTTTACGCGGGTTGCGCCGGGGTCGTAGTCGATGGGCACAATATTGGACTCGGGATGAAGCTCGCGCAGACGTCTTATCATGCCCTTGCCCACGATGTGGTTGGGCAGACAGCCGAATGGCTGTGCGCAGACGATGTTGCCGTAGCCGCCCTCGATAAGCTCAAGCATTTCCGCAGTGAGGAGCCAGCCCTCACCCATCTTACAGCCGTAGCCCTCGATGCCGTAAATAAGCTCGCGCAGATGCGAGTATGCCGTGGGGGGATTAAAGGAGCTCTTTGCCCTTACCGTCTCGATCATGATCTCCTCAATGCCCGAGAGGTAGTCAAAGAGTGCCTTACAGACGGCGAATTTAGCTTTGCTTCCGCCGTAGAGCTTGATATCCTCCATACGGTTGTCCACCTTGAAGAGAATGAAGCTCATAAGCCCGGGGACATTGACCTCGCAGCCCTCGGAGGCGAGAAATTCTTCGAGGTGATTGTTTGCAAGAGACGAAAATTTTACATATATCTCGCCGACAATGCCGACCTTGACGCATTTTCTTGTGCGGTCAAGGGGAACTGCGGCAAAATCCGCCGTGATACGTTCCATGTACGAGCGCATCACGCTCTTGGCAAAGCCCTTGCCATTGTCAAACTCAGCCACAAGCGTGTCCGCCCACTTGTCAACCAACGCATCGGCGGCGCCTTTGTTTGTTTCATAGGGGCGCACCTGGTTTGCCAGCAGCATCAACAGGTCGCCATACGCCATCGCGGCGATAAGACGGCGGATTAGTCCGAGCGTCAGCGAGAAACCGCTGTTTTTTTCAAGTCCCGAAAGATTCAGTGAAATTACGGGGATGTATTCGAGTCCCGCCTTTTTAAGCGCCTTGCGAAGCAGATGGATGTAATTTGAAGCACGGCAGCCACCACCCGTCTGGGTGATTATGAGTGCTACCTTGTGAAGATCGTATTTTCCGCTCTGGAGTGCGTCTATCATCTGCCCGATGACAAGCAGTGCGGGATAACATGTATCGTTGTGGACGTATTTAAGTCCGCACTCAACCACCGAACGTCCTTCGTTTTTAAGCAGCTCCACATTGTAGCCTGCATTGGCGAATACCTTTATAAGCAGCTTAAAATGATTGGAGAGCATGTTGGGCACAAGGATGGTGTAATCCTTACGCATTTCTTTTGTAAATTCCACGCGATCCATTATGCTCTCGCCTCTCTTTCCTTTGCCTCGCATGCCGCAAACAGACTGCGAAGCCTTATTTTTACAGCGCCGAGATTGGTGATCTCGTCGATCTTTATCTGTGTATATATCTTGCCTGCGCCTTCAAGTATGGAGCGTACCTCGTCGGTTGTGATGGCGTCCACGCCGCATCCGAAGGATACGAGCTGGACAAGGTTCATATCCGGCTTGTCGCCGATATACTTTGCCGCTGCGTAAAGACGGGAGTGATACGTCCACTGATTGAGCACGTGTACCTTGAATTTTTCCACATGGTGGCTTACTGCATCCTCGGTGACTACCACTGCGCCGCATTCGCAGATAAGGCGATCAATGCCGTGGTTTATTTCGGGATCCACATGGTAGGGTCTGCCCGACAGCACAATGATGGGCATGTTCTTATCACGGGCGAGCTTTATAAATTCCTCGCCCTTTTCGCGTACACGCATAAGGAACGCATCGCGTTCGGCATATGCCGCATCGCAAGCTGCCTTGACCTCTTTTTTGTCCAGTCCGTCGAAATATTTAGACAGGATATCGTATATCTTCACAGCGAAATCCTTCGGGCGGTGAACGCCGATGTAATCCTGAATGAATTTCACGCCGCCGCGGAGTCTCGGCACGTTCGCACCGATGACCTCCGGATAGTATGCAACGACGGGACAGTTGTAGTGATTGTCGCCCAGCTTTTCGTTGAAGTTGTAGGTCATGCAGGGGTAGAAGATCGCATCCACACCGTCGTCAATCAGCGCTTCGATGTGACCGTGGAGCAGCTTCGCCGGGAAGCATACGGTGTCGGAGGGAATGGTCTGCTGACCGCGCAGATACAGCTTGCGGTCGGAGCGCGGTGAGGTGACAACCTCAAAGCCGAGGCGGGTGAAAAATGCGTGCCAGAAGGGCAGCATCTCGTACATATTGAGTCCCATGGGAAGTCCGATGCGCGCACGGGGCTTTTCGGGCTTCGCAGTGTAGGAACCCAGCAGTGACAGCTTGTACTCGTAGAGATCGTGGTATTCCACAGCGCCGCCGCGTGCGGTGGGGCGCTCACAGCGGTTGCCGCCGATGAACTTTCTGCCGCCGTCGAAGGTGTTGACGGTGAGGCGGCAGTGATTTTCGCACAGACCGCAGGTGGTGACCTTTACGTCATGTTTGAAGTTCGCCAGCTTATCTGCATCGAGCAGTGTGGACGCGCCGTTCGAGGTGTCCTTGGCGTAAATAGCCGCGCCGTATGCACCCATCAGTCCCGCGATGTTGGGACGGACGACGTTTCTGCCGATCTCCTTTTCAAATGCTCTGAGTACTGCGTTATTGAGGAATGTACCACCCTGTACTACGACATGCTCGCCGAGATCGTCGGGACCCGAAGCGCGGATTACCTTGTAAAGAGCGTTTTTAACGACGGAAATGGAAAGTCCCGCCGAGATGTTGTCAACGGTAGCGCCGTCTTTCTGCGCCTGCTTGACGGAGGAGTTCATAAACACGGTACAGCGTGAACCGAGGTCAACGGGAGCTTTTGCAAAAAGTCCCTCCTTAGCAAATTCTGCGATGTCAACGCCCAGCGCTCCTGCGAAGGTCTGCAAAAACGACCCGCAGCCCGAGGAGCAGGCTTCGTTCAAGAAAATATTGTCAATAGCGCCGTTTCTTATCTTGAAGCACTTGATATCCTGACCGCCGATGTCGATTATGAAGTCTACCGCAGGCATGAATTTCTTCGCCGCGAAGAAGTGCGCCATAGTTTCAACGATTCCGCCGTCAACAGCGAAAGCGTTCTTGACGATCTCCTCGCCGTAGCCCGTGACCGCCGAGCCGGCTATTTTGATGCTCGGATACTTCGCGTAGAAGTCCAGTAAAAATTCACGGATGATCGGTACCGGATTGCCATTATTGGGACGGTAGAGAGAGCAGAGAATGTCGCCGTCCTCGCTCATTGCCACCACCTTGACGGTGGTGGAGCCCGCATCTATGCCTATGTACGCACTGCCCGAATATTTTTCGGGATCGGCGTATTCCACCTTGTCCACCGCGTGACGGGCTTCAAATTCATCATATTCCGCCTGACTATTGAACAACGGCGGGCAGGAGAGATAACGTCCCTCGGTGCGATACCCCGCAATGCGTTCCACAGCTTCGACGAGAGTTGCCTGCTCGGAGCCGAGGTCGGCACCGAATGCCGCGCCCATTGCCACAAAGTAAAGCGAATTGTCGGGACAGATGCCGGTGAGCCCCAGGGATTTGTCAAAAGCATCGCGCAGACCATCCATAAACGTAAGCGGTCCGCCGAGATATACGACCTTACCCTCAATGGGGCGTCCCTGCGCAAGACCGGCGATAGTCTGATTGACCACCGCGTAGAAAATGCTGGCGGCGATGTCCTCTTTTTTTGCACCCTGGTTGATAAGGGGCTGGATATCGCTTTTTGCAAATACGCCGCAGCGGGAGGCGATGGTGTAGATCTTCTCACAGCCGTGTGACAGGTCGTTTAAGTCATCGGGAGTGATAGCGAGCAATGTCGCCATCTGGTCGATAAAAGCACCCGTACCACCCGCACAGGACCCGTTCATGCGCACTTCCATAGTGCCGTCGAGGTAGAGTATCTTGGCATCCTCGCCTCCGAGCTCTATGACAACATCCGTTTCTGGGATAAGCCGTTTCACTGCAAGGCGGGTAGCGTAAACCTCCTGCACGAATCCGATGTCGCAGGCTTCCGCCATACCCATGCCCGCAGAGCCCGATATGGAAAGCACCGCGTCCCGCGCACCCGGAACTTCGGTAATGAGGGTGCGCAGAAGCGCTACGGTGGATTCGGTGATCTGCGCGAAGTGGCGTTTGTAGGATTTATATACGATTTTGTTTTCGTCATCCAGCACCACGCATTTAAGCGTGGTTGAACCGACGTCAAGTCCGATTTTCATCAGTTTCATTCTCCTTTATATTCTCGTTTTTTCAAAAGAATATGTCAGTCAAAATACAAATATACATTATATTATAACACATAAAAAAAGCATGTGCAATACATAGAGTGTAAACAATTACGCGTTTTATGAAGAAATATTTTGCAGCCGAGTCCGGGTGGGGCGCCCCACAGACAAAAGCGCTTGACAGCATCTTTCCCATCGACGGAGCGAGAGAGGCATTTGCCGAGATTGAGCGCATCTACGAAGCCGAGTGCGCACGCGATAGGTGTGCGCTTGTCATCGGCAACGGCGGTCACCTCAATTACGCCGATCTTATCCGGGACAAGCCGGGCAAGATGTGGATATGACGATTTAAAAACAGCAAGGCCCCCGCATGGCTCCGAGTACATGAGTCGTGCAGGGGTTCTTTTGCTATGTATCAGCCGAACATCACGGCTAAAAGGTCGGTGCCGAGAAGCGCAAAGAGTATCGCCATGATAGTTGAAGCGAGCATCAGCAACAGGAGAGCCAGCGCTCCGAGTATGATTCCCGCTATGGCGAGTCCGCGACCCTCGTTGCCGCTGCGTTTTATGCGCCGCAGTCCGAGAACGGACAGCACGATGCCCACTATGGGCGCGGGAGGTATAAGGAACACCGCGCCGAGAAAGCTTACAAGCGATATCGCAAAGCCCGCAATGGCGAGAGCGTCGTTTTTCTTTTCGGCGGGTTTGTCGGAGGACTGCGCCGCTTCCTCCGTCACCGCCCGAACGGCGGTCTCGGTGCTGCCCAGCGCACCTCCGCAGGACGTACAGAAATTAGAATTATCGGCAACCTTACTGCCGCAATGCTTGCAATACATATTATTACTTTCCTTCCCGTTATGATAAAGTCTATCCGTACATCAATTATAGCACACACTCCTTCGCAATGCAAGCGGTTTTTTTAAAATCTCGCATTTGTACGCAAATCGACAATATTTGAAAATGTATTGAAAAAATCCCTGAAATGTGATATACTTGTTAACATAAGGGTCGCCAAGACTCACAAGACTGTAAAAGTTATGATCTTTGCGGACGAACACCGGACAGATCATAGCGAAACATTAATTTTTATTTTGTGGAGGAAAAACAATTATATGCTGTACTATCGAGACTTCTGCACGACTCACGATCACGCGTACAACATAGCGTGTGCGATTGAAGCATGTCGTAAGAGCGGTGCACATACGCTGATATTTGACGAGGGTACATATGACATCTATCCGGATCGCGCATCGGAGGCGTTTTACGCCATTACTAACCACGGTGTTCCGGGGCTTAAACGAATCTGTATACACCTTCGTGATCTTGACGGGTTTACCGTTGACGGAAACGGAGCGAAATTTGTTATTCACGGCATTATGTGTCCCGTTGTCATTGACGGATGCCGTAATGTGACAATTAAGAACATCTCTTTTGACAACCCGAACCCGTTCATACTTCAAGGCGAGATCGTCAATGTCGGGGATGAGTATGTTGACTGGAAGCATGAGCTTGGTGAATACACATTCAGAGATAATGATCTTTATATTAAGACCACCCTTGACGAGGAACGTGTCGCATACAACCCTCTTTGCTATAATCACGAAAACTATATGATTCGCGAGAATACCTCCAATTTCTGCTTCGGTGTACCGTTTGTTGAGCAGAGAAAGGAGCTTCTTCCCAACGGCTGTATAAGAATACACGACTGTCAAAAAATGCCTCAGCTTCACGACCGTGTAGTCATTATGCCCGGCAAGCGTTATGCAGCGAATATATTCGTGAAGGACAGCTTTAACACAACTGTTGAGGATGTCACCGTCTTTCGCGGCCTCGGTATGGGTGTAGTGGCACAGCGGAGTGATACTATAACGCTGAAAAAGTTTTGTACTCAGCGTAAGGATGGCATATATTTTTCCGCCACAGCAGATGCCACCCATTTTACAAACTGCAAAGGCAGGATAACCCTTGAAGATTGCCGCTTCGAAAATCAGCTTGATGACGGGCTCAATATCCACGGCATTTACACAAAGATAGTGGGGAAGACCGACAACACGCTTCTGCTTCGCTATATGCACAAGGATTCTTTCGGTATCGGTATCTATACGGTAGGCGATACCGTAGCCGCAGTCGATCCGCAAAGTCTCATTGGTGACTGGCAAGCGAGGATAACCGATATTGAACCCTACAATCTTGAATTTGTGCGTCTCACTGTAGATTCTTCCACCGACGGAGTAATCGTAGGAGACGTGCTTGAAAATATATCCACCGATGCCGATCTGACTGTGAAAAACTGTGTGATGAGAGGCAACAAGTGTCGCGGAATGCTAATTGGCACACGGGGAAAGGTGCTTGTTGAGGGCTGTAATTTCCATAATGCAGGCTGTGCTGTAAAGTTTGAGTGTGACGGCGAATATTGGTATGAGTCCGGACCTGTCCGCGATGTCACTATAAAGAACAATACCTTTGACCATTGCAAAGACGGAGGGCGCGATACCGCGATAATCACTTGCAGTCCCAGAAAAAAGGTAGAGGAAGGTCGATATTACCACGAAAACATCCGCATCACCGACAATCTGTTTATTACAAACGGCGAGCCTGTCTTTACGGCTGACAATGTTGACGGTGTGATATTTAAGAACAATCGCATTACAAACCCGACTCCGTATGATATCAGCGTTGATCACTGCATAAATGCGGAAGTGGAATAATCGAAACCATTATACAAACAGCCGTCCACTTTAGGTGGACGGTTGTTTGTATAGTATATGTATTAACAGGTAATAGCTTTGGTGGTAGTCAGACTATCCTGATCTTTTCAATATCGGAAAGTGTCAGCAAGTCAAGAGCTTTCTTTTCCTTAACGCACATCGCCGACGCTTTGCCTGCGGCTTCGCCTGTGGCGTCGATGACCAACATCTATTGTAGCACAACAAGCGGTTTTTTAAAAATCTCGCATTATCGTTGACATTTTGCCTGTTTTGTGGTATAATCTTAACTGCGACCGGATCGGGCGATCGCGCGGTATGGCGCCGAAAGGTATTACCGTGAGGAAAGTCCGGGCTTCACAGGGCAGGATAACGGATAACGTCCGCCGAGGGTGACCTCCGGGAAAGTGCAACAGAAATAGACCGCAGCAGAGGCTCAGCTTTCTGCTGTAAGGATGGAAACGTGAGGTAAGAGCTCACGAGTTCCTATGGTAACATAGGTCCGCTGTAAACCCTATCCGAAGCAACACTGCATATGGGATCCGTGTATTTATCACACACGGCTGTTTGCCCGACAGACCCCATGGGTGGCACACGCTTTTGCGTGAAGCTTTTCGGAGACGAAAAGCGAAGATAGATGATCGCACAGAACAGAACCCGGCTTACGGATCGGGTCGCACCATTTAAAAGGCTCCGATTTTTATCGGGGCTTTTTTGTATCGTGCAGCACCGGGAGACTGCGATATTAACAAATACATTTATCACTGTTTACAAAATCAAAGTTGACAATGGGACGGGGGCGCGGTATAATAATCTAAATAATATTATTTTGCGAGGTATGTCTAATGAAAAAGATAATTGCGCTTATATGTGCGGCGCTGGTGAGCGTATCTGCGCTCGCGGGCTGCGGCAATACAGATTCGGATGCACCGATGGGCTTTAAGGAGATCTCCGAGGAGGGCGTGACTTACGACCTGTACGTTCCCGACGAGTGGGTCACCGACATTTCAACCGGCGTAACCGCGGCTTACTACAGCGGCATTGATCCCACAAACATCTCTATGATGGCGTTTGAGCTTGATGGCTCGGTCTCAAGCATCGCTGACTACTGGACAAGCTATGAGCCAAGCCTGAAGGCTATGTTCCCCGACCTTGCGTATGTATACGAGCCCGAGGAATTTACCCTTGACGGTGTTACCGCCGTACAGTATGTCTACACAGGCACCTTTACTGACACGCCTTACAAGATCATGCAGGTAGTAGCCTTCAAGGATGCTACTGTATACATCTTTACCTATACTGCTGAGGCAGACAAATACGACACACACTTTGAAGACGTGCTTGCCATCCTTGCTAACTTCAAGTTCCATTAATATGAAAACGATCTATTTTGACAACAGTGCCACGACACCTCTCTGCGTCGAAGCGAAGGACGCCATGTACGCGGCAACAGAGCTGTACGGAAATCCCTCATCGCTCCACACTATGGGCGTGGAAGCGGAAAAGGCAGTATCCGACGCACGCCGTGCCGTACTTGCCTCCATCGGCGTAAGAACCATATCAAAGATCACCGAAAAACAGTTGATCTTTACCGCAAGCGGCACCGAAGCGGATAATCTGGCGCTGATCGGTGCGGCGACCGCAAAAAAATTTACCGAAAAGAAAAAAATAATCATCTCCGACAGCGAGCATCCTGCCGTAATGGAGCCTGCGGCGGAGCTTGAGCGTCGCGGTTTTACAGTAGTGCGCGTACCTACCGTGGGAGGCGCACCCGACTATGACATGATCGCGCGGGAAGCTGACAAAAACACTGTTCTTGCGAGTTTTATGCTTGTCAATAACGAAACCGGCGCTGTATATGACATAAAACGCATTTCGAGGCTCATAAAAGCCGCGAACCCCGATGCGCTTATGCACACCGACTGCGTGCAGGGCTATATGAAACTCCCCATGACCGAAAGATCACTGGGAGCGGATCTTATTACGCTCAGCGCGCACAAGATCGGCGGACCCAAAGGCGTGGGTGCGCTGTATGTGTCGGCGGACGTGCTGAAAAAACGTCAGCTTGCCCCTATTATCTTCGGCGGCGGGCAGGAATCGGGAATGCGTTCGGGCACGGAAAATGTGCTTGGCGTCGTCGGCTTCGGTGCGGCGGTGAAGGCACATGCAGGATGCATCGCCGAAAATGCGGCGAAATGCGGCAGTATACGAGAGCGCCTTATAGCCGCGCTTTCCGACGGTGAGCGCTTTTCGGGAGTGAAGCTGAACCTGCCCGAGACAGCGGCAGCGCATATCCTCAGCATCACACTTCCGAATATAAAAAGCGAGACCATGCTCCACTGCCTGTCCCGCGACGGCATCTTTATATCCAGCGGCTCGGCATGCTCCTCCAACACGGGTCACGGCAGTCATGTGCTCCGTGCGTACGGTCTCTCCGACCGTGAGGCGGATTGCACAGTTCGAGTGAGTCTTGGCGCGCAAAACACGCCGGAGGAAGCAGATACGTTTTTAGAGTCGTTTGAAAAAGCACTCCATACACTTGTGAGAATATAAGTGGGCGTTTGTTGTAGGGGCGATTCATGAATCGCCCCTACGAAATCATCCGAACTCCAATCAAACATCAAGGAGACACACATGGAAACCTACGATTATGTAAAATCCGTCAGCACCGCTGCTGCCGCATCAAAATCGGCTATGGCGGGCGCCTCCACAAAAACAAAAAACGCAGTACTTGCACGGATTGCAGAGCTCCTGCGTACGGAGAGTGAGCGAATCATCGCGGCGAACACGCTTGATCTCGAAAACGCCGATGCAAACGGTGTGCCGAAGCCTATGCTTGACCGCCTGAAGCTCGACAAAAAGCGCATCGACGGTATCGCCGACAGTCTCGGCGAGCTTATTATGCTTGAAGACCCTATCGGATCGGGGACACGTACCACACGTCCAAATGGGCTTGTCATTGAGCATATCCGTGTACCTCTTGGCGTGGTCGCCATCATATACGAGGCTCGTCCCAATGTCACCGTGGATGCGGCGGCGCTTTGCATCAAGACGGGCAACGCCTGCGTGCTTCGCGGCGGAAAGGAAGCCATAGCCACCAATCGCGTGCTGACCGAGCTCATGCGCCGTGCGCTTTGTGACAACGGTCTGCCCGAAAACGCCGTGGCACTTATCGACAACACTACCCGAGAAAGCTCTACCGCGCTTATGAAGATGCGAGGACTTGTTGACCTGTTGGTTCCGCGCGGCGGTGCGGGACTTATTCGCAGTGTGGTGGACAACGCCACCGTGCCCGTAATCGAAACCGGAGCAGGCAACTGTCATATCTACATCGACAAGACTGCCGACCATGACATCGGCGTAAAGGTTGCGCTCAACGCAAAAATGTCCCGCCCATCGGTATGCAATGCAATCGAGACCATGCTTGTCCATGAGTCCGAGGCGGCTGAGTTCCTTCCGAAATTCACAGCGGCTCTGGGAGATAAAACCCTCGAAATACGCGGCTGTGAGCGTACCTGCGCCATTCTCGGCTGTAAGGTGGCGGAGGAATCCGACTGGGCGACCGAATATGACGACTATATCCTCGCCGTAAAGGTGGTGTCCGGCATAGATGAAGCCATTGCCCACATCAACCGCTACAACACGGGACACAGCGAGTCAATAATCACCGGCAATATGGCAAACGCCGAACGGTTCAGAAATGAGATTGACGCGGCGGCGGTTTATGTCAATGCTTCCACACGCTTCACCGACGGCGGCGAGTTTGGTTTTGGAGCTGAGCTCGGCATATCCACCCAAAAGCTTCACGCGCGCGGTCCCATGGGTCTTGACGCGCTTACCACGGGCAAGTATCTTGTGACCGGTAACGGACAGGTGAGGTAAGAAAAGTCCATATAGGCAATCAGACTGTCCGAATCGGACAGTCTGATCTTTTATCATGACAGCGACTTAAACCGATCCTTGGGTTTGTATATGCGAAAGAAAATTTTTATGCTCACTTTCGGGATTTCACCGTTTTCACGGCGTGTGAGAGTTTTCGGACTGATTTCCAGCAGCCTTGACATGGCGGATTTTGATAGATTGTGGGTCGTGCGCAGTTTTTTGTTGTTGAAGCTGTGCGGGTCGCACTTGAAAATCTTGAGGAAGAAAGCTGATACGGCACCGGGTTTTAACAAAATAATACACTAATATTCAAAAAACCATTGCCATTTTCCGAAAAATGTGATACAATAATCAAGTATAACATATTTCGGAGGACAATATAGTGGATCAGAAACGAAGTTCATTCACGGGAAAGATCGGATTTGTGCTTGCCGCCGCGGGGTCTGCGGTGGGACTTGGCAACATCTGGCGCTTCCCGTATCTTGCAGCGAAGTACGGCGGCGGTATTTTCCTGCTCGTATATATAATTCTCGCCGTAACCTTCGGCTTTACGCTTATGGCGGCGGAGATCGCCATCGGACGCAAAACCGGACTGTCGGCGATCGGTGCTTTTAAGCAGCTTGATAAGCGTTTTACCTTTGTCGGCTATCTCGCGGCGATCATCCCCGCGATCATTTTGCCCTACTATTCCGTTATCGGCGGCTGGGTAATGAAATATATTGCGGGCTTTGCCACAGGACAAGCACATGTCATGGCGGGCGACAAATATTTTTCCGAATATCTGAAGATTATAGGCGAGCCGATCATTTGGTTCCTGCTTTTCATCGGACTTACTGCCGTTATAGTTATGCTCGGCGTTGAAAAGGGCATCGAAAAGGTAAGTAAGGTCATGATGCCCGTGCTCGTGGTGCTTATTTTCGGAGTTGCTGTCTATACAATAGTTGCCATGCCGGGCGCATGGGAGGGTGTTGTCTACTATATCACCCCCGATTTCTCAAAATTCTCCATCATGACCGTGGTGGCGGCGATGGGACAGCTTTTTTACTCCATGTCGCTGGCGATGGGTATCATGATAACCTTTGGTTCCTACATGAAAAAGGACATCAGCATCGAAAAGTCCATTCACCAGATCGAATTATTCGATACAGGTGTGGCATTCCTGGCGGGTCTTATGATAATCCCCGCAGTGTTCGCTTTCTCGGGAGGAAACGAGGATGCCCTCGGAACGGGTCCTACCCTTATGTTCGTTACTCTGCCGAAGGTGTTCGATTCCATGCCTGCCGGCAATATTATCGGTGCGGTGTTCTTTGTAATGGTATTCTTTGCGGCGCTTACCTCATCGATATCGCTTATGGAGACCGTGGTGTCGATCCTTCAGGATAAGCTTAAGATGAAGCGTATCCCCGCCTGCCTTGCAGTGCTTGGGTTCAGCTTGGCAATGGGGCTTATAACCTGCCTCGGTTTCAATGTATTCAAGGATATTAAGCCTCTCGGACTTGACGACCTGCTTACTTTCTTCGACTTTATCGCAAACAACATCCTGATGCCCGTAACCGCGTTTTTCACTGCGATACTTGTGGGCTTTGTATTAAAGCCGCAGTATCTCATTGATGAGCTCGATATCGGCGGTGCCTTCAAGGCAAAGCGGCTGTTTAAGGTTATGATCAAGTATATAGCCCCCATATTTATTGTGGCGATACTCGTTTCGTCCGTGCTGGATGCGTTTGATATTGTAAAGATGTAAAAGCGGATATAAAAGCGATGTATCCAAGTCTCAAGCCATTTTAAAATGCTGAAAGGAACGTACCAATGAAGCAGTACAATCTTAAAATAACAGACAAAGTCCCTGCAGATTGGAGCGGCATCGAGCGCGCAGACGTTGATTCCTACGTCTGGGGCGGCGCGGAGCGCGCTTACAAAACCTTCGGACAGGTTATATACGCCGCAACCGGCGACTCCGACGAGGGACTTTACATCCGCCTTTTCTGCGAGGAAAAGAACCCCGTTTCGGCGGAAACACAGCTTGACGGCATGGTTTGCATGGACAGCTGTATGGAATTTTTCTTCAATATGCACGATAAAGGCTCGGATGAGAACCGTTACCTCAACATCGAATGCAACAGCCTCGCTGTTACTCACGTCGGCTTCGGCGAAGGCAGACACGGCAGAGTATTTCTCGACAGCCTGGGCGTTGACCGTTTCCCCGTTAAGCTTTCAAAGGGCTTTGGCGGCTGGGAGCTTATTCACTTCGTGCCGATCGCCTCGCTCAAGAAGATATTCGGCATTTCGAAGTTTGACGAAAGCACCGTGATGACAGGAAATTTCTACAAGTGCGACGAGAATGCAAACGCGCCCTTCGGCTCATGGGCGCCCGTCGTTGCACCGAAGCCTGACTTCCACAGACCCGAGTGCTTCGGCAAGATCGTTATTTCGAAGTAAGAACTGCAAATTCGTCTGATTGTGATTACGGTTTAATATGAAGGCGCGGGATTTGAATGTCCCGCGCTACTTGATTTTGTGAAACAGGCTTGTTTGTCGCATTAAACGCCGCGTTTAACCGTTACCGCAAAGGAAATGGCGGAAGCCCTCCCCGGGGTTTACGAGACAAGCGACAGTTTGCTTGCCGACATTCCGTAGGGTGAAGAATTGGAGGAGCATTTGTGCTCTGCTGTCAACAGAGTGGCAGTGAATATAGTGAGGATATTTTTGAACCAATTACCGATGGAAGTCAGCACCTTCTGCGCAATGGCGGCGGTCTCATTGACTGCCTGCATGTATTTATCGTAAAACTCAGAATCCTCGTAGCATGCAAGATCAACCTCGGCGGCTTTGTCGATTATGTTGTGGCTCGTACAGAAGCGCCGCACCGACCGCCAAGCACACAAAAAATACCGACCGTACAGCTTGCCGCCGTACGGTCGATTCGTTATATTTACTGAGGCTTAACTTCTTCCATTACAAATGCTTCGAGAACATCGCCTTCCTTGATGTCGTTGAAGCGCTCGAGACCGATACCGCATTCGAATCCCTGTGCGACTTCCTTGGCATCGTCCTTGAAACGCTTGAGGGAGGAGATCTTATCTTCGAAGATCACGACACCGTCGCGTACCACGCGGATCTGAGCGTTTCTCGATACCTTACCGTCCTGAACATAGGAGCCTGCAATAGTTCCGACGTTGGGAACGTGAATGGTCTGACGAACCTCGGCGTGACCGAGTACAACTTCCTTGAACTTGGGCGCCAGCATACCTTTCATAGCCGCCTCTATCTCCTCGATGCACTCGTAGATGATGCGGTAGGTGCGGATCTCGACAGTCTCACGCTCTGCCTTGTCGATGGCAGTCTTGTCGGGACGGACGTTGAAGCCGACGATCAACGCGTTGGATGCGGCTGCCAGCATTACGTCGCCCTCGGTGATGCCGCCGACAGCGGTGTGGATGATGTTTACGCGGACTTCCTCGTTGGAGAGCTTCTGGAGAGACTGCTTAACAGCCTCTGCGGAACCGCCCACATCTGCTTTTACGATGATATTGAGATCCTTGATGCCCTCGCTTATCTGTGCGAACAGATCGTTAAGGTTGACCTTTGCGTTAGCCTTGAACTGTTCATCCTTAGCCTTTTCACGGCGCTGCTCTGCAAGCTCACGCGCCATACGCTCGTCTTCAACTGCCGCAAATTCATCGCCTGACTCGGGAACCTCTGAGAGACCGATTATCTCAACAGGTACGGAGGGACCGGCGGTCTTAACCGTTCTGCCCTTATCGTCGGTCATCGCACGGACGTGACCTACTGCGGTACCCGCGATGACAATATCGCCCGCATTGAGTGTACCGTTCTGTACAAGGACGGTGGCAACGGGGCCGCGTCCCTTGTCGAGCTTTGCTTCGAGTACGAGACCTTTCGCACGGCGGTTGGGATTAGCTTTAAGCTCCTTCATATCCGCAACGAGCAGAACGTTTTCAAGCAGATCGTCGATACCCATGCCGGTCAGAGCCGATACGGGCACACAGATAACGTCGCCGCCCCATTCCTCGGGTACGAGCTCGTATTTGGTAAGCTCCTGCTTTACCACATCGGGGTTGGCTTCGGGCTTATCCATCTTGTTTATAGCAACTACTATGTCAATACCTGCCGCTTTCGCATGGTTGATCGCCTCAACGGTTTGAGGCATGATACCGTCGTCTGCCGCTACAACGAGGATCGCGATATCGGTGGACTTTGCGCCACGCGCACGCATGGAGGTGAACGCTTCGTGACCGGGGGTGTCGAGGAAGGTGATATCGCGGTCGTTAAGACGAACGCGGTAAGCGCCGATAGCCTGTGTGATACCGCCTGCTTCACCGGAGGTGACATTGGTATGACGGATAGCATCGAGCAGAGAGGTCTTACCGTGGTCAACGTGACCCATTACGCAGACAACAGGGCTGCGGGGCTCGAGATCCTCCTCCTTATCCTCCGCCTCGTCGAAGAGACGTTCTTCTATGGTGATAACGACTTCTTTGGTGACCTTTGCGCCGAGCTCGTCGGCAACAAGGTACGCGGTATCGTAGTCGATGACTTCGTTAACGGTAGCCATAACGCCAAGCAGCATAAGACGCTTGATAACCTCCGCGGCGGTTACCTTTAAGCGGGATGCAAGCTCACCTACGGATATCTCATCGGGAACGGTGATCTGCAGGGGCTGCTTCTTTGCCTTTTCGATGCCCTGCTTGCGCATCTTTTCCATAGCCATGCGCTCTTTTTCACGCTGGCTGTGCCCGTCGCGGTTATTTTGCTTCTTTAATTTCTGTTTCTCGCCGCGCTCGTTCTTTCCTGTCTCGGATGCAAGATTTTCAAGGCGCTCGTCGTACTTGTCGAGGTCAACACTGCTGGTACGCATGTCTACGATGCGGCTCTCACCGGTGTTCTTGGCTGCGTTCTGACCGCGTGTGTAGGTGTGTACCGGCTCGCGTCCTTTATTACTGCGGCGCTCGTTTCCGGAATCCTTATCCTTGAAGCCTCCGCCGAATCCGCCCTGACCGCGATTATCGCGGTTTTGCGTACCCTGTGGACGGTTGCCGTCACGGTAATCACGGTTCTGCGCACCTTGTGGACGGTTGCCGTCACGGTAATCACGGTTCTGCGCACCTTGTGGACGGTTGCCGTCACGGTTATCGCGGTTATGGAATCCACTCTGTGGACGATTGCCGTCACGATTATCGCGGTTCTGCGCGCCCTGTGGACGGTTGCCGTCACGGTTGTCGCGGTTTCTGAAATCACTGTGCTGAGGACGCGCATCACGATTCTCGGGCTCACGCTTGGGTACTTCGGTCTTGGGAGCTTCTTTCTTAGCTTCTTCAGCCTTGGGTGCCGCTTTCTTGGGTTCCTCGGCCTTGGGAGCTTCCTTCTTAGGCTCCTCAGCTTTAGCAGCTTCCTTTTGGGGGGCTTCGGCCTTGGGAGCCTCTTTCTTGGGCTCTTCAGCCTTGGGCGCCGACTTTTCGGGTTCCTCAGCTTTGGGAGTTTCCTTCTTGGGTTCCTCAGCCTTCGGAGCTTCCTTCACGGGCTCATCCTTCTTGGCTTCCGAGACTTTGGGTGCTTTGGGCTTGGGTGCTTCCACGACTATCTTCGACTTACCATCGAGATAATCGCCTATACTGTCCACCTGAGCGCGCTCGGTGATAGCGTTCATTACGAGGTTGAACTCCTCGGGATCGAGGGATGCGGAGTGTGACTTGCTGTCAATACCGTTGGCTGTCAGCACGTCAAGGAGATCCTTGTTCTTAAGTCCGAGATCCTTCGCAAGACTGCTTATTTTAGTCTGATTCTTCTTGGTTTCTGCCATATTATATCAATCATCCTTTCGGTACGGTTAATCAATGTGCGGAGTCGTCGATGAGAGCGGCGATACCGTTTACGAAATTCATGTCGGTGACACCTATAACGGCGATGTTCGCGGTCTTTCCGATACGCGCCGACAGCTCACTTGCTGTGATCGGTAATCGGCAAAGCTCCGTGCCGTAAAATTTGCAGGCATCGGCTATGCGCTTTGTGGTGTTTGCCGATGCATCGGAGGCTACCAGTGCAAGAGGGATTCTTCCGCGCCTTATCTCGTCGCGGCAAAGATCCGTGCCGCACACAAGCTTGCGTGCGCGGGCGGCAAATCCGAGAAGTCCGAGCAGCTTTTGTTCACTGCCGCAGCGCAGCTTGTGTATGCCTTCGCTCTTTTCGGAACTTACCTTGTTTTCTTTATCATTCATCGTCGGCAAGCTCCTTTTCGATAGCGGCGTATACCTCATCGGGTATTTCCACCTCGAGACTGCGCTCAATTGCTCTGCGCTTTCTGCATTTTTTGAGACAGTCTACACTTCTGCATACATACGCGCCGCGCCCTGATTTTTTACCCGTCAGATCGAGGGACACGCTTCCGTCGGGGGCGCGCACCACTCTTGCCAGCGTTATTTTGGGCTTCGACTCGCCGCATCCGAGACATTTTCGCTCGGGAATCTTTTTCTTTGGCTTTGCCTGTGTTGTTTCCTGCAAAATACGATTTCCTCCCGTATTTCATGTTGGGATCCGATACACATTGATACTCTTTTGTACCGGAACCGTTATCTTGTGCCTGCTTTTATCTGTTGGTACATGGTCAGATCTGAATATCTGCTTCCGTGTCGTCGGCAGCGTCGATAAATGCCTTCTTTGCAGCCTCTTCTTCTTCAAGCGCCGATTTTGTCTTGATGTCGATCTTGAAGCCGGTGAGACGTGCGGCAAGACGAGCGTTCTGACCTTCCTTACCGATGGCAAGAGAAAGCTGATCCGCATCTACTACAACACGGCAGGACTTCTCGGAATCGAGAATAACCTCCTTAACGGTGGCGGGTGAAAGCGCCGCGCTGATATATTCGGTGGGATCCTCGCTGTACTTTACGATATCTATCTTCTCACCGCGAAGCTCGGTTACGATGCTTTGAATACGCATTCCGCGATTACCGATACAGGAACCGATAGGATCGACGTTGGGATCGCGGCTCATGACCGCCATCTTTGTGCGGGAGCCTGCCTCACGGGTTATAGACATAATAACCACGGTTCCGTCCTGTATCTCGGGAATTTCAAGCTCGAAAAGGCGCTTTACAAGACCGGGAGCGGTACGCGAAAGGGATACCAGCGGACCGCGGAGGGTCTCCTTCATGACCTCGGTTACGAAAACCTTGATGCGGTCGCCCACATTGAAGCGTTCGCCGGGGATCTGATCCTGTTTCTTAAGATATACCTTGCTTGTACCGGTATCGACCAGTACGTCCTCGTTTTCGGGATCCACCTTATCGACAATGGCGGTGATGATCTCTTCCTTCTTAGACTCGTATTCCTTGATCATCATGGAGCGCTCAGCCTCGCGAATGCCCTGAATGATGACCTGCTTTGCGGTCTGAGCAGAAAGACGGCGGAAGTTCTTGGGCTTGAGCTCGGTCTCGCAGATATCGCCGAGGGAATACTTCTTGTTTACCTTGAGAGCTTCCTCAAGGGTGATCTCCTGCTCGGGATCGAGCACCTCCTCAACAATGTTTTTTTGCTCGAACATGCGGATGCTCTTTTTGTCCTTGTTGATCTCCACACGCACATTGGCAAGACCGTTGCGGTCGCGCTTATATGCGCTGATGAGAGCAGCTTCAACGCGCTCAAGCATATAGTCTACTGCTATGCCCTTTTCCTTTTCAAGCAGCTCGAGAGCTTCAAACAATTCGGAATTCATTTTTCTGTAACCAAACCTTTCTGAATATTATTTAAAATCGAATACGGTTCTTGCTTTTGAAACCGCCGTGTGAGGGATCACACAGTCGGCGCCGTCAACCTCGAGGGTTATGTTACCTTCCTCGTATGCCTTCAGGATGCCGACAAACACCTTCTTGCCGGGATAGGCTTCCATGGGGGCAAACAGGCGCACCTCAAGCTTCTCGCCGATCAGCACCTCATAGTGCCAGTCGTACTTGACATCACGCTCTACTCCGGGTGAGGACACCTCAAGGTGGTATGCGTCCTCGATGGGGTCAAGCTCGTCAAGCAGCGGGTCGATGGTGCGGTGTACCTTCTCGCAGTCGTCGATGTTTACTCCGTTTTCGTGATCAATGGTGAAGCGCAGGAAATAATCGGCACCTTCCTTGACATACTCAATGTCCCACACCGAATAGCCAAGCTCGTTTATTACAGGCTTTAGGGCTTCGGTGACAGTGCCGACAATGTTTTTTGTCGGTTTCTTCGGTTTCACTTATCTTCTCTCCAATACTGCGGTCAATCGCCGCGGCATAAATTAAGAGTGGGTCTCATGACCCACTCTCCTTTTATTCAATACTAACTTACATTAACAGTATATCACAACTTTTCATGAAATGCAACCCCTTTTTAGAAAAAAGTTTAACTTTTTTAGAAAAAAGCGAGTTTATTCGAGTTCGGGACATTTGCTTACGCCTATATGTAAACACTTCGCATTCGCCCGCATCCAAGCCACAAAAAACAACGGACGGCAGAGCCGTCCGTTGTAAAGAAAGAAAAAAGAAAGGAAAAGAAAAGAAAGTAGAAAAATATAAAAGCACCAACGACCACTATTCTCTACTAAAAATAATGACCGCGGGCAGACAGCAAAACGCCATCTGCCACATAAATTATATCATACCCTTTTTGTTTTGTCAACCCTTGGCAGGAATATTTACGATTTTGCTTTTTTCGGTTAGGCTAATATATTATTTTCTACCGCCTCACTCTGTTCATGACTGCGGCACAGCAGCGAATATAATCCGCCGCGGGCGATGAGCTCGTCATGCCGCCCCGATTCCGCTATTTTTCCTTCCTCCAGAACGATTATCTTGTCGGCACGCATGACGGTGGAAAGTCGGTGAGCGATCACTATGACAGTGCGGTTTCCCGTAAGGGCTTCGATTGCTGCCTGGATGTCGGCTTCGGTCTTGTTGTCAACGGCACTGGTCGCTTCATCGAGAATAAGAATGGGCGTATCGCGCAGTATGGCACGTGCAATGGCGATGCGCTGCTTCTGACCTCCCGAAAGGCGCATTCCGCGCTCACCAATCAGAGTGTTGTAGCCATTTGGCAGACTCATGATAAATTCATCCGCATGAGCGATCTTGGCGGCGGCGCGGATCTTGTCCATGTCGAGATTATGTACCGACGAGGAGATGATGCGGTCGGTGGCGGGATTCTTTCTTATCACATTACCCAGCGGTTCTGCGATACCGTTGACATCGAGACCGCCGCGCGCGGTGACGATACGCTTGTATTCTTCGCTGTCCATGTCATCGTCGGACATACCGTAGGCAATGTTCTCGGCTACAGTGCCGTTGAAAAGGAACACATCCTGCAAAACCATTGATATCTGCGAGCGCAGAGAACGCTGTGTCACTCCCTTGATGTCAACTCCGTCGATCTTTACGCAGCCCGATATCGGATCGTAGAAGCGCTCGATCAGCGATACGACGGTGGTTTTCCCCACACCCGTAGGACCAACCAGCGCTATCATCTCGCCCGGTTTTGCGGTGAAGGACACCTCGTGCAGCAGAGGTTCATCCTTATTATAATAGAAGGTAACATTGTCGAACTCCACCTCTCCGCGGCATTTTGTAAGCTCTGCGGCATCGGGGGCATCCGCTACCTCGGGCACGCTGTCAAGCACTGCGAATACGCGCTCCGCGCTTGCCGCCGCTGCTTGGAGATCCTCAAACAGTCTTGCCAACACAGCGAGAGGGGAGTAAAACAGGCTTAAGTACATCACAAAGCCCACGATGTCGGAAATTGGCATGCTTCCGTCAAGCGCCATCATGCCGCCGAATACGATTACAAATACAGTGCCGATGGATGTGAGCAGCTCAATAGTCGGTGTGAAGATCGAGCTTGCAAGATTTGCGCGGATGTTGACCTTTGCGTAGTAGCGGCAGTCCTCGGTGATCTTTTTGTGCTCTCTTTCCTCACATCCGAAGGCTTTTATCTCTTTCATGCCCGTGATGTTGTCCTGAAACACGCCGTTCAGCTCGCCGAATACACGGGAGTTGACCTTGTACATGGGAGCTACAAATTTCGCGCCGATCCAGCCTCCGATAAGCACCAAGGGAACAGGTATCAGCGTAATAAGCGCCAGCTCCGCATTAATGAGGAACATCATAACGCAAACGCCGATTATGGTGACAATATTGCCGATAAGATCCGGCACAGAGTGAGCGATAAGCGTTTCAAGCTGCCTTGTATCACTCGTAAGACGGCTCATAAGGTCTCCCGTCTGCTTGTCCTGATAGTATCGCATGGACAGCGACTCGAGTTTATCGTATACTTTAAGAGTCAGCTCGGGTACGAACCGCCATGCCGCGATGTGAGCCACACCTATGGTAATACTGCGGCAGAGGGCGCGGACAAGATATGCCGCAACAAGAGCAATGGCGAAGTATATGAGCACATTCATGTCGAATGCTTCCGACTCAAGGGAAGCGGTGAACTCACGCATCAGCGCGGGAGTCGCAAGATTCAAAATGGCAGCGCCGATAATGCCGACGGCGGCAAATATCATAGTGCCGATATGATTTGAAGCGAGTGTAAGTAAGCGTTTTACTGTTTTCATTTGTTTTCTCCTGCTGCCGAAGCTCTCATAGCTTCGCGATATTCACGGGGAGATATACCGGCAAAGCTGTGAAAGAAGCGGCTGAATGACGATATATCCGGGAAGTTAAGCTCCTCGGCAATAGATGCCACGGCACGGGTGGTGGTACTGAGCAGTGCCTTTGCGTGGCTAAATCTTCGCTCTCGGTAATACAACATGGGGCTCTGATTGTAGAAGCGCTTGAAATTTCTGATCAGCGTATACTTATTGATGAAAAACTGACTTTGCAGGTCTTCAAGCGTAATTATCTGCAGATAGTTGTTGTCAATATAGCTTTTAACCGTTGCTATCGGATCATGGAGAGCTGCTTCGGTACGATACGGCACGGTTTCAAACTGTCCGAGGATAAGGGCGAGCAGCTCCAAAAGCTTGGCTTTCATCATAATCTCAAAGCCGAAAGCGTGTTTTTGATATAGCGCAATGATATCAAAAAACAGTTTTTCGAACGCATCCGCATCATACGGTGTAAACACATATGGAATGCATGGAGACATGATGTCGGGCTGTATAAGCAACAGCTCGTTGTCCGTCATCACGGGCTTGTTCTTATAGCTTATGGGGGTTATCTCGCTGTTGGGGTTGTATATCATGTCAAAATGTATGTGCGGCTGGTTGAAATCACAGCCGTCCACGCATTCGAACTCATGCGGGATACCGGGCCGTAACAGGATGGTGTCATTCTTTTTGCAGATATACGGCACACCGTCTATGGTGATACGAGCCTTGCCTCCGCTCACATATATGAGCTCATAGTCGTATATCACCCGCTTCCCGATGTGAAAGCCATGCCGCAGTACGGACATCATTGCGAGGCGTACATATGGAGAGAGTGTGTTTGGGTTTATGAATATCACCTCCATCGAGCAATTGTACAAATAATTGACAACTATTTTGTCATGTTTTGCTATTGCGCATATTCTCCGCATCTGATATAATTATATCACAGTAAATACTGTAAATCAAGGAGGATATAAAATTATGAGCAATTATTTTTCCGACATGTTCAGATTAACAAGAAAGTGCGACGCGGTGTCGCGGTCAATTTCCGCCGAAAACTTTAAGGGCGAAAAGGGTAAGGGCGGTATGTCCACCGACGGCGCGGCAACTAACGCTGCAAGAGATCTTGGGCAGGGTTGGAAGGTGTCGCCATATGTACGCATCGGAGCGGGCGAGACATTTGAAATGGCAAATATCGAGGATATGGGCATTATCAAGCACATCTGGCTCACTCACAGCGAAAAAATGGTGCGCTCGTTTATCCTGCGCATCTACTATGAGGGAAGCGATACCCCCTCGGTGGAAGCACCACTGGACGATTTTTTCTGCAACACTGACAATTCCTTTGCACAGGTGAGCTCGCTTGCCATATGCGTAAACCCCGCACGCGGTCTCAACTGCTACTTTGAGATGCCCTTCCGCAAGCAGTGCCGCATGACAATCGAAAACATATCTAAGGATGAGATCTGCCTTTACTATCAGGTAGACTATGTGTTGTGTGAGGTTCCCGAGGACTGCCTCTACTTCCATGCGCAGTACCGCCGTCAGAATCCCGTTCACTACAAGGATGTATATACTATCCTCGACAATGTACAGGGCAACGGACACTATGTCGGTACCTATATGTACTGGGGTCAGAACAACAACGGCTGGTGGGGCGAGGGCGAGATCAAGTTCTACCTCGACGGCGACAAGGAGTTCCCCACTATCTGCGGCACGGGTACCGAGGACTATTTCTGCGGTGCATACAACTTTGATGTACAGGGCAGATACACCGAGTTTACCACTCCTTATGCGGGAATGCCCAAGGTCATCCGTCCCGACGGTCTCTACAAGGCAAACGAGCGTTTCGCGCTCTACCGCTGGCATATCGTTGACCCGATCTACTTTAAAGAGGACATCAAGGTGACCATGCAGGATCTCGGTTGGCGAAGCGGCGGCAGATACCTGCCCCGTCAGGACGACATTTCCTCGGTCTGCTACTGGTATCAGGACAGCATTTGCAAGACCTTCCCGAAATTCCCGAGCAAGGATGAGCTTGAGCTGATCTGAGTTATAACGCATCGGCAATTTGTCGAAAGATTGTCTGCTTGAATTGTGCAATGTGTCGATTGACTTCGATGGGCGAATGTGATATAATTACAGTGGAAAGTACTGATATTATATTACAAAAACACACCGAGGAGGTATTTTGATCATGAAGCGCATTCTTTCCTCTGTATTGCTGCTCTCGATGCTCGCGGCAGTTACGGCTTCCTGCGCCAAGGGTGACACCGATGATGCACAAACCACCGACACACAGGCAGCTGTCGAAACCGAAGCTGCGGATCCCGCAAAGACCTTTGAGCTTGAAGAGGGTCTTGACTACAATGAGACGACCCTTGTGGTGCTGACCGCTGAGGGTATCGTCCACGGCATTGATTCCTCTGAGGAGGGCGGCGGAAATGTTATCAAGCAGGCAGTCTACGATCAGTTCCGCGCCACCGAGGAGCGTCTGAACGTAAAATTCGAGTATATCGACGTAAATCCTTTTGCACAGCTTTCGGGACTTGTTTCCCAGTCCATCAACGCACAGTCGGATGACTATCAACTGGTATTCGGAGTGGCGTCCAACATCATCGGACTTGTCAATGAGGGGTATTTCCTCTCCGTAAACGAGCTTCCGCACGTAAATCTCGACAAGGTGTGGTGGAACAGGGGATACATTGAGTCGGTATCCATAAACTCCGACAATCCCTACATACTGTTCGGCGATATTTCCTACAATATGATCGAGCGTACCTGTGCGATGTTCTTCAACAAGCGCATGATGGAGGAGCTGAACGATCTTACCGACACCGATATTTACGATATCGTGCTGAACGGCGAGTGGACTCTCGATAAGTTCACAGAGCTTGCGGTAGGCATCTACCGCGACGATAACGGCAACACTCAGAACGATATCGACGATATCCACGCCGTAACCATCAGCGGCGCTCGTGAATTCGAATTTATGGCATTCAGCGCAGGTCTCCGCTACACCGACCGCGATGAGGACGGCTATCCTGTGCTCAATCTCTACACCGACAGCGCTATCACCCTTACCGATAAGCTGCTGTCCGTGCTTCGCAGCGAGGACACCTATCTTGAGGGCGGCAACAACAACTATGCCGATCTCAAGTTTGCGGGCGGCAAGGCGCTGTTTATGCCCAGCCGTCTCTTCCTTGCAGGCTGGGGCTCGCTGCGCGAGATGTCCGATGACTTCGGTATCATTCCCATGCCCAAGCTCGACGAGACTGTTGATGGCTATTACAGCACCGTAGGAAATGCGGTGGAATGGGGCGTTGTACCCGTCACCGTTGCCGACCCGACTATGATCTCCGCCGTTGCGGAATCGCTGGCGTACGAGGGCTATGAGCGTCTGACTCCCGTTTATTACGAGAACTCGCTTAAGCTGAAATACACACGCGGCGACGCCGACACCGAGTCCCGCATCCTCGATTTAATAACACAGAGCGCGCGTACCGACTTTATCTATCTCAACAAGCTCGGCGGAATCGGAAACATCTTTGCCACCGCGTTCAACACCAACCAGAACAATTTCTCATCCACCTATGCTGCAATGGAACCCGCAGCACTGCAGACGCTTGCGGACATGATCGAAGCGGATATGGAAAATCAGTAAATCAAGGTCTAATACAAAGCCGATGCTGTCTCGCCGAATGCGCAGACAGCATCGGCTTTATTACGTCCTATTTTGGATGTTACAAATAACGCAATATCACACATTTCTGTGTGTATCGCACAAAAATATGATTCGAAGCTTTTAATAATTGCCAATTGAATACGAAACGGCATTGTGATATAATAATTATATAAAGTTATAAGGAGAGAAACAAATGAAAAAACGTATTATTTCACTGCTGCTTCTTACGACAATGCTCACATCGCTGGCGGCGTGTGGCGGCGATTCCGATGGTGACAGAGAGAATACCGACACCGCTCCAACCTCCACCGATACCGCCGAGGTACTGCCGGCGGGTATCGAAAAAAAGAATTGGGACGCAGAGTTCACTATTCTGTACCCATATTGGGGACTTTACGAAAACTCATTCTTTGCCGAGGAGAACAGCGGTGAGGCAATGAATGTTGCGCTTTTCAACCGTCAGCTTAAGGTTGAGGAATACTTGGGCGTTGATATAATCAACCATAAGGTCGCCGGGATCGAAGCTGTTATGCCTGCGGTGCAGGAGGGCGTAATGGCGGGCGATGATCTCTATCAGATGGTGCTGACGCACTGTATAACCAATACCGCCGCAATGATAACCTCGGGCTATTTACTTGACCTCAATACGGTCTCTACCATAAATCTTGACGGAGAATGGTGGAATCATGTCTCCAACAAGAACCTTTCGGTGTTGGGAAAACAGTATTTTGCCATCTCCGATTATATGCTCCCCGATCCCAATGCAGTGCTTTTCAACAAAACCATGATCAATGATTACAAGCTCGAAAATCCCTATGACCTTGTACGCGAGGGGAAATGGACCATCGACAAGATGATGGAAATGATGAGCGCCGTTACCAAAGATAACGGTGACAGCGTATGGGATGTTAAGGACACTTACGGCTTCGGCTGCCCCGATGACTGGTATCTTGCCTCGTTCATATACTCCTCGGGACTTACCCTGACTGAAAAGAACGAGGACGATGAGCTTATATTCGCAATGGACAAAGAGCGTGCGTATACTATGGCGGAAAAGCTGAACGCACTTCTTTCGAGCCCTGACACCTTTATTTATGCCTTTACTATCGACAACGACCCGACGCGTATCGCGGGCGAATCTATGAATGTTTCCAACGGTCGCTCGCTTTTCAGTCTTGTCGCTTCGAGCAAGCTTGACGATTACCGCGAAACCACCATTGATTTCGGTATCCTTCCGTATCCAAAGCTTGATGAAGATCAGGAAAATTATATATCCAACGACTGGTCGGGCATGATGTGTGTACCGAGCTCGGTTCAGAATCCCGAGATGGTGGGCGAGGTTATCGAGCTGCTGTCGTACTACACTGCGGATGAGGTCATCCCCGCATACTACGATGTCGTGCTTGGCGAAAAGCTGTCCCGTGATGATGATTCCAAGGAAATGCTCAGCATTATCTTTGACGGCATTGTATTTGACGCAGGTATGAACTATTTCGGCTTTACCTCGGGTGTCAATGCGTTCTGGGATATCGGCGACCGTATCAGTGGGTCGGGCTGGGGCGGTTACGCATCCTTCCTTGCGGCGAACAAGTCTTCCGCGGAGGCGACCATCAAAGCCTTCAACGAAGCAGTGGCAGATGTCGAATAAATTGACTGCTGTGCTGATCATTACAGTATAAAATTCACCCAAGAGACGTAGGGGCGCTGTGCATCGAGGATGTGCGGCGCCCCTACGGGTTGGTCGGCAAAACTTTTTTTCGACGGAATCAATAAAAAACGCGGCAAATCCTTGTGGGGAGTGACATATTGACACAATTGTATCATTGTGATATAATTACATTAACGGTTTTTAGCATTATAGCCAAACGACTGCGTGTCGTACCGAATAAACTGTATAATAAAGAGAGGAACTGCCATGAAAAATTTACGTAAAGCTTCCCTATTGCTGGCGCTGCTTATGATGGCTTCCACCGCCTGCGGTACCGCAGATGATAAGGGCAAGGATGCAAAGGACACCACTCCCACCGACACCACTCCCCTTACCACCCAGGCTGACATGTCGAACGTGCTGGAGGTACCGGACGGGCTCACATCCAATTATGACACTATCTCCATTCTTACGGCGGAGGGTAAACTCGCCAGCGTCGATGAGCTCACCGACGAGGATGCGGATGTACTTACCAAGGCTATGTACGACCGCACCGTGAAGGTCGAGGATAAATTCGGCATAGATCTTACGTTTACTCCCGTAAACCCCTGGGGCGACACTCAGTCTCTTGCCCGCCAGTCGGTCAACTCCGGCTCCGACGACTACCAGTTCGTGTTCACCTGCGCGTCTCACATGGTAAACCTTGTGAACGAGGGTCTGTTCCTTCCTCACTCCGATCTGCCCTACATCGACATTGATAAGCCCTGGTGGAACAAGGAATACATCGAGTCCGTTTCCATTATAGCAGACGATCCCTACATCCTTTTCGGCGACATCTCCTATAATATGCTCCAGCGTACCGCCTGCGTGTTCTTCAACATCAATCTGCTCGAATCCAAGATGAATATGCAGCCCAGTGATCTTTACGAGCTGGTCTACAACGGCGAGTGGACCATCGACAAGTTCACCGAGCTTGTGCACTCCGTATACGAGGATGCCAACGGCAACACCCTCAACGACGGAGACGACATCCACGGTCTGGCGCTCTTTAGCGCAAACCAAGTAGACTGGCTGGCGTACAGCTCGGGTATTGAGTTCACCACCCGCGACGAGGACGGTTATCCCGTTATCGACCTCTACAACAACACCACCATCGACCTTGCGGAAAAACTGTATAAGCTTCAGTTCGGCAGTGAGGGTGTATACGATTACAAGGACAACGGAAAGCATTCAAGCGCGTTCTCCCAGGGCAAGTCAGTGTTCTTTGTAAATCGCTTCCTGTGCTGTGACTGGTTCCGCGAGATGAAGGATGACTACGGCATTCTTCCCATGCCCAAGTACGACGAGTCTATCGACGGCTATCATTCCACCGTTGAGACCCTCGTTCAGTGGGGCGGCGTTCCGGTGACCGTTTCCGATCCCATATACGTATCCGCGGTGGCGGAGGCTCTGGCATATTACAGCCGCGAGCTCACCACTCCCGCTTATTATGAGTCCACCCTCAAATTAAAGCTGACCCGCGACGACGAGTCCATGGCGATGATCGACCTCATCATGAGCAACCGCGACACCGACTTCCTCTACATAAACCGTCTCAAAAAGCTGGGCGACATCTTCAAGCGCATCGTTACCGACGGTCAAAACAACTTCGCGTCCAACTACGCAACCCTTGAAACCGCAGGCGAGACTGCGCTGAAGACCCTTATTCAGACCTTCGAGGACGCACGCGAATAATATCGCACAGATCCCGGGTGCCGTGGCTACGCCGCGGCACCCGTGTGTTTTTAGTCGGAATATACAAAATGCTTAATATAACCTTGTGCGGGATGCAGATTGACTCATTTGCATCAATATGTTATAATGATAATATAATATTTGGGTGATATGCCCAAATATCGGCACGGCGACTGTGAATTGTTGTAAGAATAGGAGTGCAATATAAGACATCTGCGAAAAATATCCCTGTTGCTTGCGTTTTTAATGCTTGCGATGACTGCCTGCAGCATCCGCACCTTTTGCGCGCATTAGGCGAACATATAAGCATTGCGGACATTTTTGTACATGGCACGGAGTTTTGTATATTGACAAGTGGGGAGCAGTATGATAAAATACTAAATACAAAAATTGATAAGGAGAACTTGAAATGAAAAGTATTCGAAAAATATCCGGCTTGCTTGCACTTTTATTGCTGACGACTACTGCCTGCGGACCCGCAGATGAGCCTGTTGATACTTCTGCCGATACCGCAGCCGACGGTGTGACTGATACCGCAGCCGACAGCGCTGAGGCATCGCTTGACCTTCCCGATGATCTTACCTCGGATTATGATACCATCTCCATTCTTACTGCGGAGGGTATACTTGCAAGTGTGGATGAGCTTACCGACGAGTTGGATATGCTGGATCAAGCATTGTATAATCGCACTACCGCAGTTGAGGAACGGCTCGGCATCGACCTCACATTCACCCCCGTCAATCCCTGGGGCGATACACAGACTCTTGCACGACAGTCCGTCAATTCCGGCTCCGACGACTATCAGATGGTATTTACTTGTGCACAGCATATGGTAAACCTGGTTAATGAGGGCTTGTTTCTTCCGCTTTCCGAGCTTCCATACGTAGATATCGAAAAGCCCTGGTGGAATAAGGAATATATCGAATCCGTTTCCATTCTTGCGGATGACCCGTACATACTGTTCGGCGACATTTCCTATAATATGCTGGAACGCACCACCTGCGTATATTTCAACATAAATCTCCTTGAAGAAAAGCTTAACATGAAGCCCGAGGATCTTTACCGGATCGTGTATAACGGCGAATGGACGCTGGATAAATTCACCGAGATCGTGTCACAGGTATATGAGGATGCTAACGGTAACACTCTGAATGATGCCGATGACATCCACGGCTTTGTTACCTACAATTCCACCACAATGAACTGGATAGCGTACAGCGCGGGACTTGAATTCACCTCCCGTGATGAGGACGGTTACCCCGTTATCGATGTAAACAACGAGGCCTCCTATCAGCTTGCCGAAAAGCTGTATAAGCTCCAGTTCGGTACCGAATCGGTTATCAATATTGCCGATAACGGCGGACATATCGGTAAGTTTACCAACGGAAAATCGCTGTTCCTCATCAACCGATTTGTTGCGGCAGGCTGGGGTATTCGCGATATGCAGAATGACTACGGCATCCTGCCCATGCCCAAGTACGACGAAAATGTTGACGGCTATCACTCCGCAGTGGAGGTACTGGTACAGTGGGGCGCGGTGCCTGTGACTGTAATCGATCCAACCTTTGTATCTGCAGCAGCGGAAGCGTTGGCATACCACAGCCGTCAGCTTACCACTCCCGCATACTACGAAACTACGCTTAAATTAAAGCTGACCCGCGACGACACATCTATGGCGATGATCGACATGATAATGGACGGTCGCGATACGGACTTCCTGCTTATAAACAATCTTGAAGGACTCGGAAACATATTCGCAAGAGTATTTACCGACGGTCAGAACAATTTCGCCTCCAACTACGCTACCTATGAGGCTGCCGCGCAGACTAAGTTGAAGCAGCTCATCCAGGATTTCGAGGATGCGCGAAAGTAAGCAAAGCTGTAATATTAAATTTCCGAGCGGTTGTATCTCGATGCAGCCGCTCGGTTTTTGGTTATGGGAATGCCGACAAAAATAATAAGATTGCTATGCAAGATATTGACAAAGTTGACATGGCGTGATATAATTATGTCAAATAATTAACTTTGGAGGAAGATACAATGAAGCATATACGTAGATTATCCCTTCTGCTTGCACTTGCAATGATCTTTACTGCAGCGTGCGGCGAACCTGTTGACACCGCGGATACCGATAACACAGGCGATACAACCGTGCCTGTCGAAGCTACCTCCGCCGACACCGAGGCACAGCTTGAGGTGCCCGACGGTCTTACCTCGAACTACGAGGTGTTTTCCATCCTTGCTGTTGCAGGCACGGTTTCGTCTTTAGAGGAGCTGACGGACGATATGAACGTGCTGCAGCAGGCTCAGTACGAGCGCACCGCCGCAGTGGAGGAGCGCTTCGGTATCGACATTCGGTATGTGGATGTTTCGGGATGGAAGAATTTCCAGGGACAGGCGCGCCAGTCCATAAGCTCGGGCTCGGACGACTATCAGCTGATGTTCGGCTGTGCGTCTCAGCAGGTAAATCTCATCAACGAGGGCTTGTATCTGCCCCACGATGAGCTTCCCTATGTTGATATTAATAAACCCTGGTGGAACAAGGAATACATTGAATCCGTTTCGCTCCATGAGGATGAATTGTATCTGCTTTTCGGAGATATGACCTATAACATGCTTCAGCGTACCTGCTGCGTATTCTTCAATATCAATCTGCTTGAAGAGAAGCTTAACATGAAGCCCGAGGATCTTTACGACCTCGTTTACGCGGGCGAGTGGACCATCGACAAGTTTACCGAGCTGGTTTCTGCCGTTTACGAGGATGCAAACGGCAACACCATAAACGATGAGGACGACATCCACGGCCTTACCTACCTCGGTCAGGATCCCTTCAACTGGATGGCGTTCAGCTCCGGTCTTGAGTATACCACCCGCGATGAGAACGGTTATCCCCATATCAATGTAAACACCGAGACTACCATTGATATGCTCGACAAGCTATGTGCGCTGTTCTTTAATAACGAATCGGTATTCAAGACCTCCAACGCCGACGGTACCAACCGCGATTTTGCAAAGCTGTTCGGCGAGGGTAAGGCGCTATTCTGCGTAAACCGGTTCTTTATTGCCGACTGGGAGCAAGTTCGTGTGATGACCGATGACTACGGCATTCTTCCCATGCCAAAGTACAGCGAGGACATCGACGGCTATCACTCTACCGTTGAGTCGCTGGTTCAGTGGTGTACGGTGCCCGTTACCGTGGTCGATCCCGTATACGTGTCGGCGGTGGCAGAGGCTTTCGCTTATGAAAGCCGTCAGCGGACCACTCCCGCATACTATGAGACGACTCTTAAACTAAAGAACACCCGCGACGATGCCTCCATTGAGATGATCGACATGATCATGTCCGGCAGAGACACCGACTATCTCTACATCAATCCGCTGAACGGTCTCGGCAATGTGTTCAAGACCGTATTTAAAGCGGGACAAAACAATTTTGCCTCCGCATACGCTGCTGTTGAGATGGCAGGTACACAGGCACTTGCCGATCTTATCGAGCAGTATGAGGAAGCAAATTGACAATATCGAAAAAACACGGTGCGGCACAAAACTGCCGCACCGTGTTTTTTCGGTGGACAATATTAAACGTTAAGTATTGACAAAATTAACGCATTGTGATATAATTATCTAAGCAAGAACTTACAAAATATTATTATGGAGGAGAATAGTTATGAAACACCTTCGCAAATTGTCCCTGCTTTTAGTGCTTGCGATGCTTGCCACCACCGCTTGTAATGGCGGGAATGACGACACCAAGGACACCGAGGCTGACACCGACACCCGGATTGTGACCGACAGCGAGACCGTAAACAACGAGGAAGCACTTGAGCTTCCCGATGACCTTACATCCGAGTATGATGTAATTTCATTCCTTACCGCAGAGAATATTTTAGGCTCTGCCGATGAGCTCACCGAGGATATGGACGTGCTGCAGCAGGCTATGTATGAGCGCACCGCTGCTATTGAGGAGCGCTTTGCGGTTGACCTTCAGTTTACCGAAGTCCGCCCCTGGCAGGATACTCAGAACATGGCTCGTCAGTCCATCAACGCAGGCTCCGACGACTATCAGTTCGTATTCACCTGCGCATCTCACATGGTAAACCTTGTGAACGAGGGTCTGTTCCTGCCCCACTCCGAGCTTCCTTGGATCGACATCGAAAAGCCTTGGTGGAACAAGGAGTACATACAGTCCGTGTCCCTTCACGAGGATGAGCAGTATATTCTGTTCGGCGATATTTCCTACAATATGACCCAGCGTACCGCCTGCGTATTCTTTAATGTACAGCTTCTCGAAGAAAAGCTGAATATGCAGCCCGAGGATCTTTACGAGCTGGTTTACAACGATGAATGGACCATCGACAAGTTCACCGAGCTTGTATCGGGCATTTATGAGGATACCAACGGTAATACCGTCAATGATATCGACGATATCCACGGCCTTACCTATCTCGGCAGCGATCCCTTCAACTGGATGGCATTCAGCTCCGGTCTTGAATTCTCCGGCCGTGATGAGAACGGTTATCCTGAGATCAATGTCAACAACGAGACCACTCTCGACCTGCTTGACAAGCTCTGCAAGCTGTTCTTCAATAACGAAGCAGTATTCAAGAGCTCCGCTAACCCCGACTTCGCAGTGGCATTCGGCAGCGGCAAGTCCTTATTCTGTGTAAATCGCTTCTTTATGACCTCATGGCAGCAGTTCCGCGAGATGACCGACGATTACGGTATCCTGCCTATGCCTAAATACAGCGAGGATATCGAGGGCTACCACTCCACCGTTGAGTCTCTCGTACAGTGGGGCGGCATACCGGTAACCGTATCCGATCCTGTCTTCCTTTCCGCTGTTGCGGAAGCTCTTGCATACGAGAGCCGCGAGCGTACCACTCCCGCATACTATGAGACTACGCTTAAGTTAAAGCAGACCCGTGACGAGGCAAGTATGGAAATGATCGACATGATCATGGCAGGCAGAGACACCGACTATCTCTACATCAATCCTCTGGGCGGTCTCGGCAACGTATTTAAAAACGTATTTAACGCAGGTCAGAACAACTTCGCATCCATTTACGCTTCCGTTGAGATTGCAGGTCAGACTGCACTCCAGGAACTTATCGAGGCTTACGAGGACAGACAGTAATTATACCGAGGAAATACCGCAGTGCTCACGCGCTGCGGTATAATTTTTTCGCTCATTTCGCCTATTAAGCCGGTAGAGTATTGACATTTTTGCAGAAGATGTGCTATAATAAATCAACATAAAAATATGCACTCAGCAATATAATTATAAGGAGGAAAAACATGAAACATTTACGAAAATTATCTATGCTTCTGATTCTCGCAATGCTTTTCACCACTGCATGCGGCGGTGACGGTGACAACAAGGATACCGATAACGGTGCGGACACCGTTCACGTGTCCGACGGCGAGAGTACGAATAACGAAGAAGCGCTCGGCTTGCCGAGTGATCTCAAATATCCCGAGGAGACCATTACCATACTCACCGCCGAGAGCATCGTTGCGGCTCCCGAGGAGCTTACCGAGGAATCGGAGCTTGTCGATCAGGCGAAGCACGCCATTGATCTTGCCATCGAGGATCGCTTCGGTATTACTCTCGATTATGTGGGCATTGTTCCCTGGCAGGATACCTCGGGAATGGCACGTCAGTCCGTTAACGCAGGCTCGGACGACTACCAAATGGTATTCACCTGCGCTCAGCATCAAGTAAACCTCGTTAACGAAGGCTTGTATCTGACCCATGATGAGCTTCCCTATATTGATATCGACAAGCCCTGGTGGAACAAGGAGTACATTGAATCGGTGTCACTCCATGAGGACGAGCTTTACATCCTGTTCGGCGATATCACTTACAATACCTCTCAGCGTACCACCTGCGTATTCTTTAACATGAATCTGCTTGAAGAAAAGCTTAACATGAAACCGCAGGATCTTTATGATCTCGTTTACGCGGGCGAGTGGACTATCGACAAGTTCACCGAGCTGGTGTCTCAGGTCTACGAGGATGCCAACGGTAATACACAACGTGATACGGAAGATATTTACGGCTTTGTTTCGCCTTGGAATGAGACCTTCAACTGGATGGCGTACGGCTCGGGTATCAAGTTCACCACCCGCGGCGATGACGGCTATCCCGAGATCAACCTCAACACCGAAACGACTGTGACGCTGGTCGACAAGCTGTGTAAGCTGTTCTTCGGCAACGACGGCGCCACCGTGAAGGGCAACGCCGCCGACGATTTCGGTGCGGGCAGAGCGCTGTTTATCGTAAACCGCTTCTTCTTAACAAACTGGGAGCAGTTCCGCACCATGACCGATGACTACGGTATTCTTCCCATCCCGAAGTATGACGAGTCTATCGACGGATATCACTCCCCCGTTGAGGAGCTGGTACAGTGGGGCGCTGTACCGGTGACCACCTCCGACCCGGTTATGGTTTCCGCAGTAGCGGAGGCTATGGCGTATGAGGGACGTGAGCAGCTTACACCTGCTTACTATGAGACCACGCTCAAATTGAAGCTTACCCGCGACGACGAGTCTATGAAGATGATCGACCTTATCATGGCGGGCAGAGATACTGACTATATCTACATCAATCCCCTCGGCGGTCTCGGCGACGTATTCGAAAAGGTTTATGCCGCACAGCAAAACACCTTCGCATCCTCCTACGCATCTGTTGAGATGGCGGGCGCACAGGCACTTGCAGATCTTATCGAAGCTTACGAAGAAAATAAATGATTACAAACCCCTCCGCTGCATGTATGTACGGCTGCGCAGTCCGCTCGAATGCTTAATTGAATAATAAAAGCGGAGCGAAATTTATACAAACAGTACAGCATTTTATACAAATCTTGTTCTATTATATTGTTTTAGTTGATGATTGACAAATAAAAGTAATTGTGATATAATTAATGTTGTAGTAAAATGCAAATGATGCAAATGGAGGAGAATGTATATGAAACATTTACGCAAATTATCTATGCTTCTTGTGCTCGCGATGCTGGCTACCACCGCTTGCGGCGGCGACGGCGATTCCGAGGACACCAAGGGCGGCGAAGATACCACTCCCGTCACCGACAGCGAAACTGTCAACACCGAAGAAATGCTTGAGATACCCACTGATCTTTCGTCCGAGTACGATGCTATATCGTTTTTGACCGCAGAGAGCATCCTTGCTCCCCCCGAAGAGCTTACCGAAGAGGTAGATGTGCTCGGCCAGGCAAAATATGAGGCTGTAGTGGCTGTCGAAGAGCTTCTGGGCGTTGACCTTGAATTTACCGGCGTTGTTCCGTGGGCAGATACCTCCACAATGGCTCGTCAGTCCATCAATGCAGGCTCCGACGACTATCAGTTCGTATTCACCTGCGCATCTCACATGGTAAACCTTGTGAACGAGGGCTCATTCCGAGCTTCCCTACATTAACATCGAGAAGCCCTGGTGGAACAAGCAGTACATAGATTCCGTATCTCTTGTTGCGGATGAGCCTTACATCCTGTTCGGCGACATCACCTTTAACACCATTCAGCGTACCACCTGCGTATTCTTCAATGTCCAGCTTCTCGAAGAAAAGCTGAACATGGTACCTCAGGATCTTTATGACCTCGTATACAACGGCGAGTGGACTATCGACAAGATGGCAGAGCTTGCTTCCCAGGTCTATGAAGATGCTAACGGTAACACCATCAATGACTTCGACGATATTCACGGTCTGGTTCAGTTTGGTGCGAGTTCCTTCAACTGGATGGCTTTCAGTTCGGGCATAGATTTCACCACTCGTGATGAGGATGGTTATCCTGAACTCAACCTCAACAATGAGACCACTCTTGCTCTCTGCGACAAGCTCCTCGCATTCCTTACAAACAACGAGGCTGTATACAAGCATAACGACAACCACGAGCATGTTTGGAAGTTCAGTAACGGCAAGGCTCTGTTCTTGCAGAACCGCTTCTTCCTTACCGGCTGGGAGCAGCTCCGTACCATGGAGCAGGACTACGGCATTCTGCCCATGCCTAAGTACGATGAGTCCATCGAAGGCTACCACTCCACCGTTGAGGCGCTCGTACAGTGGGGCGGTGTACCGGTAACCGCTGCTGACCCCGTATTTGTATCCGCTGTAGCCGAGGCTTACGCTTACGAAGGCCGTCAGAGAATAACTCCCGCTTACTATGAGACCACTCTCAAATTAAAGCAGACTCGTGACGATGCATCCATGGAAATGCTTGACATGATCATGGCAGGCAGAGATACCGATTATCTGTTCATCAATCCTCTCGGCGGCATGAACGAAGTCTTTAACAAGGTATTCAATTCCAACCAGAACAGCTTCGCATCTCAGTATGCATCCCTCGAAATGGCTGCAAATGCTACTCTCCAGGGTCTTATCGAAGATTACGAAGAGCTTCACTGATTAAATACATTATAAGAGACTCTACATGCAGCTCCCCGCATCATGCGGGGAGCTTTTTTTGTACAATCTTACAATTATTTTGCACTAAACAACAGTTTTACACAAAAATGTTGACTAATACTTTTTTTGATGATATAATTATGCTGTGGTGTTATACACACAACTAAAAGAAAAATCGGAGGAAATAACAATGAAGCATTTACGTAAAATGTCGCTCTTACTCGCGCTGTTAATGTTATCTGCAACTGCTTGCGGACCCGCAGACGATACCGGTGATGATACATCGGCAGACACCGTTACCGAAAGTGCAGCTGAGACTGTTGACCCAATGACAGTTCTTGATCTCCCCGCCGATCTCCGTTATCCCAATCAGGTGATCCGCCTTCTGACCTCGGAAAATATTCTCGCGAGCGTTGAAGCAGAGGATCTTACCGAGGATATCGACGCGCTCAGCAAGGCAATGTATGACCGTACAATGGCAGTAGAGGAGCGCCTTAGCATCGATTTTGAGTTTATCAATGTGGTTCCGTGGACAGATACCGCTAACATTGTTCGTCAGTCCGTAGGTGCGGGCTCCGATGACTATGATATGGTATTCACCTGCGCATCGGCACAGGTAAATCTCGTAAACGAGGGTCTGTACCTCCCCGTTTCCGAGCTGCCCTATGTTGACCTCTCGAAGCCCTGGTGGAACAGAGAGTACATCGACTCCGTATCTCTTAATGCAGATGAGCCCTACATCCTGTTCGGCGATATCTCCTATAACATGATCCAGCGTACCTGCTGTACATACTTCAATGTGCGCCTGCTTGATGAAAAGCTCGGTATGAAGCCCGAGGACATTTATCAGCTGGTGCTGGACGGCGAATGGACTCTTGATAAGTTCACCGAGCTGGTTTCCGCAGTATATGAGGATGCCAACGGTGACACCAAGAATGACGGCGGAGATATCCACGGCCTGGTTGTAAACGGCAACAGCGCATTTGAATTTCTGGCATACAGCGCGGGCGTTGACTTCACTACCCGTGATGAGGACGGATATCCCCAGCTCAACATGAACAACGAGACCACCCTCGGTCTGGTTGAAAAGCTCTGCAACCTCCATTTCGGTAACGAGGCGGTATACAACGCAAACGACAACCACGGTCATATCCAGAACTTTGCCGACGGTAAGGCTGTATTTATCGTAAACCGCGTATTCATCTCCGGCTGGGACTTCCTGCGCGAGATGAAAGACGACTATGGCATGGTTCCGAACCCCAAGTATGACGATAGCATCGATGGCTACCAGTCTGCGGTTGAGACACTTGTACAGTGGGGTACCGTTCCGGTAACCGTAAAGGATCCCGTAATGATCTCCGCAGTAGCTGAGGCTCTGGCATACTACAGCCGCGAGTACACCACGCCCGCTTACTATGACACCACCCTTAAGCTGAAGCAGACCCGTGACGATATGTCCATGCAGATGATCGACCTCATCATGGACAGCAGAAAGACTGACTATCTCTACATCAACCGTCTTAACGGTATGGGCGATATCTTCAGATCTATCTACAACGCAGGTCAGAATACCTTCGCTTCTCAGTATGCATCCAGAGAAATGGGCGCTCTCAACGCCCTCAAGACTCTTGTCCAGGACTACGAGGAAGCATTTGAAAAGTAATAGTGATACCGATATCCTTTACAACCGCACTCCGAAAGCCAAAAAGCTTTCGGAGTGCGGTTTTTGCGTTGAAGAAAATATTTTGACAAATTCGTGGACGATTTGAAACTTTGTAATGTATAGTGTTTATTGACAATTCGCATAAATTGTGATATAATAAAAATGTACACAATTGTGTATTAACCAAAATTAATGAAAGGGCGATTATATGAAACACTACAGGCTTATCGCCATGGCGCTCGCGCTTATGCTTATCTGCACGAGCTGCGGTAAAGGCGATACAAAAACCGAAAACACCGATTCGACACCCGCGGTGACCGACACCGAGGTAGTTACAGACGAAGCAATGACCGACGGACTCCCCGCAGACCTTAATTACGGTGACAAGACCGTTAATATCCTCAACATGGAGTATATTATCAGCGGTCCTATAGAATATGACCCCGAAACCAGTGTTCACGGTCAGCAGGCATCCGTCGTACAGGAGGCTAACTACTACAGACGCCTTGCGGTTGAAGAACGTCTCGGCGTTAAGATCAACTTTATCGAGGAAACGACATATAAAAACATACCCGGGTTGGTTCGTCAGTCCGTCAATGCGGGCTCCAGCGACTATGATATGGTATTCTCTATTGCAAGCCAGCAGGTAACCCTTGCACAGGAGGGCTTATATGTTCCTGTAAACGATCTGCTCTATGTTGACCTTGATAAGCCCTGGTGGAACAAGGAATACATTGAGTCCGTTTCCGTCAACGTAAACAATCCTTACATACTTTTCGGCGATATCACCTATAATACCGTTCAGCGTACCTGTGCGGTGCTGTTCAACAAGGCTCTGCTTGAAGAACGCCTCGGTATGACTGATGAGGATATGTATGAGATCGTGCTCAACGGCGAATGGACCATCGACAAGATGGCAGAGCTTGCAAGCCAGGTCTATGAGGATGACGGTAATACCATCAACGATGTAGGCGATATTCACGGTATCATTTCCTTTGGCTCGAATACCTTTGAGTGGCTTGCGTACAGTGCGGGTCTTGAATTCACCTCCCGCGATGAGGATGGATATCCGGTACTCAACCTCAATACCGAAAAGGCTGTTGACCTCTGTGACAAGCTTCTTAAACTGCTGTCGGGCGAGTATACATTTGTTACCACCAATAACGGTGAGCAGGTAACCAAATTCGCCGAAGGTAATGCACTGTTCCTCGCAAACCGCCTGTTCCTCACCGACTGGGCAGCTATTCGCGAGATGAAGGACGACTACGGTATTATCCCCATGCCTAAGTTTGATGAAGATATCGACACCTATCACTGCGTAGTTGAAAACCTCGTACAGTGGGGTGGAGTAACGGTAACCGCACAGGATATCGACATGATCTCCGCAGTGGCTGAGTCCATGGCATACGAGGGCTATCAGAAGGTTATGCCCGCATACTATGAGACCGCGCTCAAGCTTAAGTACACCCGCGGCGAGGACGTTGATACCGAAACACAGATTATCGACCTCATCGCGCAGAATGCACGTACAGACTTCCTTTACATGAATAAGCTGGGCGGACTGGGTAGCATCTTTGCCAACGTCCACAATGTAAATCAGAACAACTTCGCATCCCTCTACGCATCAAGCGAGCTTGCTGCAAAGGGCGAGCTTAACGAGCTTATCGAAGAAGATATGGCTAATCAGGAATAATTCCGACCTCCGCGCGTGGTAACACGCGCGGAGACTTTCTATATATACAACAAAAAACCGCCGCACAAGCGACACCTACCATAAAGCAGGTATGTGTCCCTTTGGCATTTTGTTGATTGGTTTGGATGCGAGAATGAATTGTAGTAAAATCAAAATCTAATTTTGGAGGATACTACAATGAAAAAGAACGTTGAATCCCTTTACGAAAACTTTGTAGGAACTTACCGAGGGGAAAATGGACACCTTATTCCCGATATTGCACTTCCCAAACAGACCGCGTATCAAATCGGCAAGTATGGACGGATGCACCTTGATTACATCAAACAGCATCGTCGCGGAAGGTACACCACACTTTTGACCGAGGGCAAGTTAAATACTCGATTGCACGAAATTGATCTTGAAGCAAACGAAATGCTTAATAGCATTATCCCCCGCCTTGCTGCCGAAAGAGGTATCGACGAGAATTTGAAAGCTCTCGATTTGCTCCGTTGGGTAGCTGAGATGAACAATATCAAAGCAAGCACGGAAGAGATCGTTTTGCGGGAGGTGGTGTTGGTATGAAGTTGATTATCAATGAACTTTGGCACGGAAACATCATACCGCAAGAAGATAGCAGAACCAACTCCAAGGAAATGAAAGAACTTCTCGGCTATATGTCAAGGCATCACGAGGACTTGGAAAAAAGCTTCACAGACGAGCAGAAAGAAACGTTCGAAAAGTTTCACGATTGCTGGAGCGAGTATATGAGCTTAGCGGAGGCGGCGATATTTGAATACGCTTTTAAACTTGGGATGCGGATTGCTATCGAAACATTATCTGAATAATGAATGGGGCTGACGGAAATAATCGTCAGCCCTATAAATTAATCTTCTATCAGTTTTTTTGTTGCCATAATGTTGCAAAAATGGGTTAGTAAACACAAATTCATTCAATACCAAAATCCTGTTCTAACAGTCTATTTTTATAACTATCAATTGTTTTATTAATTGTGTCGATAAATTCATCTGTGTTTGTTTCTATGCTTATGGATTTCACTATTTGTCGAATTTCAGAATAACGAGAAGTATTATGATGTAATATCAATTCACTAAAATAATCACTCGCATTTCTACAAATGTATGTATAATAGTGTTTATACAACTTGGTGCTGCCACTAACAACAAAATCATCTTTTGGACAAAAAGCTTGTAACACCGCAACCCTTTTTAATTCATCATCAAGTGTTGAATCGGTTGATCGTGTAAGATTTACGTAATGTTTTGGTAAATTATCATCATCGGCCGTTAACAATAGCATTTGTGTATCAGCATATCCTTCTCTAAAAACATAAACAATATGTTCAAACATTGGATATGATAATTTACCCTGTTCAGATACCTTGTGACATTCAATTTCGCCTATCTTATGTTGCAACATTTCAATAAAATCGTATGCCAACAAATTAATTATTAGATTTTCTGTAAATAATTTGTTTTTATTGTCACCTTTGACAATGTTATCATTTGACACAAGTTTTTTTAGAAAATCAGAACTTTTTGTTGTAACATAGTTACTTAGTGAAACACCTTCGTATGCGGTAGAAAGAATACCTGTAAGTTCGCTGAAAAGATCATCAAGATCGGTATCATAAAATTCTTTTGTTTTATTAACAAAATATTCGACAAGCCGATCCGCATAATAATACTGTTCACCATTAAACAAATCGTCTGCAAATATAGAATCATAAAAAGCGTTTACAAGTTTTTCAAAGAACAAATATTGCTCCACTTCGCTTTCAAAAATGGATAGTATATCCTTTTCAATGGCAATACTTGTATAATTGTCACTATATATTTCTATCAACAAACAAGCTAATAAACTTTTAACATATAGTTTTGCACGTTTTTTTCTCAAATCCGCCGTTTGACCTACATGATGAGCAATTTCATGTGCAATTGTTGCTATTGTATTTGAAATGTTATAAATTTCTTTGTCGTTAATATGTATAATAAGGATATTTTGTTCGTTACCTAAATCCCGATTTTGTGTAAGAGAATCTACATATATGTCATTTTTGAAATCAGGACACAAGAGAAAATGATATTTGTTATTGGTTTTGTCGTCGCTTAAACAACATACCATTTGATTTGCAATTGCTGTATAGAAAGCAATTAATTTTGGGGGAATATCAAAATACATTAATTGATATGGATCCGTTTGGATGAATTTACGCTCACTATGGAGCATACTTGTTGAAACAGACTGCATATGATTGAAAAATTTGTTCATAACATCTATTATTAGTTCAGAACGTGTTCTTGCATAGTCCTTGTTCGACCTTGGTTTATCGGACAACTCGAATATATTAGAAGCTTTTAATATTTTTTTATCAATATATTCCAACAAACCATAGAACGATTCAATAAAACTCAAAATATAGTACTGAGAAATGCCTCTGTTCAACGTCGAAATAATCATTTTTTGAGTTTCGAACAAAAACTGCTGTAAATAGTTCGTAAAATATGAAACATTTGAAACATTTTTTTCTAAATTGGATTTGCGGTAACTATCGCAATAATAATCAAATATCTTTTCTCCTAATACACAAAGTTTAGAATTTATATCTTCGCTTTGATCTTTATTAAAATACTCTCCGTTTAATTTGTCCTGTAAGTCTTTTATATCTACGCCTATATGAACCTTGGTAGAAACAAGGCTATCGTTTTGAGTGGATATTTGTTCTGTAAGTTTTACTAATGTATCAAATGAAATATTATCGTATACTAATAAAGTGTCATACCGTCCAAGAGTAGAAATTTTAATGTTCGGAGAAAAATCCATGTTGGCGAATTGATTGTAGTCTCCTACATTAACAACGGCAGATAAAGATTTTTCCTTATCAAGATTAGAGCCGGGAATGTATGCATACAATGATATAATATCGTGAACATTTTCATCTTCTTTGATTTTATGTAAAACATCCATGTATGCAACTAAAGACAGTTTATCTCCATTCGCTACCAATACGTAATCACAATGATCAAAAGTATGATATAAACTTATATTCTCATTTTTTTCAAGAAATGGAATCTTAGTTGAAGAAGTTACATTTATAAACGATATATACACGAGAGAGGGAGAATTTTGGACAGATGACAAAACATCATCTTCGTTTTCAGAAAGCAATATCAAACTTTGTTGTATGTGGTAGTTTTTGCTTTCGCTATAGCAAATTCGAATTTTCTCAATTTCATCACGCGCATCACATAGCAAATTATCAATTGATTCTTTTTGTAAAACGGAGTGTATTTCTATCCAGTCATAATAGCACATAGATTTTAAGAAAACTCTATCTTCATCATTTGGGTTAGAACTTAAATTCAATGACTCATTACAACTTGAATAAGTGTTTTTTCCTAATGTAAATACATAACAATTTGACATAATCCTACTCCATCTAATTAGTCTGTATCTTGAAACTAAAAGGGCAGTAATAAATACTGCCCTTTTGATTATTTACCGTATTTTTTATCGATATCGATAGTGTTCCCCTTAGAATCAGTAAATCCCAAAAGAGTACCCGGTTTCACTGTATCTATATGATTGCTATCTTTAAAGCAAGATTTGCTTACAATATGGCTTTGAGCAATCTTATAATGCGATAACGGCACTTTTCGCTTTGTTTTTGAAAAATTAAGTCCTTCCATTCTCGTTCGGAACCACCCTTTCGTAATGGTCGCAACAAATGCGACGAGTTCTTGCAACAAATGACGAAAACTTCGCCACATATCAAGCGTGCCAACATGGGGCTTTCTGCACGCCAACAATGCAAGTATATTGTATTATACCGCATACACATTAAAATTGCAACCCCATCAATCAAAAATTAACAATTTATTAACAAATAGCCGATATTATATCTATGGTTTGATCGTCCGAATATATCACACCAACACAATTCTTCGTTGTTTGAACATATAATTTAATTGAGTTATATCGAGAACCTCGTCCGGAATTGCCTTCAAATTCTTTAGGAACTTTTCCATCAAAAATACATCCATACGCATAACAGTTGGCTTCTAAATCGAAAATCAATCCACCATCAATATCCGTAATCTGCGACATGTTTGTGGCACTAAAATTTAATATAGGTGACAATAGGAAACCTCGTCCAGCTTTTTGTGAAGCTAAACGTTTAGCTTCACCCATAGCCTTCTTGTCAGATTTAAAAATTACGAAAGATGTTCCGTGATTTTGTTCAATTAAAGTATCTATCAAGATTTTGAAAGAAACTTCATTAAAGTCAGGAAGCAACTCTTTTAATTTAGCAATCGCGTCTTTTTTGTCGATCTTGTTTTCAATATCGTAAACATTCTTGTATTTTCCGTTGCAATATCCCAAAATATCTGTTTCACCTATTCTTAAATACCATGTCATATGTTTTTTAATTGTGAATACATAGCATTGATATTTCTTTAAAATTTCAGATAGAGAGGCAATACCAATCACTTTATATAGGTTGCCGTTTTCTTGCCCTAAAACCAAGCAATGTGACTTATCTATTGGTTGCAACATTTTTCTTAGCAATCTTACATTAGAGAAAGAAAATTCAATGTTTGTTTGTGAACTTATATGTATGTCAACATCAATTTTTGGTACAGAATCCCTATTGCTGCCAAGTGCAGGAATGAAAACTAAATTTTTTTCTTTACATTCGTTTCTTTCGTAACTTGTAGCAGAAATTTGTGTAATAATTTCTGTGTCTGGCGCTTGAGGTAACAAAGCATAAGCATTATTTATCATATCTTTTTCTTTGTCATCAATTATATCTGTATTAAATAAATTAATCAATTCACACATTTTAGGCACCTTGAAATCTTAATATATTTTAATTATATCATACTTTATGAAAAAATTCAATAAATTTTGACAAAATAACCTACAAATTGTGTTAAATTAATTTCATAGACGGCTTTAATAAAATTAAATACTTCCACCAATACATATACCATACTAAAAATGACGACTACTGCTATTTTTTATATCAAAGGAAGTGGGAAAATGTTATACAAGGCATGGCTATCAAATTGGCTTGAAATTTATGTGTAATCATCGGCGAAACAACGAAATTATTACGTTATTACACTACAGAGGAATTGTTTGAAAGTCTATAATATGCCCTGTTAAGCATCCGAGATGAATAACACGAAGTCAAACAAGAAATGAATCACCTTCAACAAGGTTATTATCACTAAGCAAAATTAACCACCGAAAGCAACCAAATGGTCGCTCTCGGCTATCTTTTTGAAAAATCCACGCTCCGTGGAATGATTATTTCCAAATGGTTTGTTTACTGCGAGATTAAAGTATGGTATAATTATGCTACAGGCATCAAAATATGGAGGTGTGATTATGTCGATTGGACAGAATATAAAGAAATATCGAAAAGAAAAAGGCTATACACAAAGAGAACTTGCTGATCTGATCGGCGTATCCGTGCAGGCTATATCCAAGTGGGAAACAGATACCGGAGCACCCGATATATCGCAGGTGGTTCCGTTGGCATCCGCTTTGGATATCTCAACAGATGCCCTCTTTGATTATGAACATCATACAATACCTAAAGATTTTGAAGAACTGCGAAAGGACTACCACAGACAAGAGGTTTTCAGAGATCAAAGGGATTCAGCTAAGAATTATAAAATGCTAAATGCTTATTTTTCTGCTCATCCTCAGAACTCTGAAGCAGCATCTTTGTGCCTTAAATGCTTGGTAGATATGATCGTTGCGGGTAAAACGCAAGACCGAGGCAAAAGCGAACTGATTGCCGAGTGTGAAAAGTATGCAAACTGCATATTCAAATACGAAACCGATATTGATACGGTTTTTATGAATCATTTTGTTCTTGCCCGTGGTTATGCCGCGCTTGGCGAAAATGAAAAAGCAAAAGAGATGCTCGGTAAGATTCCCGTGACATTTGGTGATAGATTGTATTGGGAGGCGGAGATCGCGCAAGCGAACAAGGAATATGACGACGCTATGTTGAAGTGCCGCTCAAGTTTTGCCTTGAAAGCAAGATACATTTCAAGATGCATCCGTATGGCGGGAGAAATACATCAAGCGAGGGATAGTGAAAACGGACTTGCACAGCGTATAGAATACGAGGAATATATGCTCCGTTTGCTAAACGCCTTTCTTTCCGGCGGTGATTATCTGCCTTGCCGCCAAATCTTCCAAAAGTACGTTTTGCTTTGCGGTATGGTAAAAAAGCATACCAAACTGAACCGATTTGATCTTGCCCTTGAAAAAGCCGAAATGCTATTTGCGGGCAGAGTTGAATTTTTGAATTTCCTTGACAATCAAGAAGGTAAATATTCCTTGCTGTTTGAAAATAATGATTCCGTGGAATATCAGATGCACACAAAATATCAACTTGATTGTTACGTTAAGGATACCGTGGAGTTTTTGAAAAAGCGTCCCGAGTATGAAAATGATACAAGAATCAAGGAGCTTTTTAAGAAATACGATTTAGAGTAATATCCCCGAGGGGGTGAGGATTTGAAGGATAATGTAATAATCAAAAGAATATGGCAATATGCAAAGCCGTATGAATGGGCATTTCTGATTAGTTATTTTGTTCTGCTCGTAGAGCTTGTCTTTAATCAGACCATACCCTTGTTTTTAGGGGACGTAATCAATTTTGCGGTCTATGAAGCGGATATGCAGGGATTCCTTTATGCAACGCTATGGTATGCACTTGTGTTTTTCGGTTACGCAGCTTGTGGTTTTATTCAGCTAATATTGTGGCAAAGAGTACATAACAAATACGTTTACGACGTTCGTATTGCTTGTTACAGAAAAGTATTACGTATGAAGCCGAGTGTTCTGACCGATATAAAAACGGGTGATGTGATTCGCACTATAAATAGCGATACCGCAGAGTTTCACCATATCATACAGCGCTTCGGTATGAGAATTTTGAACTCCGGAATCGGTACGATAGTATCGTTGACAATTGTTGCTTTTATGAAATGGGAAATCGCGCTTTTGATGGTAGCAATCATCACGATTTCAGCGATAGTATGTAAGACGATTGAAGCAAAAATGAAAAAAGCATCCGACGAGATCCGTACCAAGCAAGGTAAGTATTCTGCTTGGCTTATGGAAATGCTCAAAGGGATGCGAGAAATCAAGCTTTTTGTTGCAGAAAAAACGGTACTCAAGATTTTCACAAACAAAAATAAGGATATTATTGATTCCTCGGTAAAGCAAGATATCATACAGTTCAAGTCCGATCAAATTATTAGAGGTATCTATTTTCTTGCAGACATCGTTTTCTATATTATCTGTGCCTTCTTTGTGGCAGGACGTTCTATCAATATCGGACAGTATGTTGCAATCGCATCTTATTTTTCAATGGTATCTTGGAACATCAGACGTGTATTGCACGGCAACGTAGACTACCAAAAGCGTAAGACCTGCGTTGAGCGCGTATTCAAGCTTTTAGACCAAGATGAGGAAAATGAAACGGGTCTTGAAACGCTTGAAGTTCGTAACGGAAGTATAGATATTAAAAACCTTTCTTTCTTCTATACCGAGAAAAAGGATGTTCTTAAAAAAATAGACCTACATATCGATGCAGGAACAAAAATCGGTGTTGTCGGCGTATCGGGTGTAGGAAAAAGTACGTTGGCAAATATCTTGTTACGATTCTATGAGCCACAAGGCGGTGAGGTTCTTGTTGATGGTCAGAGCTTAAGTAAGTGTACTTATGCCTCTATTAGACAGGCTATTGGTATCGTCAATCAAGAGAACATTATTTTTGATACGACCGTAAGAGATAATATCACGTTTGGCAGCAAAGCAACTGACGAAGAATTATGGTCGATTCTTGAAAAGGTATATTTGAAAGACGAGATAGAGAAGCTCCCGAACGGTCTTGATACTGTTCTTGGAAAGAAAAATATGTCCTTGTCGGGAGGCCAGAATCAAAGACTTTGCATTGCACGTTTTATGTTCCGCGATCCAAAGATCATTATTCTCGATGAAGCAACAAGCTCCCTTGATTTTGAATCCGAGCGTATCGTACAAGCGGCACTTGATGCTCTTGCCGAGAACAAGACTACGATAGTAATCTCTCACCGTTATCAAGCTCTACTGAACACCGATAAAATATTGGTGCTTCACGAAGGAGAGCAGGTAGGCTATGACCACCACGACAAACTGATGGCAGAAAACAAATACTTTGCCGATATGTTTGCAGGGCAGAAGGAGGTGACGGCATGAAATATACAAGAAGAAATATATACCGCCATCTGAATGAAAAGATATCGTTTTCTAAAAAGCTGATGCTTATTGGCGGCTTGCTGACACTATTGATAACTGCTGTCTCGCTCATATCTCCATATCTGTATAAGACATTGGTTGACGATGTAATGACCGCAGGAAACATCAATTTGCTTTACTATGTGATTCCTGCGATGATTGGTGTTTATCTCGTAAAGGTTATGTTGACGGGAATACGTACATATGTCAATAAGAAATTCTCCTATGCTACCACGCTTGAAACAAAGAACCGTTTGATGCAGAAATTTCTTGAACGTGACATTTCAATGGCAGCGGGTAAGGAGATTGGAACGCAAAGCAACAACTTGGAGCAAGACTCCGGTGCGGTGCACACTTTCCTTTCAAGCCATATCGTGGGATTTGTAACCTCCTTTATTGTGGCGGCGATTTACATGGCGCTGATGATCAATATCAATGTTTGGTTAGGACTTTTATCCGTGATTCTTCTTCCGCTGACCATATGGTTTTCACAGATAATAGGCAATAAATACAACGCCGTAAACAAAGAAAGCTATGAGGTAAAATCGAAAACCAAAACACATCTATTTGATACGGTTCAAAAATGGCGCGAGATCAAAACTAATACGCTTGAGGATCAGTTTTCTGCCGAATATGACGAACGGTTAGAACCCGAAAGAAAGCTGAACAACAAGTGGATGTTCTATTATGCTTTGCGGGACTTTTTCTACGAAATCAAAACACAGTTTGTTTTGAAGGTGCTGATATATTTTGTCGGTGGTTTGTTTGTTATCTCAAAAGACATCACTATTGGCGATCTGTTAATGTTTATCAGTTTTATGGCAAGTATGGAGTCGGCACTTGATTCAATTATGAGATCAAAGACCGATTTTCTCGGACAAAAGGCTGTGTTTGACCGTCTGTTTAAGATTTTGGATGAACCCGAACCGAACAAGGGTGCCGATTGTTCCGAAAATGCAACAATATACTTGAAGAACGTTGATTTCGCATATTCCGAAGAAAGTGGCAAGGTTCTTGAACAGGTATCCTGCGAGTTTGCACACGGAAAGAAATATCTTTTGGTAGGTAAAAGCGGAGAGGGCAAGTCAACACTTATAAAGCTTTTGCTTGGATTGAATAAGCCGCAGGCAGGGCAATTACTTTTTGAAAACACAGAGATCTTTGAAATTGATTCTCAATGTCTTTTGACGAACGTAGGAACTGTAATGCAGGAGAATATGTTTTTCAACCTTTCGATTCGAGATAACCTACAACTGATCGCACCCAAAGCAAGTGAAGATGATCTTATTTTTGCTTTGAAAACAGCTTGTCTATATGATTTTGTCGATAGCCTGCCTCAAAAGATAGATACCGTTATCGGCGAGCGAGGTGTTAAGCTTTCGGGAGGACAAAAGCAACGTCTCGCAATCGCTCGCTTGATACTTCATAATCCTCAGATCATCATTTTGGATGAAGCCACAAGCGCGCTTGACTCCATTGTTGAAAGTGAAATTCTCGATAATCTGAGCAATATTTTTAGCGATAGGACGATGATCGTAATATCACATAAACCGATCGTAAACTTCAAGAAGGATGAAACCTACTTGGTTGAAAATAAGCGTATCGTCAAAACTGCATAAAGCACACCGCCGAGAGTAACCGTAATTGATTGCTCTCGGCGGATTTCTTTGCACTGTTTGCACAAATTTAGATTTTGAATATTGTGTTACTTGCCAAATTTTCAATTCGGTAATTGACATTATTGCTATTTTATGGTACAATACTTATCCTAAGTTTTCAAGTTAGGCAGACTACTCCATTATGAGTATAGCCTGTTTGGCTTAATCTTATACAAACAAAATATGATTATAAGTGCCGCGGGCAATTGTGTAAGTCCCGTCTTTCTATACGCTTAGCACGAGCGTTCACGAGCTTTTAGACTCGTACTTTACATACATAAAGGGCACGGAGATCACCTTTTTAAGCGAACAAGTGCCGTTCGCTTTTTGGTGTTTCCCGTGATCCTGTATGTAAAAGTACGGGGCTTTTTTGTTTTCACCCCCACGCTTCGTGCCAAGATGGCACGAGGTTGACCTCGGCTCAGAGTGAGCCGAAGTGAGATGTTACCACCCGAAAAACACGGCGGCAGTATCATCGGATATATGATAAACTGCCCCCACAAATATATAACCGCCGACGAGAGAAAGGAGGTCGCGGAGGCGGTAGCAACGGATATACTCGTCCGTTGCGGAGGGAAACATTCGAGCCAAAGGTGAGAATGTTGTCTACTTCAACACGGCAAATGAGGGACAAGCTGCGGGTGTGCTTGTGCCGAAATGAGCCGTAAGGTTGCAAGAATGCAGAGGCAATGGGGTTGGATTGCTTCTGCTCCGCCGCAGCCTTTTAGGGAGTCCAGAGGGAACGGATGGCACACTCCTTGCATCGCAAGGTATAGTGTGTTACACCGTATAAACGCAGAGTAAATTTGCGGAGGCAAATTTGCTCCGCTTCGGTGAAGTTCTGCCGCCCCGCTTAATGGCGGCAGGGCTTCGACGAAAGCACAAGGCGTGACAACGCCGCCGCGTTTGTGCGGTGTACCCGCATCCTCGCGCTCCCCCACACGCATCCATCAAAAATACGACTAACAGGAGGTAACGCTTATAGCAGTACACGCAATTTTAAGATTTAGGAAACACAAGGGCGGCACAATACTCAGTGCGCAGAAACACAACGAACGAGAGAAAGACGCATACAAGTCCAACCCCGATATTGACCTTGAAAGGAGCAAGGATAATATCCATCTGAAACCACCCGCACAGAAAAGCTATCGAAAGATAGTAAAGGAACGCATAGCCGAGAGCGAATGTAAGACGGTCATCAAGAGGAATAGTGTGCTTCTTGTGGAAACGCTCATCACCGGCTCACCCTATCTGCTCCAACCGATGAGCCACGATGAAATGCTCGCCTATATGAAACGTGCCTACGATTTTATGGCGGAACGGGTGGGAGAGCAAAACATCGTATCCGCCGTTATCCATCTTGACGAGAAAACACCGCATATGCACCTCTGCTTCGTGCCGCTATCCGAGGATAACCGATTGACCGCTAAAGAGATTATCGGCAACCAAGCGCGGCTATCAGAATTTTGGCAGGACGGCTTCTACGAGCATATGCACGAAAAGTATGAGGTCATTGAGCGCGGGGAGTCTGCCAAGATCACGCACCGCAAGCACATTCCCGTTTGGCTCTACAAGAAAGCTGAACATCTTGACAAGATGTATTCCGAGGTCGAAGCCATACTCTCCAACATCGGTATGTTCAACGCCAAAGGTAAGTCCGAAGAAGCGTTGACAGTCTTGCGCGAATGGGCGAAGGAAGGAGAGTATTTCTCGTCAAAGGTCAAGGAAACCACCAAGCACATTGAGGGGCTTGAACAAGAGGTGAAAACCCTTTCCGCAAAGGTCGATAGAGAGAGTTCCAAAGTTTTCGATCTGACGCTTGAAAACAAACGGGCAAACCGTGAGATTGAGGAATACAAGACCGACGTATATCTTCTTGAACGGCAAGTGGAGCGTTACAAAAAGCTTGTTGAGAAGATACCGCCCGAGATAATGGCGCAGATCAAGGGCAGCCGCAAACGCGACGATGATTTTGGAGATAGATAAAGGAGGATATTGCTATGAAGAATAAGGATTACAAAACAATTCACGTCATCACCCCCGAAACCGACGAGGAATACGATATGCTCCAAGAAATTCTGAGTGAGAGCCGAAAGCGACTTCCGATGCTTGAAGCAATGACGAAGGAAGAACGCATAGAGTATTTCCGCAAGGGCTTGTTCCCGAGAAAGCTTGATTTCGATTTGGATTTCGGCAGCACGGTCATTCACGTCAATACTCGCTTTGACCAAAAATCCAAAGAAAATGTCATTGACCGCGTTCGCAGGGTGTCGGACAAAATAAATTAACAAAGTTACGCAGACTTTAGCGTTGTAAAGTTTTGAAATGTTTTCTCGGATGTGGTATAATATAGGTGAACATACAATTCATATCGCATCCGACCGAGGAAAGGAGAACAATGAATATTAAGTCGGATAAGATAACAGCCCTCTATTGCAGACTATCGCGCGACGATGAACTGCAAGGAGAGAGCAACTCAATAACAAACCAAAAATCTATACTTGAAAAATACGCAAAAGAAAATGGATTCAGAAATACGAGAGTATTCGCGGATGCCACTGATATAATAGGACTAAAGCAAAACCCGACAAACGGGCGTCGCTTTAGTCCTATTTTTTTCGTTTATCGGGCATTTTCGGCATAAATTGACGAAGTGCTACTTCAAAAGCAAAGGAGGAAAACTGAATATGGCAAGGACAAGGCGTTCGTTGATTTCAGCAAGTCAATGAACGCCTTTCGTCATTTCAGAGAACAGGAGGCGATTATGTCAGAAGCAATTAAAGAAATTCCATTGGAGGAACTTCACCCATTTCCAGACCACCCCTTCGGAGTGCGAGACGATGAAGCTATGGCACAGACCGTCGAGAGCATCCGAGAGTATGGTGTCCTTGTCCCTGCGATAGCTCGTCCCCGTGAGGATGGTGGCTATGAACTGATTGCAGGACATAGACGAAAACACGCCTGCGAGCTTGCAGGCCGTGAGACGATGCCGGTCATTGTCCGAGACATTGACCGCAATGCCGCCATTATCATTATGGTGGATAGCAATTTACAAAGAGAAAGCATCCTGCCGAGTGAAAAAGCCAAGGCTTACAAAATGAAGCTGGAGGCGATTAAACGCCAAGGCAAACGCCACGATTTAACTTCGACACAGCCTGTGTCGAAGTTGCGAAGCAACGAGGAGCTTGGGCAGAGTGTGAATGAAAGTCGTGAAACCATCCGACGATATATCCGACTGAACGAGCTTGAACCGGAGCTGATGCAAATGGTTGATGAGGGCAAAATCGGTATGACCCCTGCGGTCGAGATTTCCTATCTCAAACCCGATGAACAAAAGCTCCTTATCGAGACCATCGACAGCGAACAGGCAACGCCGTCTTTTTCGCAGGCACAGCGAATGAAGCGACTTTCCCAAGAGGGCAAGCTGAGTGATGATGCGGTGCTCGACATTATGATGGAACAGAAGAAACCCGAAAATTGGGATTTGAAGCTCCCGATGGATAAGATCAGAAAATACTTCCCCCGTTCCTACACGCCGCAGAGGATGGAAGAAACCATCATCAAACTGCTTGAAATGTGGATGAAGAAACGGCAGAGAGACCAACAGCGGTAAAATGGAATACGGTAACTGAGCCGAACAGGAATTATAACATATATTCTTGTTCGGCTTTTTTCATGCCCAAAAACAGGAGGCAACATGGCAGTATGTCGAGTTGAGAAAAACAAGAACTATACCACCATGTCGAACTTTCATCTGCGAGACCCGAACCTATCCAACAAGGCACGAGGGCTTCTATCCACAATGCTTTCTCTCCCCGAAGATTGGGACTACACCACACGAGGACTTGCGAAGATCTGCAAGGACGGTGTGGATGGGATAACCGCACAGCTCAAAGAGCTTGAACAGTACGGCTATCTCATACGCCACAGG
>JAFUOH010000005.1 GCA_017482055.1 Clostridia bacterium
CTCGAAGCCATGGGTGAATTTGTTGCGATGCTAAAAAAATAGCGGCGATACCCGAAAATATCAGTGCCCGCAAACAACAGACTCCCGAAAGGGAGCTGTGTGTGCGGGCAGAGATAAATACAGAAAATTATCCAAAATGCATTCAGTTTTGTATGACCGCCGTTCAGACGCGCGAAGCGCAGTCTGGCAGCGCCTTTTTTATATCAAAAAAAGACTAACCGAGAAGGGTTAGTCTTTTTTATTTAGCAGTTCCGGTATATACTGTATATCCTCGTCTATATCATTTAGTATTGTTTCGATTTTATCACATAGTCTATAGTTGTAAGTTGCATCTTGTAAGCGCTTATAAACATCACCGTCCATGTTATATTTTTCGCGAAAGTAAATTTCTATTATGCTATATAGAGCATCTGCAATATTGTCATCATCAACATGGATTTTTGCTATAAGGTGTTCTTTTTTTATTTTGTATTCGTTAGACATTTTTTCCTCCTTGAGTACCGAGAAGCCAATCTGCAGAAACGCATAAAAAGTCACATAATAAAGCTAATGTATCAAGTGTTGGTTTACGGTAACCCAATTCGTAGTTGGTGAAAGTTGTTCTGCTAACATGAATCACTTTTGCAACTTCCTCTTGGGTGTATCCTGCTTTTTCTCTTGCATATCTCAATTTATCATGAAAAGTTGTAGGGTACATTTTTATCACTCCTTGTTTCATATTGTAACATATTTATAAAAATTATAGTTTCAAATTGTGACATTTTATAGTTGCAAAACGTGACATTTTGGTGTATAATTATTATATAAACAATACACACAAAAAGAGAGGTACAAAAGTAATGAAAGTCAAAGTATTATGCGCAAAGGGCTACAACTACGAGAAGAACGGCGTACAGAAGCAGGGAATGACGCTCGACGTTTGCTCGGCAACACAGGAGAATGACAGTGACGGTCGCGGAAATTTCACATGCGGATATCCTGCAGAGAACATTTACATACCGCGATCGCTTCCGATCGAAGCGAATGATCTTATAAATTTAGTCGGAAAGGAAGTCGAGCTGGTATATGAAAGGAAATTGGGACAAAAATTCGAACAGCTCGTTGATATCAAAGTACTCGACTAAGGCTATAATGCGGTATATACGCCGCTTAGCAATAAAAATCTTATGGAGGGAGGTAAGGAGATGAATAATATGTTTTTGACAGCAGCTACAGGTCTTGACGGCTTCATATCGTCGATCACAGGCGCACTGGGAGACTTCTCTGTAAGCAACCTTGGAATAGTCCTGGTAGCAGCTATTGGTATAGCAGCACCTCTTGTGCTTGCATGGTTCGCGTTCCGCAAGGTACGCAATGCAGCTACCGGAGGTCTGAAGAAGGGCAAGCTTTAAGCCCTGCGGCGGGCTTGCCCGCCGCTTTTCTTATGGAAGGAGGCAAATATGCCGTTCATAACACAGCCCTTGGGGCTAAAGAATCTGCGGGAGGCAGCCTTGGAGCAGTCGCTAAAGACAGGGAAGGAGTTTCCATATAGCGGTATATGGCTGTTTTCGGGGCAGCAGGGAGCAGGTAAGACGCTGCTCATGATGCATACGCTCAAGTGCATGATAAACGAATATCCGGAGGCTTTGGTGGTGTCCAATATCGCGATCTATGGAGTACCGTCAATACCGTATACCGGAATAGAGGACTTCGAGAGGTACAAGAATGGGGCACAGGGGACGATCTTCGTGATCGACGAGATACATACACTGTTCAGCTCGCTGGAGTCGGCGAAGATGCCGCCCAGTACGCTTACGGTGTGGTCGCAGAACCGAAAGAACCGCCGCGTGATCTTGGGTACGTCCCAGCGCTTTACACGAGTTGCAAAGGGTATACGGGAGCAGTGCACATACAATTACGAGTGCAGCCGACCGATACTCGGACAGATCTACAGCTACAGAGTGAAGGACGGGGACGAGTACGACGACGCAGGGAAGTATATCGGGGAACAAGAGCCACAGCGGCACTTCTACGTTCCGAGCGTCAATGTGATGCGTATGTACAATACGCTTGAGGTGGTAGTGCGTGAGAAAGCCGGAGGTGATGAGCGTGGGACTGATCATTGAGGGCTTCGCGCAGTTCCTGCCGTATGTGTTCTTTTTAGTGGTAGCCGGAACGATATGGGATATGGTCATATCGGCATTTAGGGGGCGGTAGTATGACGCAGATGAGTGACGCAAGATCAACTATCAGCTCGACATATCTGAATGTGTTCTATAGCAAGCTGCGCCCGCTGGATGAATATGTCATATGCCAGACAGGGGACTACGAGTATACGATGCTCGTCAGAAACGTGACCGATCTCGATGACGTGACGGAGTATGTCATATACCGAAACAGTACAAGTACCGGGTATGAGATAAATTCATACGAGAGCACATGGGACTACGACATATCAAATGAGGTGTATGTCTACAGCAATATCGGTTACGGTACAATGGCGGTGCTGCCGTGTCATGAGATCATGATAGCATGGTCGATAATCGGTGCGCTCTGCGCGGGAGCGCTTTGGGTGATGTTCAGAGGAGGTCTTTTTGCGTGGAGAAGAAGTACAAGATCTTAACTGCAGCCATTGCGGCAATGCTTGCCGCGGCGATCATGATTGTGCATGTATCTGCAGATACGTATGTGCCGGAGACGTTTCGGTCGCTTTATTGGGCTTCTACATATACTGACGGTTTGGTCAGATCTAGGGCGGATTCCAAAGGCTTTTCTTTGTATATCGGTGAAGATATTGCTGCTCTGGGTGCACTGTTTGATATCGATATCAAGGACGGGTATTTGTATGAGATTGACCTTACTTACCAGGTAGATTTTTACGATGGGGACAGTGATACCTATTATGATTATGACCCTTGTATGCCGACTGAGCCCACTAATGTGTCTTTCATAAATGAGCTTCCCGAAAGTCAGACAAGCAACACAATTACTTATCGTTACAACATAGGAGACGTAACCGAAAATCAAACAAATAGTGACGGCGATTATTACCATTCACTCGTATCAACCGATAAAACCGCTAAATTTGTAGAAGAAACCGATGACGGTGTATATATCTATGATATCAACTATCACTTTGTATTCAGTACACTTGACGGCTTCATAGATAACCTCGGCGAGGGTATTTTATACATGGTTCCGTGGTTCAATATCGATGGAGGCGGTGTGGCTGTTGATGTATGTGCCTATGAGTTGTCTGTAAACATCACCTACGACCCCGAGGGACAAAGCTACGAGGATGCGCTCATAGATCAGCTGGGAGATATCACAGCACAGACGGTGGAGATCAATAACACGCTGGCAAACATCAAAGCGCAGAATACCGAGACAAACGAGCTGCTTGAGGCTCAGATCAGCGCCTTGGAATCTCAGCTTGAAGCCCTCGAAGCACAGACAACCGAGATCGTCAATATCAATACTAAGCTTAATTCCATACAAAACACTATGGAGGAGCTTCCGGATAAGGTCGGCGACGTTGTGTCCGATAAGCTCGAGGAGCATGACCAAAACGTGCTGCAGCAGGTGCAGGACGGCGGAAATGAGTTCCTTAAGCAGCTGACGGATGAGCTCGGCGGAATAGTCGATGCAGACGGGGTGACCAATGCCTTTGAGAGTATATTGAGCTTTTTAGGCTACGAGGGAAGGCAAAGCAAGATGCTGGTGCCGGCTCTGAGTATTCCGGCAATGTCCGGAGTCACGTCAACGCCTATAAAAATATGGGACGGAGGCGAAATTGATTTCAGCGAGTACGTATCAATGATCCCCGCTCAGATAATGACTTTGGTTCAATGGATCATGGTGGTTTTGATAGTCATAAGCGCTGTGCTAAGCCTTATGAAGCTGATAAATCAGTTTTTGCAGGGAAGATCTATCGGCGGGAAAGATGGTGACGGATAATGTCAGATCTTGCAAAATGGGGTATACTGATCGCGGTTGCTGTAGCGGTCATTGCTCTTATCGTGGCGCTGCCTGTTACCGGAATGATAGATCTGTCGGCGCTTACTGAGGGGATAAGTCAGATAGCGGCGATAACGGGATATTACTTGACGCAGGCAAGAGGCTTTTTAAACAATTTTGTGCCTCCGGGCTACGAGTGGATGCTGACGGCGTCTATATCATGGGCGATATTGTCAAGATTTCTTACTTGGGTGATAAACATAACATCGCAGGCAGCGCACTACATATTCAAGTAAACGCAGCTGCGCCGATCGCGCGGAGCGCGGTCTGTAGCTGCGCAGTTGAAAGGAGGTTTATTATGTGCAAATCATCATAGACAATTTATCAATGTCATGGAAATATGATAATGTTGGCGAGCTGTACGAGCAGCTCGGACTACAGGAAGCCGAGCTGCAGCCAATGAGAACCAGATTCTACAATGGAGGTGAATACTTCGACGGTATCCTGATCGCATACAATACCGATGAGAATTACCAGATAACTGATACTTTTCTTGATATCTCGGGTAAAGGCTGCAGAACTGTAGAACAGCTCAATCCCGGATTTGATTGGTTCGGATTTCTCAATAGGTACGACAGTCAGATCAGAGACAGATCTGTACATATATCACGAATTGATATTGCATGTGATGTCGATGACGGTAGCTTGACTATCGGTCAGATCCAAAAGTACTCTCGCCAAGAATTGTATGTCTGCAGATCAAAATGTTTGCCGGATGTCCGATATATGAGAACACAAGAGGTATATTTCGGTTCGCCAAAGTCGGATCGGCTGCTTCGTATCTACGATAAAGCACTTGAGCAGGGAATACCGGATGCCGATTGGCTGCGTTTAGAATTCCAGCTGAGAAACGATAATGCCACATCCTGGTACCTCAATTGGTGTGAGCACCGAGATGTCGGCGAGCTGTACACCGGAGTCATGAAGGACTACCTGCGCTTCGTCAGTCCTCCCCGCGGGACAAGCATAAAGAAGATCAAGGAACAACGAAACCAAGGATTATTGCAAACCGTAGAGTGGTGGCATCGCTTCATTGGCGAAGCAGAGCGCATTCCGCAGCTGTATCTGCCTGGACAGGAATACACACTTGACCGACTTGAGCACTACCTTGAGCATAACGTGGCAAGCTCCCTCAAGGCGTATATGATCGCCCACGGCGGAGACCTTACCGAGCTGCTTGAGGCGGTGAAGCACTGTAAGCTGAACGCAAAGCAGAAGCTCATGCTTGCAGAGCTTGAAATGATGCGAGCAGAACAAGAAGGAAAAAAGATAGAATAGAACAGATATTGAATAATTACGTAATTACTTAATAGCAGAACAAACTACACCCGAAGCGGCTGATCACCGCTCCGGGCTCTTTTTTCCTATCAACCGCGCCGTTAGGCGCTGCCATCTTCACCAAACCGCTACAGAAGCCCGAGCGGGAGCCTTGCGCGCCCGTTACGGCTGCCGGTTTTGACCCATGTTAGATCTAACACGCTATGAAACGGTACCGCTGCACTCGCAGCCGTAACGGGTTTGGGTGGCGCGAGGTCGCCGCACCCGAAACTTCAGTTGTGGTTTGGGGCGCCATGGCGCCGATAATACCAAGAATTCCCTGGAAGAAAAACGCCCCCTTTCGGCGACCCCCGACGGGGTATCACGGGGGTAATACTCGTAGTAGTAAACAAGATTATTCTATACGCCACCTGACAAAATCGAAGTTGCAACCTATTTTGTACCAAAACTGGGAAAAAGGCGCTGACGGCGACCATACAAAACGGACATTTTCGGCGATTGCGTCACAAGAAAGCTATGCCCGGAGGGCATAGCTAACGACACGGTGGCGCAATTGCCCAAAATGCAAATTTTGTATAATACAGGGAAGCGAAAACGGACTATTTTCAAACTGCCTACGTCGTATATGCTTCTTCGAGCCGCTGTGAGTCCACATTCAAGTGCGTGTATGGATTCAAGCTGCGGAATGAATCCCATAAGGCAAATTTACCGCGTGTATACATCTGCGTTGGTTCGCATATTTCCGAATGCGTTTATATTTTTGTTGGGCTCACAATATGCGTCCTACAGTTTACCGTACGTCTAAAGATGTGCGGACATTCCGCTCACAGCCGATAGCGACAAACGAAACGCTGCAAGCCTCGTATGCGCAGTCTGTACAGTTAATTAAACCGGCACGTATCTGTCGGGGCGATCATTGGTCGTCCGCAGGCGTTCACAGCAGGCATAAGCTGATTTGATACTTCAGATATAAGAACCCAAAAACAAAACATAATAGAACGCCTGCATTCCCGCCCTAACAGTTGCGGAGATATAAAGACTGCCAATTATACAAAATCATAAATAATCCGAATAATGCCCCTCTGCTTCGGAGTGATCCAAATCAGAGGGGCTATTATACAAAATAATTGCAAATCCCTAATCTAATGCTTCTTTGCTTGTTTAGTCAAGACAACTGTATACAACGTTGCGAAGGCGAGGCTGATACCATTCCTCGCGGGGGTTAAGTGTGTGCTGTACAAAGAACAAACCAAGCTTTGATTCTGTATCCATAAGAACATTAGCGCCCGCTGCACCGCCCCAGCCAAATTCGCCGAGCGGCGACAATGAACCCGATCCCCCACGGCTTATATGCGTCCGCATGCCGAGCCCGTAGCCGTAACCACGCAGGTGCCGCCAATTGAAATCGCGAAGCAGGTCGTCACTGAGGCGATTGGTCTTTATAAGCTCCACCGTTTTCGACGCAAGAATACGCTCACCGTTTGCTCCGAGTCCGCCGCGGGAGAGAGCCGCCATCAGCTTAACATAATCGCCCACTGTGGTGGTAATACCCGCTCCGCCGCTCTCAAAAGCGGGATATCCGCCGTGACCGCTTGATATAGCGATTCCGACGTTTTCAAAGTGTCCCACGTTGCCGGAACCGCGTATCTGCGCCTCGACGATGCTGAGCCCAAGCTGAGCGGGATCGTCGGTAACGAATTTGTACTGCGACGCCATACGCGCTTCCACTTCGGGGGTGTGATGGTATACACTTTCGGTCATTCCGAGGGGATCGAAGATGTTTTCCTTCACATATTCACCGAACGGCTTACCTGTAACGATGGAAATTAGCCCGCCCAGCGCATCGTGGCACAGCGAATATCTCCAGTGTGTACCGGGCTCGAAGTCCAGCGGCTCATTTGCCAGCGCGCGGACAAAATCCGCGGTGGTGTGAAGATTATTTTTTTCCTCGCGAAGCTTTTTTATTGACGGTGCGTTCCAATTGTAGTTGAAGCCGGCGGTCATTGAGAAAAGATCACCCACTTTAATGGGATTTTTCGCCTTGATAATGTCGCCGTCCTTGGTTTTTACGTACATCTGACGGTACTCGGGAATATAATCGTACAGCGGGTCGTTTAAGTCAAGTATTCCCTTCTCTACAAGCTGTGCCCCCGCCGTGACGGTGGTGACCTTAGAGCAGGAATAGATGTTGAAGTATTCCTCGCCTGTCATGGGGGCTTTGGCGTCCAGGTCTGACACACCTGCGGCATATTTGTAAACCAACTTCCCGTCAAGCATGACAGCCACGGCACATCCGGGAGTACGGTTCGCCGCCATGTGATCGAGGAATGCTTTGAGATTTGAAAAATCCATAGTATTATTCCTTTCCGATATTATAATCATTGATTCCCGAGTGGCCTACCCATCTGTAGGCATCGGTTTTATAAGATGAATGATAATTGAAATTGCTGCCGCTTTATCCCTTCATATCACCGAGCAATTCCTTCGCGTAGGCGATTATCTTCTCCGCAACGCCCGCCTTGAATTTGGAGGAACGTGCCTCGTAGCCGCCCTCGTCATAAGCGGATTTCATGGGAAAATAGCCGTAGCTGCCGTTGGTCAGCGCACAGGGCATGATCAGATCAAACCCTTCCGCCGCCTCCTTGACGGAGACGCCGATGTCGGTGAAGGGCTCACCGGGAATGCCCACCAGAGCCACACTGCCAAGCCTTACGCCCGTAAGATCCATTTCAAAGTATTCGGGACCGTTTTCAAGATTGCACATACGGATGGCTTCCGCCACAACGGTGGTAAGCTCCATGGCGGTGTACGGAATGTCGCAGTCACGACCTGCGTCGTGGAGCTCCTTATATTTGTGAGCCAGCGGCAGATCTTCGGGAGCCGGTACATTTGCGGGGATCTTCATGGTTTTGTGATACACTCCGATGTCCTCAACGTCAACGTACGCCACCTTGTCGTATACCTGAAGCACCGTGCCCGCCAGCGCTCTGCCCACAAAGCGAGCCATACCCGGGCTTTTCATCTCGTTGTCAAAGCTGATCTCGGTGTCGTTCATGTCACCGGGGGCGGGATTTACATGGGTGCTTCCCACGTCGCCCTGTGCGCCCGGGAAGAACATGCAGGCGGTACCGTCAAGGGCGGCGGCAAGCGTTTTTCTCATCCAACCGGGAAAATCCGAGCAGATAAGCTCGCCGTTTACCGTGTCGGCGTGAACGCCGTAGTTTACAAGCACGACACTGCAGCCGCCCTCCCTGTCAAAGCGAAGTACGTTGACTCGTTGATCGAGCTTGCCCAGCGGATAGTCGATATTGGGGTCGTTTATGGGAGGACAGGTCATGGTAGAGCCGTCCTTCATCTTATATCTTCTTATGTAAGCAACTCTTTCGGGAGCGTATCCCACGCAGAAGCCCATCCTCGCGGGCTTAACATCCGCTTGCGCCAGCTTTACAGCGTCAGCAATGCGAGTGATAAGAAACTCCGTGTATCGGACGGTGAGGGCGTTTGTGGCGCAGTCGGCACTCATGCCGCCATAGCTCATGTCGGGACCCGTGTGGGTATGGGTAGCATTAAGATAAATGTTCTCCTGCTTGATGCCCGTCTGCGCCTCGATCTGCGCTCTGATGCGGTCCACAAGTCCGATGACCATATAGCATATGTCAACACCCACCATGGCAATATCGGTTTTTCCATCGGTCAGCACCATGGCGTGAACCTCCAGATCATCCACGAAGCCCTTGGCAAAGCGGTCGATATAATAGCCGCAGACAGCTATGCCCAGCGGCGGGTTTATGTTGTTTTTGGCGTAGCCAACCTTTAAATTGTTCATTATTATGTCCTCCGTTTAGTTGTATTTTTATCTGCTCATTTACGTAGGGGCGATTCACGAATCGCCCGTTCAAACGATTATCACCAAATTCTAAATCACAGTAATTCGTTGGGAATCGCGGGCGATTCATGAATCGCCCGTTCAAACGATTATTACCAAATTCTAAATCACAGTAATTCGTTGGGAATCGCGGGCGATTCATGAATCGCCCCTACGGGTTTCCTTAATGTTTTTATATGCAGACCTTGCCCGCCACCATTACACGCTTGACGTTAAACCTGTCATCCACGAAAACAAGGTCGGCGAGCTTCCCCACCTCGATGGAGCCTACCTTATCGTCGAGACCGATGACTCTCGCCGGGTTAAGCGACGCCATGACGAACGCCTGCGCGATACTGCAGCTTGTGTGTGTCATGATGTTGCGGCAGGCGACATCCATTGTGAGCTTGCTTCCGTATATTCCGCCGTTTGCATCGAAATTGATGTCGGTGACATGCGACAAATTCGCAGGTGTGGGGGAATCGGCGTAGGTGCAGTCGGTGATCAGCACGACGCGCTCAAAGCCCTTGCATTTAAGGAGCATCTTCTGATTATCGGGATGCACATGAATGCCGAGGGAGTCGGAGATCAGCTCCGCGTACATTTCGTTGTCACTGAGGCAATACTCGTCGGGACCGTAGCCGCGCGTTCCTCCGTAGGTGGGGATACGACCCGTGGCACAGCCGTAGTGCGTCATGAGACGCGGGCGGAAATCACTGCCCAGCGCACGTACCTGTGCGGGAGTGGTCTCACTGTGCCCCACGGCGAATACGCATTTCGGGTTTACCTCTCTTGCGTAGGTGACAAAATCCATTATGTCATCTCTTTCGGGAGCGATAGTCCAGACCTTTGCCATGTCCCCTGCTCCGTCAACGATGGCTTTCAGCACTTCCTTCGGAATACCGCCGTGCCAAGGGTTAAGATCGGCGTTTGCACCGTATTTTGTGTTGATGAAGGGTCCCTCCATGTAAATGCCCTTTATGCCGTTATTCTTCCCTATCGCATCCTTGGCGATCTCGAATACCTTCATGTATTCCTCCTGCGTAAGTCTGTATTCGGGAGTGATGAGCATGGAGGTCGTGCCGTGACCGAGGAAGAAATCATAGGCTTCGATAGGATTGTCTTTGGTCTGATACCCCGCCGCACAGGCATGAACGTGTATGTCCACAAAGCCCGGACCAACATACGCGCCGCCCGCGTCGATACGTTCGGCGCCATCGGGAATCACCACGTCGCGGTGACTGCCGAATGCCTTTATCCTGCCGTCCTCGATGAGCAGCACGCCGTCCCAGATGATGCCGTTTTCAAGCACTAACTGTGCGTTTTTGATAGCGGTTATTTTGTTCATTATTTACCTCTGTTCCGTGATGAACTGTAGGGGCGATTCACGAATCGCCCGTTCAAACGATTGTCACCAAATTCTAAATCAAGGTTATTTGTTGGGAATCGCCCGTTCAAACGATTATCACCAAATTCTAAATCACGGTTATTTGTTGGGAAGCGCGGGCGATTCATGAATCGCCCCTACGCATTACCCTATTCCTCGAATTTGCAGATCTCACCCTCGAGCATTACCTTCTGCACATTAAACTTGTCGTCCACGAACACCAGGTCGGCGATCTTCCCTTTTTCGATAGAACCGATCTTGTCGTCCATGCCGATGATCTTTGCGGGGTTGAGGGATGCCATGACAAACGCCTGTGCGATACCGCAGTTTGTGTGAGTCATAATGTTGCGGCAAGCCATATCCATGGTGAGCTTGCTTCCGCATATACCGCCGCGAGGGTCGAAATTGATATCGGTCACATGCTTTAAATTTTCGGGAGCGGGATTGTTTACTGCTGTGCTGTCTGTGATAAGTACGATACGCTCATAGCCCTTGCAGTTTACGAGCATCTTCTGATTGTCGGGATGCACATGAACGCCGCAGGAATCGGAGATGAGCTCCGCGTACATTTCGGGATCGGACAGGCAGTATTCGTCGGGGCCGTAGCCGCGGGTGCCGCCGTAGGTGGGTATACGTCCGGTGGCATCACCGAAATGTGTTATCAGCTTCGGACGGTACTTTGTACCAAGCGCACGCACCTGAGCGGGAGTGGTCTGAGTGTGACCGATGGAGAATACGCAGTCAGGGTTCATCTCACGTGCATATGTAACGAAATTCATGATGTCCTCACGCTCGGGAGCCATCGCCCAGACACGTACCATGTCGCCCGCGTTTTCGACGATGGTGCGCATTACATCGTCCGGAATACCGCCGTGCCAGGGGTTTAAGTTGGCATTTGCACCGTATTTCGTGTTGATGAATGGACCTTCCATATAAATGCCTTTGAGACCCTTGTTGACCTTCATGGCTTCTCTTGTGATCTCGAAGGACTTCAAATATTCATCAACAAGCATTCTGTAGCCCAGCGTTATGAGCAGCGAAGTCTCGCCATGACGGACGAAATGCTTATAGACCTCGTTGGGTTCGCTTGGGGCCTGCTTGCCGTTACCGCCATGGACATGGATGTCCACAAATCCGGGACCCACATACGCTCCGCACGCATCTATGACCTGTGCTTCATCGGGGATGACTACATCTCTATGACTGCCGTACTCGGCGATCTTACCGTCCTTGATCAGGAGTACAGCGTCCCAGACGATACCATTTTCAAGCACAAGCTGAGCATTTTTGACAGCAGTAAGCTTTTTCATTATAATCACCTCGTAAGAAATTAACTATATAATGTAATCTTACTTTATCACACTTATATAAATTGTAGCACACAACCAAAGATATTTCAAGAGGTTTCTAAAAATTCGTCAAATGATATACAGAATGTGTATCAAATGTGCAAAATTCAAATATTCCGTCGAAAAAACTCCCCTTCGAATGCTAAAGCGAGCTTAGCGTAGGTGTATATTCTCTGAATTTTTTCATGGCGCTGAAGAGGTAGCTATCCTTTTTCCAAATGAGACTTATGTTCATCCGCGGTGGAGTTGTAAAGCACCTCCCACTCCGCTGTCAGCAACATACCTCCGTGACGGCGGCTTTTCGTTTGACTTTACGTACTTTCCTTACATATTTTGATTTTATTGATTACATCAACAGAGGGCATTACTACGATCTCGACATGCCGGATCTCGGGCGGTGCGACGTATTTACATTTAATGGTGCGAGAAACGGGACTTGTGAACCCTACGAGCAGCCGCTTTGCGACTGCTCGATCAAGAACGCTTACGCGTTCTTGAATACGACTCTACGCACATTTTGTGCAAGAAAAATACCGACATCGGGACAAGCCCAATGTCGGTATTTTTGGTGCACTTGAGCAATCCAAATCCGAACCAGAAGCCTCCTCCGAGACCTCATTTTTTACATCATCAAAAGTAATAGTTTTGGTACCCT
>JAFUOH010000025.1 GCA_017482055.1 Clostridia bacterium
CCGCCTTGACCTCGTCCTTTACGTTAACTTCCATGGAGCCCCAGACCTGCATATCTGCGGAGAATACGTAGATGGTAGCGGTACCGGTAGAAATGGGAGTTACGAGACCGTCCTCGTCAACCTCTGCCACTGCGGTGTTAGATGAGAAGTAGAGCAGTTCGTTATCAGCCGCGGTGGAGGGGTAGATCTGCGGTGCGAGCTGATAGGTAACGGAGGTGTCAATGGATACGCTGTCCTTTGCGAGGGTGATCTCCTCGGTGAAGATCTCGCCGGGGATTTCGATGAGAGCATAGTAGTCCATATTATCATAACTACCGCGTCTTATGTATTTATAACCGGGTCTGCTATCAATGGTGATATATTTGTATGATCTTGAATCCAAATATTTTATCTCAATAAAGTCGCCTATCCCCTCACCGTTTAACCAAACAAATTCATTATCGTTGGTAAGCTCCGCGCCGAGTATGCCGGATAAGCCACTTTCAATAATAAATTCAAGTTCTTCCTCGGTTTCAACGTACACAGGTGTACCGCCCATATACTCGGCGATCTTTTTGTGCATATCCATGCCCATACCATTACCGATCCAGTTGGAACCGTATGTGGTAAATTCAAGCTGCGCATATGTTGTGCCGCTTTCCTCATCTCTAACGAATGCATATGGCGTCGGTATGTAGAACGATGCCGGCTCCATACTGCTGGTTCCGCCCTTGGTGTCGCTGTCCCAATAGTTGTTGTTTCCGAGAAATACGCAGTTGTTGTAGGCATATTCATTGGTGAAATAGATATAACTGTCAACAAATATGCAGCCATCGCAGTTCACATATAATCTTGTCCTGTCGGTAGTGTTGGTGCCTAATTTGTAGAATGCGCAATTTATTGCATTTTCGCCTACGATTTGTGCGGCAGCTACACTGCTTGAGACCTGTCCGTTGTTTAAATATCTGTAGCGCATTCTCTCTTTGTAATTCTGATTGAATTCACAGTTTTCCGCAATGGTGAAGCCTGGATATGTGGTGCTGTTCGCATGTCCCGTGAAAAGATTGGTGATATTGGTATACTTGTAATTGATTTCACCGTTGTCCTTTTCGTATATCTCAACACGGTAATTGCCCATAAGGTCGCTTGGGAATATCATAATGGGCTCCTCCTCGGTACCGATGCAGTTGAGAGTACCCTTTACCACAAGCCCCGCGATATAGCTGTCCGCATAGGCGTCGGTGGCATCGTTGGTCCAGAACTGGATGTTGGTGCCCTCGGTAACGGTGACGGTAACGCCCTCCTCGATTACCGTGGTGTTGGGGATGATGTAGTAGTTGTCCTTAGTGAGGGTCATGTCCTCGTCGATGATCTGAGGCAGTACAACGCCGTTTTTGACGATAAGATTTATTGTGATCGGAAGCGGCGAATAAATGTTATCATCATTCTCGTCAAGAGCATTTTTGGCAGCAATGTTTACATTGATGGCAAGAATCGTGTCGTTGGGGGTGTCTTTGGCTATCTTTAAATAGAAGGGATTCTCCCAACCTACCCACAGATCGTCCTCCATGACCTTGCCGCAGTCCCGGGTAGAGTAGGTGCCGACGCTGTCGTAGTTGATGCTTGCAGAGTCGCCAAAATCCACGCCGTCGGCGGAAAATTCAACATAAGGGTTGGGAATGTCGGCAGGAGACAGGGCGTCGATAGTGACAATAGTGTCCTTGCTCATGCCCCAGCGGTTGCGAAGCTCAAAGCCGAGAGCGATAGTCTCGCCCGCGTCAAGAGTTCCGTCGCTGTTGTTGACGTCAGCGATGGTGTCGGTGTCAAAGGTGGTGTAATCGCTTACCGAAACCTCGGGGTTGGGCATTTTTGTCAGTGCGTCGTAAAGATTTGCAATCTGGGGGAGGTTGTGCAGTCCGTGAGCGTCGGGGTCTAAGCACTCGGCGTATCTGTCCGAGGTGGATGCAAGCTGACCGTAGATAAACTTGGTGGGGTACATGTCGGGGTCGTTGTAAACACTGCGGAGTATCGCCGCCATACCGGATACGATAGGCGCCGCCATGGAGGTACCGTTCCAGGTGGCGTATCTGTCGCCGGGGATGGTACTTGTGATGGCGCTGCCGGGTGCATACAGCTCATATTCAACGGAGTTGAAGCCGATAACATCGTAGTTGGTGAAGGTGGTCTCCACGCCGTAGTCATCGACCGCCATTACGCCGAGAACGAAGCTGTAAGCCGCAGGGTAGCAGGGCATTGCGAAAAGTCCCTCGTTGGGTTTACCGTCATTACCTGCCGCCGCGACCAGTACACTGTGGGTGTACGCTGCCTCCAGCGCATCCTGTACGGCGATGGTGGAAGCCGAGCCGCCGAAGGACATATTGATAACATCCGCGCCGTTTTCACGTGCGTAGTTGATCGCTTTACATACATCGGTCTGCAGGAAGTAGCCGCTGGCTTGACCTGCCTTGATCGCCATGATCTTGGTGTTGTAAGCGATACCGACTACGCCCACATTGTTATTTGCGGCGGCAATAATGCCCGCAACGTGGGTGCCGTGACCGTGGTCATCGTCACCGTTGCCGCGCCCTGCCACGATATTGACGCCGTAGTAGTCGTCGATATAGCCGTTTTTGTCGTTATCTATACCGTCGCCGGGGATCTCGCCGGAGTTTACCCACATATTGTTCTTGAGATCCTCGTGGTCGTAGTCCACACCGGTATCGATAACTGCGACGATAACTCCGGAGTCACCGCCGGGATTCTTGTTGTCATCTTTGATCTTTTTCCAGGACTTTTGGAAGCCGCAGCTGTCAAGATGCCACTGATCGTGGTGTCTCGGATTGTCGTGGACATCCTCGTGGATGCCTTCGCCGTCGCAAAGGGTGGTGGCGCCTGTTTCGTATAAGAAGTTGTATTCGGCGAGAACTACGCCGTGGGTGCTTCGAAGGGTCTCGATAGCTTCTTTGGGCGTTGTGCCGTCCTTTAGGTTGGCATTATACCAGAAGCCGTCCTTTGCCTTGAAAAGATATTCGATGCCGGATATGATCTCGCAGTCAAGGCTGTCGCTCATTTTTTCAAGCTTGACGAGAACCGTTTTTTCGTCGTAGGGATAAATACCCGCATCGACCTCTTCCTCATATGTAATATCGAAGGGCTCGGTCAAAACGGAATAATCGGTGATTTCGCTGTCGATTTCATTTGTGTCAACAGCAGAGGTGGAAATGGTTACGGTACTTAATGACATAACCAAAGCCAGGATGATCGAAATGCTCTTTTTGATACTGCTCATTGTTATATTCCTTTCTATAATAGTCATACATTCAAAAATCTTGCAAATATTACTGCGGATTCAGCCCTTACCGCGTTGTCGGAGAATGCGATAAGACCGCCTTCGCGTCCCATGATAAGCCCCTTTTCAACAGCCCACGCGATCGATTCGCGTCCCCAGTCGGGAATGGCATCATGGTCGCTGAAGCTGTCGAGTACGGCGCTATCGGAGCGTTTTCCTGATTTGAAGCGGCAGAGGATGGTTGCGATCTCGCCGCGGGTTATATATTGATCAGGCGAAAACTTGTTTTCACCTGTACCGTACACAATACCGTTTCCTGCCGCCCAGGACACCGCATCGGTGTACCAGCTCTCTCCCACATCCGAAAAATCGGTTTTTTCGGCTTCCGGACTTCCGGCGTATCGGTAAAGCACCGTGACGAACATCGCCCGTGTCATCGGAAGGCTCGGCGAAAATGTATTCTCCGCCGTTCCGTTAAACAGCCCCATACCGGCAGTCAGGCAGATTTGGTTGTATGCCCAGTGAGATTCGCTCACATCCGCAAAAGTGATAGGGGCAGGGACATCGGGAAGCGGCGGCTTTTCCTCGGGGATGGTGGTTTCATCCTTTTTGTCAGCGGCACCGCTGTCACTGTCATTGTTATCCTCCGGAACTTCCGGAAGCGGAGGTGTATTTGGATTCTCTGCGGGGGGATCGCTATCATCTGTAACATCCTGAGATGGTGGATCATAATCGGTATCCGGAGTATACGGCTCATCTGCGGGTTTATCATTATCGGGAGTATCCGGCTTGTCCGTAGGTTTGTCATTGTCGGGAGTATCCGGCTTGTCCGCGGGTTTATCATTGTCGGGAGTATCCGGCTTGTCCATAGGTTTGTCATTATCGGGGGTGTTCGACTCGTTCGCGGGTTTGTCCGATTCGATGATGATCTCCACGTCATTGGTGGTAGCATCAAGACTGGTTCCACTGCTGTCGGCATATGCTAACAGCTTGAAATCCAGCTTTGCGGTTCCCGCATCACTTGCCTTGAATTTTGCAACCAAAACGGTTCCGCTGTCCGTGATATCCTCGGCGGATATTGCGGAAAAGTTTATTTCACCGCTTATATCGGTGTTGACGGAGGAGATAAGTCCGCTCGGAAGAAGCTCGCCAAGGGTTACATCCTCCAAATTCAGCTTATCCTCATCGTAGGTAATGCAGAACTGCACCGCACCGAATCCGATGTTGTTTTTAAGATCGACGAGCAGGTATACATATTCATCGGCTTCGAGAGCATCATCGGTGACGGTCACCTCAAAGGTTGGCGGAGAGGCTGACGCGAAGCATGGCAAGCACAGCATGGAAATACAGCAGACGAGTGCCGAAAATAATACTAATTTTTTCAATTTTAAGCCCTCCTTAAATATGAGTAAGCGGAATTGATCTGTGATGATTGGGTGGAATATTGTATAATACACGATTATGTAATATTATCCTATTATAATTATATCACAATTCCCCAAAAAATCAATAGTAGGGGTAAATATTACGAAAGTTCTCCGATATGCACAGAGAAATGCCGAAATTTTACTGTTAATTCTTAAATTTTATTTTGAACCATCTCAAATCGGACGGTGGATACCGCTATTGACAATTACTGTTCGGTATGATATAATCAAGCTGTCGTGATATCAAGCCGTATCCAATAATTCAAATCGAAATTCGGAGGAAAATTATTATATGTCAGAATTTTTAATGTCTTTAAACCCTGTGGTTGTCTGCTTGCTTGTGTGCGTGGCGAAGATCGTTGAGATCACCATACAATCGCTGAAGACCTGCATGATGGTAAAGGGACAACGCCTGAAAGCCGCCGCGCTGGGCTTCGTGGAATGCACGATCTGGGGTCTTGTAATATCCACCATTATCGGAACATTGGGGGATGATCTGTTTCTGCTTTTATTCTACTGCGTAGGTTATGCAACAGGACTTTTCCTCGGCTCTACGCTGGAAAATAAGATAGCGCTCGGCACCTCCAATCTTCAGCTTATTACAGACAAAGAGAATACGGAAAAGATAATCGAGTATCTGAAGGAACGAAACAAAGGCTATACTGTTTTCGACGGACAAGGCTCGGTTGACCGCATGAATATGGTATTCATCGTGCTTGCGCGAAAGGATACCAAAAAAACGCTTAAAGAGATCCGCGCAATTTGCGACGACAAGGTGTTTGTGGTTGCCTCTGAGGTCAGTAAATATGCGGGCGGTTACGGTATGGTTAAATAAGCGCTTTGCGAACAGTATAATAACAACAGCACGCCGTAAAGAAAGCATTAGATTTCTTTACGGCGTGCCGTTTATTTGTAATCAAATCCATACACTCTGCAGGATATACGGACAGTCCTATGTTCTGTTTTAAACACTTATTATAGCTCAAACCAGAACGTTGAGCCGGCACCTTCGCGGCTGTCAACTCCATAGGTTGCTTTGTGAAGATCGAGTATATGCTTGACTATGGACAGCCCAAGTCCCGAGCCCGTCTGTGCGCGGCGGTGGAGCTTATCTACCTTGTAATAGCGATCCCAAATATTTGGAAGCGCTTCCTGCGGGATGCCCTCACCATGGTCGGTGACCGAGATGCGGACCTTCACCTTGCCGTCGGGAAGACGCGTTACGCGCTGCGTCACAAGCACGGTCTTATCACTGCCCGAGTGAGTGATGGCATTATTGATAAAATTGTAGATCACCTGCAGGATCCGTGTACGGTCGGCGCGGGTCATGACCTCACAGTCGCTTGCAAATTCGATGGTGTAGCCGTCCTGCTCGGTAAGTCTTGAAAAGCGTCCGATCACCTCTCGAACGGTTTCGGTCAGATTGAATTCGGTAATATCAAGCTCCTGCGTGCCCGACTGGAGCTTTGAAATATCAAGCACATCATTTACAAGCGAGCTCAAGCGGCGCGCCTCGTCAATTATTATCTGCACATTTTCGGGGGTATTCTCACCGGGAATGTCGCGCATGACCTCGGCGTAGCCGGTAATCATTGTCAGCGGAGTGCGAAGATCGTGGGAGATATTGGCTATCAGCTCACGCTGGAGTTTTCCGGTTTTCGACAATTCAGCAGCGGCGTAGGACAGCGTGTCCGACAGCTCCGCGATCTCACGATATCCGTCGGCGGTGAAATCCGCATCGTAGTTGCCGCGTGCAAGCTCGCCTGCACTCCTGCTGATGCGTACGATCGGCTTGGATATTCTGCGAGCCAGCAGAAATGATAGCAGTACCGCAAGCAGTGCCATCAGTATACTTATAATGATAAGCTCGGTCTGAAGCGTGCGCACCGTGGATGCCACGGGAGAGATGGTGGTGTTGAGCATCACTACAATATCGCGTCCGCGAGACTCTGAGTAGGTGACTTTTGTATAAATAATACTTTCTGCGGCGGTGTCATCCTCGGATACTTCGGACTGTCCGCTCTCATAAAAGAATATTTCGGGACGGATGTTGCGGAAGGCATCGAGGTGAAAGCGGGAGAGCTTTTCACCGCCGTCGCGCTCGGCAAAGGTGTAGAGTGTGTAGATATTACGTGCCGACATTGTATGAACGATACAGTCGGATAGCACGTCCTCGGTGGAGATTATATTCCCATGCTCATCAAAAATAAGGACGCAGACCTGCTTTTCACGGGCGGTTTTAAGTGCGAGCGTCTGAAGCTCGGCGTCACCGACGTCAATGCTTTCGCATAATATATCGGCGGAGCCTTTTATTTCGGATATGCGTACGGTTTTGTAGATCTCACCGAAAAATACTACCTGAAACAGCCATAAAAGCCCCAACAGCAGGAAGAGAAAGAGCATCATATACCCGAAAAACTTCCATCTGATGCCAAGCCTGCCTCCGTGTGCGCGTTTATTTTGATTCAAAACGATAACCTACCCCTCGAAGTGTGACTATCAGCCGCGCATATTCTCCGAGACTCTTTCTGAGCAGCTTTATGTGTGTGTCAAGTGTACGGTCGTCACCGTAAAAATCGTAGCCCCATACCTCTGTGATCAGCTTTTCGCGGGACAGCGCGATATTGCGGTTCTTCAGCATGTAGAAAAAAAGATCGTATTCCTTGGGAGACATATCGACTCTCTCTCCGTCTACATATACAAGACGTGCGGTAATATCCGCTTTAAGCCCGTCAATCTCCACGATCTCATTTTGCGAGGAGGGTGCGGCAGCGGCGCGGGTACGCTTTAAGACGGCATCAATTCGGAGCATGAGCTCCTTGGGTGAGAAGGGCTTGACCACATAGTCGTCAATACCCAGCTCAAAGCCGTTGATCTTATCGTATTCCTCGCCTCTGGCGGACAACATGATGATTGGGGTGTTCTTGGTACGGCGGATCTCACGGCAGGCGGAGAAACCGTCAAGCTCCGGCATCATGATGTCCATGATTATTATATCGAAATCCTGCTCACGGCAAAGCTTGACCGCCTGCATTCCGTCGGCAGCTTCAGTCACCTCATGACCTTCAAATTCCGCATATTTGCGAATTATTCCACGTATCATTTCTTCATCGTCAACTGTAAGTATCTTGTACATTTGCGGATCCTTTCATTAAGTAATGATCAATAGTAATTATATTATACCATTGCTTCGGTGAAAATTGCAATATACTTCGCCAAATGTTCACAAAACAATTAGCCGAGGCTCACATTGGAGAGCCTCGGCGTACATATAATACTTATACCCGAAGCCTCGGGTATGTAGCCGTCACAATATCACTTCACCAAGCCCAAAACTGACACCGATGGCATCATTGACTTTTTTCATAATACTGTCATCAAGATGTCCCATTTTTTCCTTTAAGCGCTGTTTGTCGATGGTGCGTATTTGTTCGAGGAGGATCACCGAATCCTTGGCGAGACCGAAATGATCGGCAAGCACCTCGATATGGGTCGGCATGCGGTTTTTTCCGATTTGGGACGTAATGGCGGCAGCAATAACCGTGGGGCTGTATTTGTTTCCGACATCATTCTGGACGATGAGTACCGGGCGCAGTCCGCCTTGCTCAGAGCCCACTACAGGACTGAGGTCGGCGTAATAGATATCTCCGCGTTTGACAGTCATGCAAAATTCACTCTCCATGCTTTTTTGTTTGGCGCGGAACGGTATGTTCCGCGTACATCCATAGTTTTTACCCGGAGTGGGAGTTTTAAACACAGCGGCAAATAATATTTTGCATGGCGCTCCCATAACATAGTATTACCGCAAGCAGTGCGGTGTGAAAGGAGCACTGCGGCACCGTGAGCGCAAGTGAAACGATTTTGACAAAAAAATCGTTGACTCCCCTTGACAAATTGCGGAGGTTGGTATATAATATTTATTGTGATAAGCAGGCGTAGTTTAGTGGTAGAACTTCAGCTTCCCAAGCTGACTGTGCGGGTTCGATTCCCGTCGCTTGCTCCAGATAAAAGCACCGCGGGACAATGGTGGGTGCTCGTGAAACAGTTGAACTGAAAATCAAACTGTTTTACGGCATCTGTCAGGCGGGGGGCTTAATAAAAGTAAGCGATACTTGGCTTGATAACCGAGTATCGCTTCTTTTATAATACTAAAAATATTGCCATGTTCCGCGGAGTTTTCGTTTACAGCTCGCGGCAGGTTGAGGGCTGCACTTCAAGAACGCGTAAGCCTTACTGTACTTTTTCTTTTTCAACTTGACACAGCCTATGTTTTGTGCTATCATTATACGCAGAAGAATAGCGAATGAATATTGTGCAACGATAAATTTTAACAAAAAAGGGGACTGCGATCATGGATAACAAAATTTTGAAAATTTCCACACAAACGGGAGACCTGTTCAACGAATGCACTACCGATTACGAATATCTTTATAAGTGCTTCTCGCACCTTAAAGAATGCGGATTCGAAGCGATCGACTACAATATGGATCATTTCCTCCCGGGTAACATTATCGTGAAAGATCAGCTGAACGATTTTTGGGATAAGAGCCTTGAGGAGCTTTACGAATACTTCACACCCACCAAAAAGGCTATGGAGGACAGCGGTCTCGTGTTTTCCCAGACACATTCCTCGTTCCCCGTATATGTGGACGGCAATGACAAGGTCAATGACTATATGGTCATGGTCGTCGAAAAGTCGCTGGCGGTGTGCGCGTTCCTGAGATGTCCCGCGCTGGTAGTGCATCCGTTCAGATGTAAGGATTTTGCCAAGGAGAACGCGGTCAATCTCGAAATGTACAGAAAGATGATGCCCGCGGCAAAGAAATACGGTGTTATCATTTGCCTTGAAAATTCTTACGCCGACATGTATGCCGACTCGATACTTATCGACAAGCTGAATGAGGAAGCGGGCGCGAAGTGCTTCGGTTATTGCCTTGACATCGGTCACGCAAACTGCGGCGGCGGTGAGTTTTACAAATACATAACCATCCTCGGCGACCGTCTCACCTGCCTCCACATCCACGACAACGACGGCGCAAACGATTCGCATATGATCCCTTATACTCAGACAAGAGGCTGGAATATCAACCGTACAAACTACGATGCTATGCTCGAAGCGCTCAGAGATATTAATTACCAAGGAAATCTGTCCTTTGAGAGCTTCCGCGGAATGCAGGCGCTGCCTAAAGAGGTTGAGAGCGAAGCGCTCAGGCTTTTGAGCGCTATCGGCAGATATTTCAGAGACCGTATACTTAACGGTTAAGCCCCCTCGAAGATCGTCACTATTTCAGAAGCATGTCGCCGATCTCGACCGCGTGCTCATGCTTTTCAACAGCCTCCGCGTATCTGTGCAGATCGGCGGCACTGCGGATGTGCTCATCATATTCGCTGAGCTTCAGCTGAAGCGGGACGGGCAGACCGAAGAAAAATCGCCGACTGCTTGAACTGCGGCGAACCAGCTCGCGTAGATTTGCGTAGAGCATGTTTATCACCCCCGAATTAGTATCTGCGGTTGAGTGCGTATTGATTCGCAAAGCGTGCAGAACTAAAAAATGCCGTCTCAACGTGAAAACAACGTTGAGACGGCATTTTTTTATTTTATTCTTCAATGTTCGCGCAGAAATTGATCGGATCCTTGAAGGTCATGTCGGTGACTCCTTTCGATATGAGTGGTATCAATATACTGTGCTTTTTTGAAAATGTCTATAGTTTATTTGTGTTCAGTTGCAACATTTTTGCGATATTGTATAAATTATAAGTTGGATTAAACAAAGACAGAGAGGAAAAATCATGATATAATTATACTGTGTCATTGTTCAGAAAGGATAGGTTTTGGGTTTATGAAAAATAAAATTTGTATACTTTTTCATTATGTCGCTGTTATCGCGGCAATCGCATTAATGGCTGTGTTTATGTGCGCGGCGGTTTCGGCGGCGGCACCCGAGGGCGGTCTTACATTTACGGCGGATGATATATATGTTATGGAATCTTCTTTAGTCGACAATAAGCCGAAAACATTTTCTGCATGGGTGAAAATTCCCGGATCGAGCGCTGACAGTGTTATTGTAGGATCATATCGGCTTGATGATGAAAGTATTCAACATGGATTTACTTTTGGTGTAAATAAAAATGGACAGCCGAATATATTCTATTGCACCGCCAATGCAAATGGAGTGCATAAAACATGCGGTCCGATAGTATTCAGCAGCTATGCTGATGGAACAGCCATTAATGTTGAGAATGGAGAATGGACACATGTAGCCATGACCGTAAATACAGATTCAAAGGGTGTACGATGCTATGTTAACGGTATTGAGTGCTACTATTCAAGTGGCGGAACGATTACCGAATTATTTACACCTGCATGGACATACAATGATGAGACTTTTTCCAAGGCATTGATACTGGGCGGCGATTACCGCACGGATAATACAGCATACTGTAAGGGCGCTATTGGCGAGCTTGTGATGTACGGTGAGGTTTTGACATCGGAGCAGATATCCTCCATATACAGTGACGGCGTTGATTCTGTTCAGATAACGCCTATGGCACATTTTGATCTCGAATCGGCGGCTGCAGGCAAAACGGTTTCCGATATTTCGGGTAACGGTCATCATTTTTATTATATGAGCGACAGTCTTACGGTCTCCTTTGATGCAAACGGCGGAGACGGAACGATGAAATCGTACGGAAGCCTAACGACCGGTGCAGAATACACGCTTCCCGCATGTACCTTTAAGCTTCCTTACGGTAAATATTTCAAAGGCTGGGCGCTCAGTAGGGACGGCGAGGTTATTACGGATACCACAATAAAGGTATTCGAAAATATCACACTTTACGCTATTTGGGATGACGTGTCACTTCCAAGCGACGGTATGAGCTTTACCGACGACCCGTATTATGTGACAGACGGCTCGCTTTCCGCACTTCCGTATACATATTCCCTGTGGCTGTATGTACCTGAGGAGATCGGAACAGCGGCAGGCGCGGTATGGGGAAACTGGAAGGACAACACAAACCCCAGCTTTATTATAGATATTCAAGCAAACGGTGTGCCGCGTTTCTACCATAGAGTGGCTGCGGCTACCGAAAGCAGCAAAAATTATACTCCGCTGCAGTTTAAGAGCATAGACGTGCGTACAGGCGATTGGGCAATGCTCACATTTACAGTTGATGCCGAAACAAACAAGGTTACATGTTATCTGAATGATGGTGAAGGCGTTACGGGCGCACTTGGCTATACATACGATTCCGCAATACTGGCAGAACCTTTTGTTCTCGGCGGTACCCGTGACCCCGGTAACGACGATTACTTCCACGGCGCGCTGAAGGAAATGGTTATGTACGGTGAAGCGCTCACCGCAGATGAAGTAGCTGAGCTGTATAATAATGGTGTAAGCGGCGTCAGCTACACTCCTATCGCTCACTACGACCTTGAAAATGCGGCTTCCGGTTCGGATATTGCCGACGCCTCCGACACCGGAAACGACCTTGAGTTTGTTGACCGTTGGGTGGACATGGAGTCTGTACCTGCGGGCTATGCTTACTCCATGGCGGTTGTGGGTGACACACAGATAATCGCACGCGACTATCCCGAGAAACTGGACACCATTTATGATTGGATACTCGATAATCGGGAAAGTAAGAATATCCGATATGTTATAGGTCTTGGAGATATTACGGACGATAATACCGATGCTGAATGGACTGCGGCGCAGGCGGCGATAAGCCAAATGGATGGCGTAATACCCTATTCGCTTATCAGAGGCAACCATGACACGGCGGAAAAGCTTAACGAATATTTTGCAAACGATGACTATATGCGTGACACCATGGGCTTCTATGCTGAGAAAGATGTAAACAACTCCTACGATATTCTTGAAGTTGGTGACGACAAGTATTTGCTTTTGAATCTCAACTATTCCTTAGGTGATGCTGAGCTTGAATGGGTCGATGAGGTGCTCACCACCTATCACGACCACAAGGTCATAGTAAGTATCCATAGCTTCCTCTGCTCGCACAGCGGAACACGGCTGACCCGTGATGACGCGTGCAATCCGAGTATGGCTAACGTTGATTACGACAGCGCGGAGCTTTGGGAAAATGTATTCTCCAAGTATGAGAACATCTTTTTGATCCTCGGTGGTCATGACCCCAGCGATGACATAATGATGCGGCAGGACAAGGGCGTTAACGGAAATACCGTTACCCAACTGCTTATTAACCCGCAGTATGTTGATGCATACTGGAAGCCCTCCGGCATGGTAGCAATGATGTATTTCTACCCCGAAACCAACGAGATCACCGTGGAATACTACTCCACCATACAGGAGTGCTATTTCAAAAAGAGCAACCGCTATACTATATCGCTTGGAGAGGAGACCGAGGAAACCAAAATCTTAGGTGATGCCAATGCGGACGGCAAAACCAATTCCATCGACCTTGCGTATTTACAGCGTCATCTTGCAAATTGGAGCGGCTACGCCGACATAGCGCTGGATGCGCTCGATCTTGACAACAGCGGCAATGTGGATATCACCGATGCCATGGTATTCGCGCGCCATCTCGCACGCTGGATAGGGTATGAGCTGCTTCCATATACGGGAGCAAGCTCTGCCGAGACTGATGCTTAATAGCGTCCCCCGAATAACAAACACAGCGCTGTTACACATGCTTTTGAACCGATCCGGTAAAAACGGACAGTGACAAAAAAGCCCCCATATAGTAGAATAAAAAACTTGAACTGCCCATTCAAATGTACGAACAGCTGCCGTGACGTATGAACGATAATTTTCATTGTGAAAAAAGTAAAAATCAAATATATTCAATTTTTCTATTGACTTTTTTCTACAGATGTATTACAATGTATTTGTGACCGGCACCACGGGCACACTATATTAACAAGGAAAGGAGTGGTTTTCAAATGACGAATAATAAGGTGATTTTGGTATAACCTCGGATTGAAGATCCTCCAGGTATCTGCGATCCGCGAGTTATACAGCTTCGCGGAGGCTCGGCGACGAGTCTCCGAGAAGTCATATCGGTATCTTCCGCCGATATCCGTAAGTTTTTTTCGTGTGTATAACAAGAGGAGAGCAAAATGGCGTATAAAAATGCAAGAGATATTCTGCCCTGCGAGTTGGTAAGAGAAATACAGAAATACATAGACGGCGATCTTATTTACATTCCCACCAAGACAAGCAAGACCGAGTGGGGAACCAGAAGCGGCGCTAAGCAGAAATATGCCGAGCGCAACCATGAGATTCGCGAGCAATACAGAAACAGAGCCTCCATAGAGGAGCTTGCGGTACGGTATTTTCTCTCGACTGACAGCATAAAGAAGATCGTCTACGGTGCAGCCGTCGGCGACAAGCAAGCACAGTAACAAAAAAGGACGTTCCTTTAGAGTAAACCTCACAAGGAATGTCCTTTTTCCTTTGTCCCGGATCAAAGTAAAAAAATTCCGCTTGTTAATAAAATATACATTGAAATTTTTGCTTTAGTGTGTTACAATGTATACATCTATGAAATTTTCCAAAAGGGAGACAAAAAATGAAGATCAATCAGAACTATAAGAACCTCAAAGCAAGCTATCTTTTCTCGGATATCGCCAAAAAGACCGCGGCATATAAGGCGCAGAATCCCGATGCGGATATCATCCGTCTCGGTATCGGCGACGTTACGCTTCCGCTTTGCTCCGCAGTGGTGGATGCGTTCCACAAGGCGGCTGATGAAATGGGCGTCAAGGAATCCTTCAAGGGCTACGGTCCCGAGCAGGGCTATGGCTTTTTAAAGGATGCCATCAAGGACTACTATAAGGCGGAGGACGGCGTTACGCTCGAAGCCGACGAGATCTTCATCTCCGATGGCGCAAAGAGCGACCTTGGCAATATTCTCGATATTTTCGCAAAGGATAATACCGTGCTCGTTCCCGACCCGGTTTATCCCGTATATGTTGATACCAACATCATGGACGGCAGAAACATCGTTTACATGAACGGTACTGCAAAGAACAATTTCCTCCCCATGCCCGACGATTCCGTTGACGCGGACTTGATCTATCTCTGCTCACCAAATAATCCCACAGGTGCGGCGTACAATCACGAACAGCTTAAGGCATGGGTGGATTATGCTACCAAGAAGGGCGCTATCATTCTCTTTGACGCGGCTTACGAGTCCTTTGTTATTTCGAAGGAGCTTGTTCGATCCATTTACGAGATCGAGGGCGCGAGAAACTGCGCTATCGAGTTCTGCTCCTTCTCCAAGATTGCAGGCTTTACCGGCACACGCTGCGGCTGGACTGTAGTTCCCATGGAGTTGGAGGCTGACGGCATGAGCCTCAACAAGATGTGGCTCCGTCGTCAGACCACTAAGTTCAACGGTGTTTCCTACCCTGTACAGCTTGCGGCAGCGGCTGTATTTACTCCCGAGGGCAGAGCACAGATCGCGGAAAATCTTGCGTACTACAGAGAAAATGCGAAGATCATTACCGCAGCTCTGGACGAGCTCGGTATCTGGTACACCGGCGGCGTGAACTCTCCCTACATCTGGCTTAAGTGCCCGAACGGCATGGGCTCATGGGAGTTCTTCGATCTCCTGCTCACCAAGGCGAATGTGGTCGGCACTCCAGGCGCGGGCTTCGGCGCAATGGGCGAGGGCTTCTTCCGCCTAACTGCATTCGGCGATCGTGAGCGCACGAGAGAAGCGACTGAGCGTATCAAGAAGCTGTTTAAATAATTTAATTGCCGCGCCCTTTTTGGAGGCGCGGCAATTTTTTATGAAACTATATCTTGATAATATTAAACAAATTGATTATAATGTAAAGATTTTGTGGAATGTATTGACAACAGATTTGTGGTGTGATAGAATGTTAGCAAAAAAATGTATGGAGGTAAAATATGCTCCCGGAGATCAAAAAAGTCACTCCCGAAAGAAATAATTTCCCAACTCGCTGGCAGACGGTCATCTTCAGAAACTACCGCATGGCTCCCACGGCAAATATCGCTAAGGTGCTTGGATGCACCTCTGCCGAGGTTGAGCGCGAGGCGCTTCGCATGGGACTGCGCGCAGGTACCATAGATCCTGCATGGCTTACTAAGGGATACATAACCATCATACGCAACAACTGGCATCTGCTGCCTTATGAACAACTCTGTACACTCATCGGATTTACACCCGAGCGTTTGGAATTTGCTATTGAAAAGGACGATTTTCTCGGCGTTAAGCTCGGAAGAATGAAGCCCGAATGCGAAACGGTCAAATATTCGCCGCTTACAGACTCGGAGCTTTCGCAGACCGGGGAGATCGCAAAGCTTGTTCGTAAATATAACACCTCCGAGCGTGTAATGTTCGACTTTTTTACCGATACAACCGATACTGAGCCGCAATATGTGACAAGCGCCGATAAAAGCATCCGCATGGCGCACGGATTTCTGACCCCCTGCGGTGATGCGTTTATCGAGGACACACGCAGCCATCTGCCCGACGTGCTGCTTGACTGCTACGCGCGTCAGGGCGTGAACGCATTGTTTGTGCACGGCGTACTGTCGAGCCTTTCTCCCTACCGCTTCGACCCTGAAATGAGCCGTGACTATAAGCTCCGCCGTGAAAATCTGCGTGACCTTATCAGACGTGCGGCGCTGCGCGGTATCAAGATATATCTCTATTTCAACGAGCCGCGCGCGCTTATGCGGGATGTTTTTGAGGCTTACGGCAAGCCGGAGATAGGCGGACGTACAGTAGGTAGCTATGTTTCGCTCTGCCTTGAGACAGAAGAGCCGAAGGAGTACCTGTATTCCGCTACAAGAGACCTGTTTGAGGATATTCCCGAGATTGGCGGCATCTTCAATATCACCATGAGCGAAAACTATACCTCCTGCCGTTCCGGCGGCAAAAAGAATTGCAACTGTCCCAGATGCGCCCACCTGCCCAACGATACTTTGCCCGTGCTTGTCAACAACATCATGCACAAAGCGATACGCGACGCGGGAAGCGATGCCGAGGTCATGACCTACGCCTGGGGCTGGAGTCCGGCACGCAATTGGAGCTATGAGGAGGTAGACCACGCTTTCAAGACGCTCCATCCCGAGATTTCGGTGATGCAGGTCAGCGAAAACTGCAAGCTCATAAACAAGGGCGGCGTGGAGTATAAGATAAGCGACTATTCCATCTCCAACCCGGGACCCAGCGACGTTTCCGAATATGTCCTTCGCACGGCGGCGAAATACGGCCACAAGCTGTACGCCAAGGTACAGATGAGCTGCAGTTGGGAGTGCTCATGCGTTCCTTACCTGCCTGTATTCGACATTGAGGTCGAGCATCTCATGAATCTTCACAAGATCGGCGTGGATAATGTGATGCTGACCTGGACACTTGGCGGATATCCGTCCATCACCTATGATATTGTCGCAGATTATATGTCCGATCCCGAAAATTTCGATATCGAAAAATGGTACAAAAAGCAGTTCGGAGACTATGACAAAACAGTACACCGTGCCGTTAAGCTGTTCTGCGATGGCTTCCGTGAGTATCCGTTCAGCGTGCCTGTTATATACAATTCGCCGAAGAACCTGGGTCCTGCCAACCTGTGGAGCCTTGAGCCGAGAGACTGCGAATCGACCATGGTTTGCTATTCCTTTGACGATTATGAGCAATGGACAAATCCGTACCCCATAGAGGTATACCTCTCGCAGTTTGAAAAACTGCTCACGGCATGGGACGAGGCGTGCGATATCCTCGAATCTGCGGCGCATGACGATAAGATACGTGAGCTTGCACTTTTTGCACGCTTTGCCGCACTCCAGCTCCACGCGGACGTCATCCATACAAAATACGCCCGTGCCAAACGTGAGCTTCCCGCATCAAAGGAAGAATTGCGCGAGCTTCTCAACGCCGAACGAGAGCTGTGCCGAAAGCAGCTTTCACTTATGGAAAAATCCTCTCTCATCGGCTACGAGACCTCCAACCACTACTTCTTCACCGAACGCAACTTCATAGAGAAGCTTGTACAAGTGGAACAACTGCTTGCTGAGCTGTAATGGCAATTGCTGTGTTGAGCCGAGGCAGTCGAGCCGGGAAAGGATGCGTGGGGCGAAAGCCCCACGTATTTTTTTCACAAAATTTCGGAATATGCTTGACCTACGCCAAAAAATATTGTATAATATCATTATAAGGACAACTATAACCAAAAAAAGGGGACAGATAAATGAGCAAACCTGCTAATATACTCACTCTTGTAGCTGTTATAGCCGCGATATTCATTCCGACATATATTGCGGTCGGCAATTATATCAGCGCGCAGTATGCACCGGTAGATGAGAAAACCATTACAAAGCTGGAGATCACCGATGTTGGCGGAAACATATATTCGCTTATGTCGGACAATGCGGCGCAAGCTGTGGATATCGAAGGCTTTGTAAAGATAAACGAGCGTGCCATCGAACAGCCGTCGCTTCCCGAGCCGCTTGTGGGAGCCGATTATTTCGAGTTCAAATACTACAGTTATGACCGTACACAGATATATAAGTATTACTTTACCGAAAATGCAGGTGAGGCTTACTTTGTGGATGCCAACGGTACCGCGTATCATATTAACGAAGCGGACGCCGAAGCGTTCCTGTCCACAAAATACGCACGTTCGCTGTATGACACGACCACATTCCCGACTATGACGGTTTCGGAGCGCGCAATAGTTCCGACCGAGGGCGAGTGGGTATATCAGACCTACAGCGGCGACTATGTGGCGCTTGATGATGTGGCGGTACAAAATCCCACCGAGATCGTTTACCAGATGAAGGGTGCATTTGCACTTTCCTTTGACGATCATCCCGACTTCTGCAATGTCACTATAAGCGATAACGGTAATGTAGTATACAGCGACAGCTACGACAACATCGCCAACGCTTCACTTGAAGGTAAGACCATCGATGTGCTTGTTGAGGCAAAGTGGTACGAGAATGATCTCGAAGCTTGCTACGGATCGGCGACCTATAAGTTTAAGGCAAAGATACTGCTTCCCGCAGTATTCTATCTCGGCGAGACCGAGATAGAGCCGGGAGAATTTGTGGTCATCTCCGCTAAGAATGTCGATGATCCTTCGGCTATAACCTTCGCAAGCGAGCCCGATATCGGCTTTACTCCCACCTTCTTCGAGGATGGAAAATATACACGTGCGCTCGTTCCGGTCCCCATGGAATTTGAGGGCACCGAGGTCAAGTTTACCTGCTCCTACGGCGAGGTAACACAGGATATGACCCTTGATATTACTCCCAAAACCTTCGGCAACTCCTTCCTTGATATCAGCGCGACGATTGCCAATCAGACCAGAACCGAAACAACTATGAAGAACTTCAGCGATACGATGGCTCCCATCGTAGCCGTCACCGAGCCTACACCTCTTTGGGAGGGCAATTTCCTCGAGGGTACGGCAGACGGTCAGGTCAAGATCGGTTTCGGACGTTACTGCACGATCTCGGGTACAGGCGAGACCTATCGCCATCAGGGCTGTGACTATATAGTAAAATCCAATGAAAGCATCATGGCGATGAACAACGGTAAGGTAGTGTACGCCGGATATCTTGATCTGTCGGGATATATGGTCGTTATCGACCACGGTCTCGGACTCAAGAGCTGGTATGCACACCTCAACTCGGCTGCGGTAAAGGTCGGTGATACGGTCACTAAGGGCGATGTTATCGGCTACGCAGGTATGACAGGCTTCACTGCACGCGAAAACTGCCACATTACAGTATCGGTATACGATGTTCCCGTTTGTCAGTATGACTTGTGGGAAGAAGGCGTGGTAATGACTAAGTAAACCAAATGCAAACCGCCGCAGGTCATCGCAGCGATGGCTTGCGGCGGGTGTTGTTTTTGGAGGAAGGATACTTACATAATGATCGGACTTGGAACAATTATAAATGTTGCCGCTATAATCCTCGGAGGCGGACTGGGGCTGTTCGGCGGAAAGTGGTTAAAACCCCGCGTACAGGAGACTATCACCCGCGCCACGGGAGTTTGCGTGCTGTTTATCGGAATTGCGGGAGTCATGGAGCAGATGCTTACCGTCGTGGACGGTAAGCTCACATCGGGCGGTACGATGATGTTTATAATAAGCATCGCCATAGGCGGGCTTGTGGGCGAGCTCTTGAATATTGATGCGCTGATGGAGCGATTCGGTAAATGGCTGAAGGTCAAAAGCGGCAATGCTAAGGATGAACGCTTCCTTGACGGCTTCATCACCGCTACGATGACTGTCTGCATCGGTGCCATGGCGATAGTCGGCTCGGTGAAGGACGGCATATACGGTGATTACACCATTCTCGCCGCGAAGGCATTACTTGACTTTATAATCATACTTGTAATGGCATCTTCCATGGGCATCGGTTGTATGTTTTCGGCGATCCCCGTGGCGATTTTCCAAGGCACATTTACGCTGCTTGCGCGGCTTATAGAGCCTCTTCTCACCGAAGCGGCGCTCGGTAATCTGTCGCTTGTCGGCTCGGCACTGATTTTTTGTGTAGGTCTTAATCTGATATGGAAGAATACCATCCGAGTGGCGAATCTCCTGCCCGCGCTTGTCGTGGCAGTGGTGTATGCACTGCTGGGATTCTGATAGGAATTAGGCTGTCGTATATAGCGTATGTTCTGCAAAAAACATTCACAAATCGTAGGGGCTGTTGCACTAAACGTATAATGTGTATAACACCGTAAACTCGTAGGGGCGCATCACGATGCGCCCGTACATTCGGTATGATATTAACGTTCGGAC
>JAFUOH010000026.1 GCA_017482055.1 Clostridia bacterium
TGGCTCCGTCCTCCGTAGATTACTTCACGCAGCTCTTATCCTGCGTAATTGAACATTTCCAAGATCTCGGTGTTGAGACGAGGAATGATAACGGTGTTGAAAAGTGCGTAGAGACCTGCAAGGATAACTGCGCCTACAACGACGCCGATGATGATCTTCACGCCCGTGTCGATATACCCCTCAGCCTTTGCGTTGGCAAGAGTGGTCTTTGCGGAAACCGCGAGGGAGTTTGCCTTGTTCTTGATCTTATCAAAAAACTTCTTCATTCTGATTCACCTCCCTTCAATTACGCAGTATAGTTGAACATCTCACCGATTTCAGTGTTGAGACGGGGGAGAATAACGCCGTTAAAGAGCGCGTAGAGACCGCCGAGGATAACTGCACCGACTACGACACCGATGATGATCTTCACGCCCGTGTCGATATAGCCTTCTGCTCTTGCGTTGTCGATGGTGGATTTAGCGCGGATAGCGAGAGAGTTTGCCTTTGCCTTGATCTTGTTCATAAAGTTCTTCATTGTTTGATTACCTCATTCTTTCTGTTTTTTGATTGTGGATTGGTTTACGGATTAACCCGCGTAATCGAACATACCGTCGATACGGGTCTCAAGGGTGGGGAGAATTACGTTGTCAAAGAGAGCGTAGAGACCGCCGAGGATAACTGCACCGACTACAACGCCGATGATGATCTTCACGCCCGTGTCGATATAGCCCTCTGCCTTTGCGTTGTCGAGAGTGGTCTTAGCTCTGATAACGAGCGCGTTTGCCTTGTTCTGCATCTTGTTGAAAAACTTCTTCATAGTTGAATTACCTCATTCTTTCATTTTTAGATTTGATTTTTGATTTGGATTTTGTTTGCGGTTGTTAGATTAGAGAAGGATGATGCCACCGCCGCCACCATCGTTTCCACCTCCACCGGGAGAACCGAACATATCTTGGATACGCTCTGCAAGCCCCGGCAGGATCAATGTGTTGAAGATATAATAAAGACCGCCGAGAAGCAGCGCACCGATCACTACGGCAATAATCATCTTGACCGCAGTATCCACGTAGCCTTCTCCGCCCTTATCTTCAAGCACGGCTCTTGCTCTTGCGAAAAACTTCTTCACTGTTTACCTCCTTGTTCTGTGATCTTTCGCTTGGGGGTCAACGCAACACAATCATAAGCACCACCTCTTTTCTGTTTTTGGGCATAAAAAAACGGGGTAAAGTTTAGATGATAATTTCATCCTCTTTACCCCGTGATTTCGGTATTAAATTGTTTCATCGTGCGTCTCGGTTCTCCTTCTGCCGCTGACGGTACAAAGCAAGAGCTTTGATAATGGTCTCCTCTATCTTCTGCTCCGAAGTACCTACGGGAAAGTATTTCTCAATCTTTTCCATAGGAATCTTGATTCGCGCCTTTTGGTTTGGCTTTTCTTCATTCATAATGGTGTTGATAGCATCGGTGTCGAGTTTCCCTTCTTTACTCAATGCTCTCATTCTTATGGTTTGGGCGTGAGACGGGAACGTTCCCTCGGTGTCGATATAATCAACCAAGTCTCGCATTTCGTCCTCCTGCAAGTAAGAAAGCTCCACCGCAGGTCTCATACCGATTTTACCCTCATCGACAAATTCAAGTAGCTCAGGAGTCAATTCTGTCAATCTAACGTATCTACGAATCTGCTCACTGCTATCGGGACTATCCGCCGCCAACATATCTCTTGTGGTCTTGCCAAAATTCTGCTCCAGTGGGGCAGAATTTTCTTTACTTGGTCTACCTGCCTTTCTTTTCATCGCGTCCATCTTCATTTTATATGCCCGAGCCTTTTCCGAAGGTAAGATGCACTCTCTTTGAAGATTGGAATCAACCATTTCGATGATGGCATCTTCACGACTCAATTCACGGACGATAGAGGGTATGAGCTTTATATCCAACTTACGACAAGCGTATTTTCGTCTGTGTCCTGCGATGATCTCATATCGCTCTCCTTCTTTTTTGCGAAGAATAACGGGATTGAGAACGCCGTTCATTTCTATACTGCTTACAAGCTGCGCCATGCTTTCATCATCCTTTACTTGGAAAGGGTGCTCGGGGAAATCGTCGATAAGCTCAATGGAAATTATTCGCACCTTCTCGCGCTTTGGTTCATTCCCCTTTAACTCGTCAATGGATTCACTCATTTGTTCTTTCTCCTTTCCTCTTGTGCTTATATTTCTTCGCTCTCTGCTTTTCGCTGACTCTGATAGCATCAAGACCGTATGCGCTGATAGCCACCGCATAACAGATCATTCGGAACACATCAAAGTCCACAACTTCATCATCGGAGAGGTCGAGCAGGTCTGAGTGTGCCGAACCGTATTCAAGATCTATCGCGGTTGTAAAGAGATTGTGCGGATTTACGTCAATGCCCTTGATAGAGATTTCAAGAGCCGAGTAAACAACACAGTTCCTTTCAAGTACCTTTTTGGCTTCAACCCACAAGCTCTCATAAGCGGAAAGCAAGAAGATCTGAGCAATAAGGTTATTACTTGCCTTTCTTGTATAGGCAAGACCTTCATAGAAACGTTTGCGGTGTCCTGCATCCAAAAAGCAGCTTTTCAGTTCTGCTTCACGCTCAATAGCGATACGCAGACAGAAATGAAACACGTTATCTCCGATGCCCGAGAAACAATATCTCATCATTTCCCCGAAAGTACAGGTATGAGCGCGGATGCGTTCATCCATACAGCAGCACTCCTTCAGAGCGCACTTGCCTTTGGTCGAATACAGACAATTACTGCATCGACAAACAAAGCTTTTATACGGAAACCCGGTATTTCCTCCTCCCCTGCGCTGAACCAAAGCAATGAGGTCTGAAACATCAAGACCCGTCTTTTTCATTTCAATATACATTTTTTCCTCCTGTCGGTTGTTTTTTCGGAAAACAAAAAAGCCGACCTTATTTCCACTTCGTTAGTGGTCATAAAGTCGGCTTCATGTTAACCGTATGTAATTATGCTTCAAGTGCATCAAGCAGGTGGAGTATGAGATTGGAGGTTGCTCTGTTGTCGATCCCGTTTGCCTTCTGTTTAAGTCTCTTTGCATTGAGAGCTTCGATAGCAACTCGGAGTTCAAAGGGGGTGAGTTTAAGTCTGCGAACCATCGTGTATCCGTTTTTCATCTGTAAATCCTCGCTTTCCTTCTTTCTGTCTATATTATATCAGAAAAGCAGAGATTTCTCAAATGTGCGATTATCCCGTAGGTTCAAGACCTGTATAAACGAAAAATCGAGCATTTTTCAGCAAAAATTTTCGACACTGAAAAAAGCCCTTAAAAACACGAAAAGTCCTTGAAAATCAAGGACTTTTGTGTGTAGTAGTCTTTTCGTACTACATAGATGGAGGCGCCACCCGGAATCGGACCGGGGAATAAAGGTTTTGCAGACCTCTGCCTTACCGCTTGGCTATGGCGCCAAAGCTCATCCTTTTGGGATGAGTAGAGAAAAAAATGGAGCGGATTACGGGGCTCGAACCCGCCACCTCGACCTTGGCAAGGTCGCGCTCTACCAAATGAGCTAAATCCGCTTATTGCTTCGGCTATTGCCGAAGCTTGGTGCCTCCGGTCGGAATCGAACCAACGACACGGGGATTTTCAGTCCCCTGCTCTACCAACTGAGCTACAGAGGCATATGGCGACCGAGATGGGGTTCGAACCCACGACCTCTAGCGTGACAGGCTAGCGTTCTAACCAGCTGAACTACCCGGCCATAAGCGGTCTTTACAGACCGCTGGTGGAAGCTACAGGGCTCGAACCTGTGACCCTCTGCTTGTAAGGCAGATGCTCTCCCAGCTGAGCTAAGCTTCCATGTCTTAGGAACTTGTTCCCTGCGACTTTTATATTATATCATACTCTTTTCGGTTTGTCAATAGGTTTTTGAAATTTTTCAAAAATATTTTTCCGGAAGCTTTTGTCACATATACCGCTCGACAAGGGACGGATCACAGCCGTTATCCGCCCTTCGATCGGTTATGGTAGATCTTATATTAAAGTATACGCTCCGAGCAGACAAATGTTACTCACCGAATGCGCCGATATCCACATCTCCCCAAAGCTCCTCATAGTCATCGCCGAGAAAGCAAGCAAAGGAAGCGATAACCTCGAAGCCAAGTCGGCAGTAAAAATCAAGGTCGCCTCGGATCAGCTCATTGTTTGCCTTAAACTGCTTAGGCGGCTTCTTCCACTTAGAGAAAAGCGAATTGTCATACCAATATTCCAACACTTTGGAGTTTTGCGTCCCGAACACTGCAAGCAGCTCACGCACATTGTCAAGCTCCGCGCCCTCCGATGCGGGACGGTTCATGTCGCGCTTGATAGGAGCAAATTCAAGGAAGATACCGTCTGCAGGCTTTACGGTTTTCGGCGGTACGATGAAATTCTGATAAGCAAGATACGCAAGCGTCGCACTCGGGTCATCACGGCGCAAGCGCGTGACTATGGCATTCATCACTTTAAGTTGAGCATCCGATGGGGAAATAGCACGACACAGCTCGCAGCCGCACGGCTTTGAATTGTCGTCAAGCCAGAAATAGTAGCGCGGCGCACTGCGATACAGCCTTTTTGCAAGCGCCGCGGCATTTTCGGCAATAACGTCTATGGCTTCAGTATTCGATAAACAGAAATCTATCTCCCGCACACGCTCACCGTTCTCGTCCATGCGGAAATATTCGGGATGGGTATCAAACAGCTCACGGGACAACAGCCATCCTGCGGCATGAAACTCGTATTCTATTTCCAGCCCACGAACGTCAATGGCATAGTCAATAAGCGCGCGGTATTCTTCTGTTTCAAGCAGGCGCAGCAGATTATTTAATGAATCAATGGCTTGCTTGCCGCCTTCGGGGTGCAGTCCAAGCACCCTTACGCCTGCGTCTGCCATGCGGTCTATCCATTTTTTAGTAAGCTCACCGGGATGTATCAAAAGTCCGTGCATAATATCCTCCGCTTTGATTTTTGTTTGGATTCTATTATTATACCATTGAATCCGAAGCGTGTCAACATTAATTCAAGACAAATAATACTGTGGCATGTCTCTTTTTAATATACTATTTTTTGAACATCTTCTCGGTGTCCGCCCTCGTGAAGAGATACTTCTTATCGCAGAAATGGCACTCGATCTGTATCTCCTCGGGCTTGCCCTCATTACGGCACTCCGCAAATATGCCCTCGACCTCGTCCCTGCCAATGCTGATAAGCGCACGTCCGCAGCGCTCACGGGAGCAGTCGCAAGCGTATCCCGCCTCGATCTCATCGAAAATATCATATTCGATACCCTCGAGCACGATATCCATGACCTGCTCGCAGGACAGTCCCTCGTCAAAAAGGCGGGAGATGTTTGAAAGCTTCTCGGCATTCTTTTCAAGCTGAGCTATGGTCTCCTCCGCGGCGAATGGGAGCAATGACACAAGCACGCCGCCTGCCGCCTTACAGGTATAGTCGCGGTCGATAAGCACACCAAGCGCACACAGGCTCGGCGTCTGCTCGCTTGCCGCGAAGTACTGAGTGATATCCTCCGCGATCTCGCCGCTGACTAAATTTATCATACCCGAATAGGGCTCCTTAAGTCCGATATCCTTGACAACCGACAGCGTGCCGTGACCGATGGCGCCCGACACATCTAACTTGCCGTTTGACTTTTTCGGGATGTCGATATTGGGCTCGGCGATATATCCCTTGACATTGCCCGCATAGTCGGACACTGCGATAACGTTTTTAGCGGGACCGTCGCCGCGAATGTTGAGGGTCAGAGTGTTGCCCTTATCTTTTAGCAGTGTACCCATCATGGAAGCCGCGGTCAGCGTTCTGCCGAGCAGTGCCGACGCGGTGGGGGTGGTGTGGTGATAGCCGATAGCGGAATTTACGATATCGGTGGAGTTTATCACAAACGCGCGTGCGCTGCCGTCTCTGGTCATCGCACGCAGTATAGTTGAATTTTTTTGCATGTTGTTTAATCCTTTATAGCTTACTTCTTCGCCCGTGCGGTGAAATACCAACGCTCGGTGTCCTCGTTGACCTCACTGCCGTCAAAACCCGCACTCAATGAGCATAATTCAAAGCCGCACTCTGAGAGCAGCTTCTTCACAGTACGCAGACTGTAGCATCTCTCTCGCTGAATCTCGTCATAGCGCTGCCATGTGCCGTTTTCATTCTCCGTGAAGATGGAAAGATAGAAATCGCACAGCTTTGTCTTAGCATTATAATCATTCTGCCATGCGCAAAGCACACCATCATCCTCGAGGATATATGAATTCTGACCGTACACTCTGCAAAACTTCGCAGGAGCGTTCATGTCGAAAACAAACAGCCCGTCAGGCTCAAGATAGTTGTGCACATGCAGAAGCGTACGCCGCAGATCGTCGATCTTCGTGAGATAATTAAGGCTGTCAAGGCAGCACACAATGGCATCTACGGTGCCATACAGCTCAAACTCCGACATATCCTGTCTGATAAGCAGCACCGAATGCGAAAAACGCTCGCGGTCGCACCTGTCGCGCGCGACGGCGAGCATATCCTCGGACAAGTCGATACCCGTCATATCGTAGCCGCGGCGGGCGAGGATGACTGTCATCGCGCCCGTACCGCAGGCAAGGTCAAGTACCGATTCTGGCTGTTTTTTTGCATATGACCTGAACTGAGCCTCTATATGATCTGCCCATCCCTCATAGTCGATCTCGGAATTAAGGCGGTCATATACGGGCGCCAGTGAGGTATACGCATCTGACCCATGTGACGCCATTATTTCATGCGTTCCATGCGCTCAAGCACGGTAATATAGCCGTCACTGCCATACTTTAAGCAACGATTAACGCGGCTGATGGTGGCGGTAGAGAGACCCGTACGCTCGGCGATCTCGGTATAGATATAATTATCCTTTAACATCTTTGCCGCAAGCAGACGCTTGGACATTTCCTGAAGCTCCGCTACCGTGCAAAGATCCTCAAAGAAGCTGTAGCATTCCGCTACGTTCTCAAGTGTAAGTATTCCCTTAAATAAGAAGTCGATTTTTTCGTCATGCAGCTTGTTCATAATAATGATTCCTTTCATCTTGAAGTATTTTCAGAGAAAAAGCAGATTTGTTATTAAGGTTGTGACCTTTAAACTTCTACTATACTAATATTTTAATATATTTTGCTGTAAAAGTAATGAACAAACTGTTAACTCATCGTCAACATTTATAAAACAGTGAAAAATTACAGTAACAAAGCAAGAAGGCTCGCTGCATCCGCCCCTGAGATATATTCACCAACCTCTGTACCGTCAAGTTGTTTTGTGATGCCCTCGCGTGTATACTGCACGCCGCGAAGTATTCCTGCCAGCTCCGATACATCGCGAACACCGAAGAAATCTCCGCCAAATGCAATATTGTCAATGACACCGTCTCTCACGGTGAGTGCCACTTCGAGAGAGCCGAATGCAAAGCGCTTGCGGCTGGTCTTGTCAAAGCTGCCGAAGCGGCGAAGGTTCCATTCGTCCGTGGAATATTTGGCTTTCGCCAGCGCTTCTATTCCACCGCTCACACTCTGTGTGAAGCTCTCCGCGCTCACGGAAAAGTCGTACTCAAGCCGCTTTGCAAGGCGATTCATAAACAGCTCGGCGCTCTCAAGCTCCGCCGAAGGCGGCAGCAGATCGCGAATATTTGCAACACGGCTTCGCACGCTGGCAATGCCCTTGGTTTTGAGCTTTTCGGGATCTACGGTAAGAGCCCCCTGCATACGTGAGAGTTCAGCCGAAAAAAGCAGTGTGCCGTGATGCATGGTGGTACCGTCAATCACGCACTGCGCATTGCCCGAGATCTTGCGCTCACCGTCTGCTGTAGGTACAACAATGTCATTCCGCCCCGAAAGCTCGGCTTTAATTCCCATATCACCGAGCGCGGCAATAATCGGACGGGTAAAATGAGCAAAATCCAATCCGCCCGCGCGCATTCCCTCCGCAAGCTGTCCGCCTGCGGGAGAAATAAACGTAAAATTGACATTTCCGGGATCATGGAACACCGCTCCGCCTCCCGTCAAACGACGTACGACTTTGATACCGTTCACGCGACAAAATTCCAAGTCGATCTCAGCAAAAGCGTTCTGATTTTTTCCGATGATGACAGACCTGTCATTGCGCCAAAGCATGATTATATCCTCGCGGGTGTGGGTAATAAGATACTCCTCGGCTGCAAGGTTAAAATATGGGTCGAGATTTGGGTTTAGGTAAAGTTTCATAATAGGCTCCTGCATCAAATACGCCGCTCAGTATTATTTTTGCGAATTATCGTTTAGCGTCGTGGGGCGGCTGCCCCACACCCCGCGTTTCGTGCCGTCCTTCGGGCGGCGCGGGCAGAGGGGGAACCATCTGCTCTCAAACGCCGATCCGAAGGGTTCCCCAGCAGGTCGGCAAAGCCGACCTGCTTCGGAGTTCGCCTTTGGCGAA